>DATFFA010000152.1:0-5376 GCA_035250605.1 Variovorax sp. | reverse complement strand
ACCCGGCCGGCGGCTGCGGCCCCTGCCGCGGCACCGGCGAGCGGCACCGGCCTGCGCTCGAGCACCACCCTCGGCGCGGAAGAGCGCAAGTGACGGAGGACCGGGGCATGCTCAATGGCCGCAACGACGTGCCGAACAGCCGCCTGGAGGCGCGCGGCCTGCAAAAGACCTACGGCAGCCGCAAGGTGGTCAAGGATGTCTCGCTGGGCGTCGAAAAAGGCGAGGTCGTGGGCCTGCTGGGCCCCAACGGCGCCGGCAAGACCACCTCCTTCTACATGATCGTCGGCCTGGTGCGGGCCGACGCGGGCGAGATCAGCATCGACGGCGTGCCGATCGCTCACATGCCGATCCACCGCCGTTCCCGCATGGGCCTGAGCTACCTGCCGCAGGAGGCCTCCATCTTCCGCAAGCTGACGGTCGAGGAGAACGTGCGCGCGGTGCTCGAGCTGCAGCGCGAGCCGAACGGCGACGGCCGGCCCGTCCCCCTGTCGAAGCAGCGCATCGAGGAGCGCCTGAGCGAGCTGCTGCACGACCTGCGCGTCGACCACCTGCGCGATTCGCCGGCGCTGGCGCTGTCGGGCGGGGAGCGCCGCCGCGTCGAGATTGCGCGCGCACTGGCCACCCAGCCGCGCTTCATCCTGCTGGACGAGCCCTTCGCCGGCATCGACCCGATCGCGGTGATCGAGATCCAGCGGATCATCAACTTCCTGAAGGAGCGCGGCATCGGCGTGCTCATCACCGACCACAACGTGCGCGAGACGCTGGGCATCTGCGACCACGCGTTCATCATCAGCGACGGGCACGTGCTGGCACAAGGCACGCCCTCGGAGATCGTCGACAACGCCGAGGTGCGACGCGTGTACCTGGGCGAGCATTTCCGGATGTAGGGGCCTGTTCAATGAAACAAGGGCTCTCGCTGCGGGTCTCGCAGCACCTGGCGCTCACGCCGCAGCTGCAGCAGTCGATCCGCCTGCTCCAGCTGTCGACGCTCGAGCTGAGCCAGGAGGTCGAGCAGATGCTCGACGAGAACCCCTTCCTGGAGCGCACCGCCGACGAAGCCCCGCGCGAGGAGTTCGGACTCGAGGCCGCCGACGTCCCGGTACGCGATGACGACCGCCAGGCCGAAGGCGAGAGCGAGTTCGTCACCGGGCCGGCACCGGCCACTGCCGACAGCGCGCCGGCCTCGCCCGCCGACAGCGAGACGGCGGCAGCCGCCGACGCCCCCGAGAGCGAGCCCGACTGGGAAGGCGACGGCTCCGTCGACCTGGCGCCGGACGACAGCGAATGGGGCGGCGATGCGCCCGCGCGCGCCAACAACCTCGGCAACGACGAGCGCCCCGATGCGACCGAGCTGGCCAGGAGCCAGGAGTCGCTGCAGTCCTTCCTGCACCGCCAGGCGCTGTCCCTGCGCCTGGAGGAGAACGACCGCGCCGCGCTGCGCTTCCTGATCGAGTCGCTCAACGACGACGGCTACCTCGAGGACTCCCTGCCGGCGCTGGCCTCGGGCCTCGCGGGCGACGACAACGACCAGTTCGACGAGCTGGTGCATCACTTCCAGGTCGCGCTCGGCCTGCTGCAGAGCCTGGAGCCGGTCGGCGTCGGCGCGCGCAGCCTGGCCGAGTGCCTCACCATCCAGCTGCGTGCAGGGCAGGACGAGGACGACACCGACGAAGAGGTGCAGGTGCGCCGCACCGCGATCGCGATCTGCAAGCACCCGATGGAGTTGCTCGCCAAGCGCGACTTCAAGCGTCTCGCCACCCTCACCCGCAGCAACGAGGAGGAGGTGCGCGCAGCCCTCCAGCTGATCTCCCGGCTGGAGCCCAAGCCGGGACGCCGCTTCGTCGATGTCGAGCGCAACGTGGTCATCCCCGACGTGATCGTCACGCGCATCGGCCACGGCACCAGCGCCCGCTTCCGGGTCATGCTCAACCCCGAGGTCATGCCGCGGCTGCGCGTGCACGACATCTACGCCGGCGCTCTGAAGGCACACAAGGGCGAGGGCAGCCAAGCGCTGTCGCAACGGCTGCAGGAGGCGCGCTGGTTCATCAAGAACATCCAGCAGCGCTTCGACACCATCCTGCGCGTCTCCACCGCCATCGTGGAGCGGCAGAAGAACTACTTCGTCCACGGCGAGCTCGCCATGCGCCCGCTGGTGCTGCGCGAGATCGCCGACGAGCTGGGCCTGCACGAGTCCACCATCAGCCGCGTGACCACGGCCAAGTACATGGCCACGCCCTACGGCACGGTCGAGCTCAAGTACTTCTTCGGCTCGGCCCTGGGCACCGAGACCGGCGGAAACGCCTCCAGCACCGCGGTGCGCGCACTGATCAAGCAGTTCGTGAGCGCCGAGGACGCGAAAAAGCCGCTGTCGGACAGCCAGGTCTCCGAGATGCTCAAGGAGCAGGGCATCGAGTGCGCGCGCCGCACCGTGGCCAAGTACCGCGAGGCGCTGCGCATCGCGCCGGCCAACCTGCGCAAGGCCCTGTAGCGATGCGCGCGCGCCCAAGCCTCTGGCCGCAGTGGATGCGCCTGGGCCTGGCGCTGATGGCGGTGCTCTTCCTGGCCAGCGGCTGTGCCATGCTGCCTGCCGAGTTCGAGCGCACGCCTTCGAAGGCGGTGCCGCTCTCCCCCGGCACCACGCTGGGCCGCATCGCGAAAAGCGCGCAGCCCGACCCCGACCTGAGCGGCTTTCGCCTGATGCCCGGGGGCGACTTCGCGCTCGACACCCGGCTCGAGCTGGCGCGCCGCGCCGAGCGCACGCTGGACGTGCAGTACTACCAGATCCACAACGACGAGACCGGCCGCTACCTGATGCGCACGCTGCGCGACGCGGCCCGGCGCGGCGTGCGCGTGCGTCTGCTGATGGACGACCTCTACACCTCGGGCGACGACGAGCTGCTGCTCGCCCTGGCTGCCACGCCCAACCTCGAGCTGCGCCTCTTCAACCCCTTCCCGGCCGGGCGCGGCAGCATGCTCGGGCGCTTCTCGGCCTCGCTCTTCGACTTCAGCCGCGTCAACCGGCGCATGCACAACAAGCTCTTCATCGCCGACGGCGCGATGGCGGTGGCCGGCGGGCGCAACATCGGCAACGAGTACTTCACGCAGACGGCCGGCGCCAACTTCATCGACCTCGACACCTTCGTGGCCGGCGCCCTCATCCCGCGGCTGGCGAGCCTGTTCGACCAGTACTGGAACAGCGAGTACGTGCGGCCGATCGAGGCCGTGGCCGCCTCCCGCGTGCCGCGCGAGGAGCGCCAGCGCCGCTTCGAGGAGGCGACCAGCCCGCAGACCACGCCGCCGCCGCGCCCGCCGGCGCCCAACGACGTGCTGGGCTACAGCCCGATCGTGGAAGACCTCAAGGCCGGCAAGCTCGACCTCATCTGGACCCGGGCCGAGGCCTACGCCGATTCGCCCGAGCGGGTGATCGGCAGGCAGGCCAACTACGGCGGCATCCCGCTGCTGGACGTCGACAGCGTGCGCTACAACGTCATCGAGCAGATCCGGCGCGGGCGCTCCGACGTGACCATCGTCTCGCCCTACCTGATCCCCGGCAAGGGAGGGCTGGAGGCGATGCGCGAGGTGCGCAGGCGCGGCATGAAGATCAGCGTGGTCACCAACTCGCTGGCCGCCACCGACGAGCCGGTGGTTCACACCGGCTACCGGCGCTACCGCGAAGACATGCTCAAGCTCGGTGCCGAGATCTACGAGCTCAGCTCGCAGCGCACCCGGCGCAGCGTGCGCCTGGGCCTCTTCGGCACGCAGATCGGGCGCCTGCACGCCAAGTCGGCCGTGATCGACGGGCGCACGCTCTTCGTCGGCTCGATGAACTTCGACCCGCGCTCGGACGTGCACAACACCGAGATCGGGCTGATCATCTTCAGCCGCGAAATGGCGCAGCAGGTGCTCAAGCTGATCGAGGTGCTCAAGCAGCAGGGCGCCT
This sequence comes from Variovorax sp., assembly GCA_035250605.1. GTDB lineage: Bacteria > Pseudomonadota > Gammaproteobacteria > Burkholderiales > Burkholderiaceae_C > Variovorax. The sequence continues at coordinate 1,436 of DATFFA010000152.1, read as the reverse complement.
ACAAGGTGCGCTTCGCGCCGGGCACCGAGCGCATCGAATGGGTCAGCGAGGAGGCGGGTGTCGAGCAGGTGCTGACCAGAGAGCCCGACTCGACCTGGTGGGACCGCGTGATGCTGGAGATCCTGGCGCCGCTGGCGCCGGAGAGCCTGTTGTAGCCCCGAACGGGCGGAGGCGGTCCCAAATGGCGACCCTCGCCGAGCTGACGTTCTCCGCTTTGCCGGGCCTCAGGCTCAGCTCGGCCCGCCCGTGATGTTCACCGCCTCCACCTGCACCAGGAGCCGCACCTTGTCCTCGAAGCCGAAAGGGATGCCCCAGTTGATGCCCCAGTTGCTGCGTTCCACCGTGGCCTCGAAGTCGCCGCCGCAGACCTGGCGCTTGATCAGCGGGCTCAGGTAGCAGCCGAAGCGGCTGGCCTTGAGCTTGACCGGCTTGGTCTGGCCCATCAGCGTGAGCGAACCGTCGACCTCGGTCACCTTGTCGCCGTTGAAGTCGATCTTGTCGGCCACGAAGCGGGCGACCGGAAACTCGGCGACGTTGAGGAAGTCCTTGCTCAGCACGTGGCGGTTGAGCAGGTCGACGCCGGTGTTGATGGAGCTGATGTCCATCGTGATGTCGATCTTGCCGCCCTTGCCCGTGCCATCGATCTTGATGGTGCCGTCCTTGGTGCTGAAGCGGCCGCGGTTGGTGGTGGTGCCGTAGTGGCCCATCTCGTACATCACGAAGGTGTGCGTGGGGTCGACCACGTAGCTCGCGCCCTTGACCGGCCCGCCGGCCGGCTGCGCGGCCATCTCCGGAGCGGTCTGCGCGGCGGCCAGGAATGCGGCCGCCGCCAGCGAGGCGGCGGCAACGGACTGGATGATCATCGTGGCGGGCTGGGGCATGGCGTTGGGTGCTTGCATGGCAAAGTCAAAGTGGACGCAGGCCTGTCAGGACCAGCTTGAAGCGCACCTGCACTTCGTCGCCGACCATCGAGGTGTCGGTCCATTCGCCCTCGCCGACCTTGAAGGCGAGGCGCTGGATCGTAAAGCTTCCGGTGGCGGTCGAGCGGTCTGCCGACTGGGTGATCGTCACCGGCACCACGAGTTCCTGCGTATGCCCCTTGATCGTCAAGCGGCCGGCGATGTCGAAGCGTCCTCCCCCCAGGCCCTTGATCGCGCTGGACTGGAAGCTGGCCTTGGGGAAGCGCGCGGTGTCGAACCACGGCGCCTTGGGCAGCTCGGCGTCGCTCTGCGGCACGCCCAGCGTGGCGCTGGCCATGTCGACCTGCAGCGCCACGGTGCCGCCTTCGGGCTTCTTCGGATCGAAGGCGATCTGGGCATCGAACTTGCGGAACTGGCCTTCGACCGGCACCCCCATCTGCTTGCTGACGAAGCCGATCTGGCTATGGCCCGGCGCGAGCTGGGCCATGGGCTCGGCGCCGCCCGCGGCGGCGGCCG
>DATFFA010000151.1:0-2995 GCA_035250605.1 Variovorax sp. | reverse complement strand
TCAGTTGAGTGCTTCCGATTGCGAAGTCGAAGAGGCCGCGCTGGAGCGGGACATCGATCTTGCGCGCTCCAAAGGTCAGATGCTCCGGCGCCGAGAACTTGCCGAAGCATTGAGCTCGCTCAAAGCCCGCTGCCAGACCCTTGCCCCGGCGCAGTCCCGCGCGGTCCGCATCGAAAAGCTGGAGCAAGAGATCCGTGAGCTGCGACTCGAACTCGAACGCGCAGAGGAGTTGCTGCGCAAGCTGAAGGCCGAGGGGCCGTGACGGCTCGCGTCGTCGGACGGCAGAACTCGCCCTGAGCGAGCCGCTCAAGTCCCGACGTCGTCAAGCTGTTCACGGGCGTCCGCATCCTTGTTGGTGCCGTTCAGCAGCACCCATCCAAGTGACGGGAGGGGACCTGGCAATGGTTTGCTTCCGGATGCTCTCCCTCAGGTCGTTCCATGGTGGTGGAGCGCCTGCGCCTGCGCCGGCGCAGTCCTGGTGAACCCTGCGCGAGACCATCCAGTTTCAAATATTGAAACTGGGTTTTGAGAATGCTGCGGGCCGTCCTAGAGTGCAGCGCATGATTCGCCAACTCCGGCACCAGTCCGACGTCACCGCGCTGCGCGAGGGCGACCCCAATTTCGCGGGGACCCTGGCCAAGGGCCTGATGATCCTGCAGACCTTCCTGTTGGATCCACGTCCCTATGCCAACAGCGAACTGGCGACGCTGCTCGGCCTTCCGCGTCCGACGGTCTCCCGGCTGTGCCGCACGCTGCTCGAGATGGGCTACCTGGACCGCGACGAGCGCATCGACCGCTATTTCATCGGCCCGGCCGCGGTCGCCCTCGGGTATCCCTACATCGTCTCGATCCCCTTGCGTTCTCAAGCGCGCCCGCTCATGCAGGCCTTGGCGAACCAAGTGCGCGGCGCGGCGTCGATCGGCGTGGCGGTCGGCCTGGACGTGGTGTATGTCGAAACCTGCGCGTACCAGCGCGGCACCCTTGCGCGTCCGGACGTGGGCGCACTGCGCAGCGTGGCCAGCAGCGCCATGGGGCGGGCCTGGCTGCACTCACTGGGTGAGAAGGAACGCAGTGCCGTGCTGCGCCAACTCAAGTCGCAGAGGCCCGAAGAAATGGCGCGGTGCGCCGCGGGCATCGAGGAATCGCTGCTGCTGCAGACCCGCCACGGCTTTGCGATCAATCGCGGCGATGCTGGCATGGGCGTGCTGGGCGTGGCGGTGACCTCGCGCCTGCGACAAGGCACGCGCGCCTTGCTCTTCAACTGCGCAATGCCGGGCAGCCAGACGGACGCGAAAACGCTGATCTCGAGTGTCGGACCCCGCCTGGTGGAACTGGTGCGCCAATGCGAACGCAATGCCGGGGTCGCTTGATCTGCCTTCTTCATCCCTCTGGACTCTCTCCGATTTCCCATGCAACTCGATGCGCTTTTCTCCCCGGGCAGCGTCGCCATCGTCGGCGCTTCGCAGAACCCGCAGAAGGTCGGCGGCATGCCGCTCCAGCTGCTGCAACGGCTCGGCTACGACGGACCCATCTACCCGGTCAACCCGGCCGCGAGCGAGGTGCAGGGCCTGACCGCCTTCGCCTCGATCGACGCGCTGCCGGCGCAGATCGACCTGGCCATCGTCGCGCTGCCCGCCATTGGCGTGGAGGGCGCGATCGAGCAGTTGATCGCGCAACGAGCGCGTGCGGCCATCGTGCTGAGTTCCGGCTTCGCCGAGATGGGCGACGCAGGCGCCGCGACCCAGACGCGCATCGCCGAGCGCGCGCGGGCTTCCGGGCTCGCGCTGCTCGGGCCCAACTGCCTGGGCGTGATGAACATCCGCCGCAAGCTCTTCGCCACCTTCTCGCCGGCGCCGCTGGCCGGCGTGCCGCAGCCGGGCGACGTCGCGATCGTGAGCCAGAGTGGCGCCTTCGGCGCCTACGCCTTCTCGCTGGCCCGCAAGGGCGGGCTCGGCCTGAGCCATTGGGTGACCACCGGCAACGAGGCCGCCGTGTCGGTGGCCGACGTGATCGACTGGCTGGCCGACGACGCCGACACGCGCGTGATCCTCGCCTACATCGAAGGCGCGCGCGATGGCGCTGCGCTGCAGCGTGCGCTGGCCAAGGCGCGCGCCGCCGGCAAGCCGGTGATCGTGACAAAGGTGGGCCGCACCGAGGCCGGCGCACGCGCCGCGATGTCGCACACCGCCAGCCTCTCGGGCGAGGACGCGGTGTACCAGGCCGTGTTCGACGCCACCGGCGCGATCCGCGCGCGCACGGTCGAGGAGATGTTCCGGCTCGGCCAGGCCTTTGCCACGGGCGGCTTGCCGGCCGGGCGACGCCTCGGCATCGTGACGGTCTCCGGCGGCGTCGGCACCCTGATGGCCGACAGCGCTTCCGATCTCGGCCTGGAGCTGCCCGCGCTGCCCGAGAGCGTGGCCGCGCCGCTGCGTGAACGCATCCCGTTCTGCGCCACGCAGAACCCCATCGACGTCACCGGCCAGGTCACGGCCGACCTCCCGGTGCTGGGCCTCGCGGCGCGCGGCGCGGCCACCAGCGGCGCCTACGACGCGCTGGTGCTGTTCGTGGCCGCCGCGCTCGCCTCGCCGGTGCTGGCGCCCTCGATCGTGGCGATGGTGCGCGAGACGGTGGCCGCCGCGCCACAGGTACCCACGGCCCTGTGCGGCATCGCCGACGAGGCCACGCGCCAGGCCTTGCTCGCCTGCGGCTGCCTGGTGTTCGAGGAGCCGACGCACGCGGTGGAGGTGCTGGCCGCGAAGGCGAAGTGGGCCGAGCACCGCATCGAGGCCTCGCCCCCTCGACCCGCGCCGCTCGAGGTGGCCCCTGCCGTCCTGAACGAGGCCGATGCCCTGCGCTTCTTCGCCGGGATCGGTGTTCCCGCCGCGCCGCACCATCGGGTCCATTCGCCGGACGACGCCGTCGCGGCCTGGCAGTCGTTGGGCGGACAGGCGGTGATGAAGATCGTCTCGGCCGACCTGCTGCACAAGAGCGACGT
>DATFFA010000150.1:0-25012 GCA_035250605.1 Variovorax sp. | reverse complement strand
CGCAGTGCGGCGGAGAACGCCTGCCCTTCCTGCATGCGGCGCACCAGTTCGCCCAGCACCTGGCCTGCACGCGCGTGCCCCTTCTCGCGCTCGGCCAGCGTTTCGAGGATCTCGATCAGCGACAGGCCGGCGCCCAGCAGGGTTGCGAGCTCGTGCGCGAAGAGTGCGAGGTCGAAGCTGCCGGCGCCATCGCCCGTGGGGCCGATGCGAGCGGCGAACGACGGCGCGCTGAAAAAGCCTTGGGCCCGCACGTCCAGCACCTTCAGGCCGATCGATCGCGCCGCCCGTTCGGCTTCTTCGCGGTCGCCGGCATGCACGCTGCGCTCCAGCAACTCGCCCTGCGCGCCGAGACCGCGCACCTTGAACAAGGTCGCCATGGCGGTCAGCGCCCGATGTCCGCGTTGTCGCCGTCGCCGCCCGGCAGCTTGTCGCGGCCGAAGGACAGCAGCTCGAAATCATCGGCCTGCTTGCTGCTTGGGTAGCGGTACTGGTACGGCATGCCCCAGGGGTCCGCCGGCACGTCCTTGCGCAGGTACGGGCCGCGCCACCGCGGGTCGCCGGCCGTGGGAACCATCAGGGCAGCCAGGCCTTCCTGGTTGGTGGGGTAGCGCCCCATGTCGAGCCGGAAGTGGTCGAGCGCCTTGCCCAAGACATCGATCTGGGCCTTGGCGGTGGTGACCTCGGACTTGCTGACGTTGCCGAACAGGCGCGGGCCGACGATGCCGGCGAGGAGGCCGATGATGACCATGACGACCAGGAGTTCGAGCAAGGTGAAGCCGTTGCTCGGACGACAACGAGCCGTTCTCACGCGCCCACTCCGTTGCCGGGGCAGCTGCCGGCGCTGGTGGCGTTGATCTCGTAGACGGGGATCTGGGCCTGGCCGAGCAGCGACAGGACACCGCAGGCGTTGGCGGTGCTCACGCCCCACCACTCGGCCAGCTGCGCAGCGCTGAGCTTGGCGATGCCGCGCACGTAGTTGGCCTCGACGCCGGAGGCCCGCAGGAGCTCGACCATCAAGGTGGCCTGGTCGTGGGCGGTGGCCTGGTTGTCCAGCACGGCGCCGAGGGCGCCCTTTTGCGATCCGAAGACGGGGTAGTACTCGATGTTGTTGCGGACGTACTGGTAGATCAGGTCGGGGTGGTGGCGCAGGGAGCGCGCGAGCTCGGCGATGGAAGCCGGGCCCAGGGCGCTGGCGTCGCCGGAGATCTTCATGACCATTGAGGTCGAGGTCGAGGTCGAGGCCGAGGTCTTGCTGGTCTTGGGAGCCGCAGGGACGCCTTGATTGAGGTTGGCCGGAAGGACCCTCGCCTTCAGGATGCGCTCGGCGTCGGCGAAGCTGACCGGGGGCATGTTGGCGCGCAGCACGCCCGGGGCGGGAGCGAACTCGCTGGTGTTGCCGGCTGGGGCTGCGCCACGGGCGGACGCACCGGCATCCTTGGCACCGTCCTTGGGCAGCGATGCCGCCTGCAAGCGATGTGGCAACGGCCACGACAACGGCGCAGGCGAGCGCGAGCTTGGACATGGGAACTCCCCGAGGTTTCTTGTTGGAGAACTTGCTGCACGCATTGCGACGTGCAGCGAGAGCCGACTGGCTACGGCGAAGTGGTCACCACCGAGGTGCGATTGCCTGCGGCGTCGAAGCTGTAGGTGATCGTGGTGGTGGAGGTACCGTTGCTGTAGACGGTGCTGGCCAGGCGGCCCAGCGCGTCATACGTGTAGCTCACGGAACCGGCATAGGCGGGAGCGCCAGCGAGCGTGGCGGCGCACAGGCAAGCGGCGAGGACTGTGCGGAACGGAATCCGGATCGATACACGGCGATCGGATGGCATCGATGCGTGCGAACTCGATGCGTGCGCTGGCAATGCAGCGGAATTTTTCTTTCTCATGGGACCCTGGCTTCTTGATGTGGCGCGGACTGTAGCCGAGCCAGGGGCTATCAAAAACTCGTTTTTTGTCGCGCAATCTTGTGGCCCCCTCTTGCCTTGGGCGCACCAAAAGAAAAAAGCCCCGCCGTAACCGGCGGGGCTTGTTCGCATCAGGAAGCGAGGCGCGGCGCTTACAGCTTCTGCTGCTGCATGAAGCGATCGTAGGTGCCTTCGGTGAAGCGGAACCAGGCATTCTGGTCGGCCAGGAACTTGGCGTAGTCGGTGTAGACCTTCTTCCACTCCGGGTTGCTGTTGTTCAGGTCCGCGTAGATCTGCTGGGACGACTTGAAGGCCGCGTTCATCACGTCCTGCGTGAAGGGGCGCAGCTTGGTACCGGAACCGACCAGCTGCTTGAGGGCGATCGGGTTTTTGGCATCGTACTTGGCCGTCATCGTGACGTGGGCATGCGCGGCCGCCACTTCGACGATGGCCTTGTACTCTGCCGACAGGGCTTCCCATGCCTTGTTGTTGATATAGAAGTCCAGCTGCGGACCGCCTTCCCACCAGCCGGGGTAGTAGTAGAACGGCGCGACCTTGTTGAAGCCGAGCTTTTGATCGTCGTATGGGCCGACCCACTCGAGCGCATCGATCGTTCCCTTTTCGAGCGCGGGGTACAGATCGGCACCCGGGATCGATTGCGGAATCATGCCGAAGGGTTCGAGCACCTTGCCCGCGATCGGGTTGGTGCGGAACTTCAGGCCTTTCAGGTCGGCAAGCGACTTGATTTCCTTGCGGAACCAGCCGCCCATCTGCGCGCCCGTGTTGCCGCCCGGCAGGTTGATGACGTTGTACTTGGCGTAGAAGTCGCGCATCAGCTTCAGGCCATTGCCTTCGTACATCCATGCGTTCATCTGGCGCGTGTTCATGCCGAAAGGCACCGCACAGCCCAACGCGAAGGTCGGATCCTTGCCATAGAAGTAGTACGGCGCGGTGTGCGCAATCTCGACCGAAGCGTTCTGGACCCCGTCGAGCACACCCAAGGCCGGCATCAACTCACCACTGGCATGCACCGAGATCTGGAACTTGCCGCCGCTCATGTCGCTCACCTTTTTCGAGAACGTCTCGGCCGTCCCAAAGATGGTGTCCAGCGACTTGGGAAAGCTCGAGGCCAGGCGCCAGCGCACGGCCGCCTGCGCGTGGACTGCGGGCGCGATGCCGGCAGCGAGGACGCCGGCGATGCCTGCGTTTTTGATGAGGGAACGACGATCCATTGAGGTTGACTCCGAGTGCTTGGAAAAAACAAGAACGCGGCTCGTGGCCGCGTTGCCGACATCGCTGTCGAGGCAGCGAGATTGTAAAAAGTGCTTACAGCGCACCGGGGCGGGTTTTCCCTGCGGGCTCGCCGGCGCCGAAGCGCTCGAGTATCGATTGCTCGATGCCCGCCGCGTCGAGCCCGATGCTCGCCAGCAGCTTGCCCGGATCGCCATGCTCGATGAAGCGGTCGGGCAGTCCGAGCTGCAGCACCGGCAATTGCACATCGGCCGCCTGCAGCGCCTCGATGACGGCGCTGCCTGCGCCGCCCATCACGGCGCCCTCCTCGAGCGTCACGATGCATTCGTGCGCGGCCGCGGTCTTCAGCAGCAGCTCGACATCGAGCGGCTTGACCCAGCGCATGTTGAGCACCGTGGCATCGAGCGCCTCGGCGGCCTTGAGCGCCGCATGCAGCAAGGTGCCGAAGACCACGATCGCGATGCGCTGCCCCGAACGGCGCAGCTCGCCCTTGCCGAAGGGCAGCGGCTCGAGTCCGGGCGGCGTCGCGACGCCGGCGCCCGCACCGCGCGGATAGCGCACCGCCACCGGATGGTCCTGCGCGAAGGCGCTGGAAAGCAGCTGGCGGCATTCGGCCTCGTCGGCCGGGCAAGCCAGGCTCATGTTGGGGATGCAGCGGATGAAGGCGATGTCGTAGGCGCCCGCATGGGTGGCGCCGTCGGCGCCCACCAGGCCCGCGCGGTCGAGCGCGAAGACGACCGGCAGGTTCTGGATCGCCACGTCATGGATCATCTGGTCGTAGCCGCGCTGCAGGAAGGTCGAGTAGATCGCGACCACCGGCTTGAGCCCCTCGCAGGCCAGGCCCGCCGCGAAGGTGACGGCGTGCTGCTCGGCAATGCCGACGTCGTAGTAGCGCTCGGGAAAGCGCTGCTCGAACTCCACCAGCCCCGAGCCCTCGCGCATCGCCGGCGTGATGCCGACCAGCCGGCTGTCCTGCGCGGCCATGTCGCACAGCCAGTGGCCGAAGACCTGCGTGAAGGTCTGCTTGGGCGCGGTCGCGGGCTTGACCAGCCCGATGGCGGGATCGAACTTGGTGGGCCCGTGGTAGGCCACCGGGTCGGCCTCGGCCAGCTTGTAGCCCTGCCCCTTCTTGGTGACGACGTGCAGGAATTGCGGGCCATGCAGGTGCTTGAGGTTCTCCAGTGTGGGCACCAGCGAGTCGAGGTCGTGGCCGTCGATGGGGCCCACGTAGTTGAAGCCGAACTGCTCGAACAGCGTGGCAGGCACCACCATGCCCTTGGCATGCTGCTCCAGGCGCTTGGCCAGCTCGAACAGCGGCGGCGCGGCGCGCAGCACGCTCTTGCCCACGTTCTTGGCGGCGGCATAGAAGTTGCCGCTCATCAGCTGCGCGAGGTAGCGGTTGAGCGCGCCGACCGGCGGGCTGATCGACATGTCGTTGTCGTTGAGGATGACGAGCAGCTTGCAGTCGTACACGCCCGCGTTGTTGAGCGCCTCGAAGGCCATGCCGGCAGTCATCGCGCCGTCGCCGATGATCGCGACCGCGTGCCGGTCCTCGCCCTTCTGCTTGGCGGCCAGCGCCATGCCGAGCGCGGCCGAGATGCTGGTGGACGAATGGGCGGTCCCGAAGGTGTCGTACTCGCTCTCGCTGCGCTGCGGGAAGCCGGAGATGCCGCCGATCTGGCGCAGGCTGGGCATGCGCTCGCGGCGGCCGGTGAGGATCTTGTGCGGATAGGTCTGGTGGCCCACGTCCCACACCAGCCGGTCATGCGGCGTGTTGAAGACGTGGTGCAGCGCAACCGTGAGCTCGACCGTCCCCAGGTTGGAGCTCAGGTGCCCGCCGGTGCGCGAGACGTTGTCGAGCACGCAGCTGCGCACCTCGTCGGCCAGCTGCTTGAGCTGGGCGCGGTCGAAATGGCGCAGGGCGGAGGGATCGTGGAGGGTGGGGAGCAGCGGGGACATGGGCTTTGTAGTTGTCTATCGATCGCGGTCCACGACCATGTAGGCCAGCGCACGCAGGGCGCCGGTGTCGGGCAGCGCACTGCGGTCGAGCGCTTCCAGCGCCTGGGCGAGCAGCTCATGGGCCTGGGCACGCGCGCCGTCGAGCCCGAGCAAGGAGACGTAGGTGGGCTTGTCGCTCGCGGCGTCCTTGCCGGCGGTCTTGCCGAGGGTCTGCGAATCGGCGGTGACGTCGAGGATGTCGTCCACCACCTGGAAGGCCAGGCCGATGGCGGCGCCGTAGGCACGCAGCGCATCGAGCGCTTCGGCATCGAGGGTGCCGCAGGCCGCGCCCATCTCGACGCTGCCCTGCAGCAGGGCGCCGGTCTTCAGGCGATGCATCTCGCGCAGCTGGGCCTCGTCGAGCGCGAGGCCGACGCTGGCCAGGTCGATCGCCTGGCCGCCCGCCATGCCCTGGCTGCCGGCTGCGCGCGCCAGCAGGCGGCAGAGCCGGGCTTGCACCGCGGGCGCGATGTCTTCGCGCTCGGGCGTGAGCAGTTCGAAGGCCAGGGCCTGCAGGGCATCGCCGGCCAGCAGTGCATCGGCCTCGCCGAACTTCACATGCACCGTGGGCTTGCCGCGGCGCAGCACGTCGTTGTCCATGCACGGCAGGTCGTCGTGCACCAGCGAATAGGCATGGATCAGCTCGGCCGCGCAGGCCGCGCGCAGCGCGGCCTCGGCCTGCCCATCCGCCGCCTCGCTGGCGGCGAAGACCAGCAAGGGCCGCAGCCGCTTGCCGCCGTCGAGCACCGCATAGCGCATCGCATCGCCCAGCAGCACGGGCGCATCGACGCCGACCCATTGCGAGAGCGCGGCCTCGACGCGCGCCAGCAGCGGTTCGCTCCAGGCAGCGAGGCGCCGTGCGTCCCAGCGCAAGGCGTCGCCGGCACCTGGGGTGGCCTCCCCCAGGCTCGTGGCTTCTTGTACTTCGCGCACCTCCTCCTGGAGGAGGGGGCGAGCGCCTTCGTGCGACCGGGCGGCGCTCATTCGCCTGCCCAGGCCTTGAGGCCGTTCGCGTCGAGCACTTTGATTTGATCTTCGACCGCCTGCAGCTTGTCGCGGCAGAAGGCCAGCAGCGCCGCGCCCCGCTGGTAGCTGCCGAGCAGCTGGTCGAGCGGCAGTTGCCCCGATTCGAGCTCGGCCACCAGCTGTTCGAGTTCCTGGAGCCCGGCTTCGTAGCTCGCGGGCAGCGCACCGGTGTCGAGGGCGGCGGGCGAGGACGCTGGTGGGGAGGGAGGAGGCACCTTGGGCATTCGGCGATGGGGGATGAAACAGGGCATTTTAGGGCGGGGGCTCCGCGGCCCGGCTCCGGGGGGGCCGGCGCGGCCTGCCGGGACGCGCAGCCTGCGGGTAAAGCAGCGGCACGCCGATTTTTCCCGGGGTACAATCGCCCGCTCTCGCGCCGGCGCCTGCCGGCGATTTTCTTCGGGGCGCCCACCCGTCAGCGGCACCTCTTTCTCGTTTTTCTCCCTGTGGGGAGCTTGGTCAGGTCACCCATGTCTGATTTAAGTCTTCAACTGCAGCAGGCTTCGAGCCAACTTCCGGTTTCCGCGTACTTCGACGAGGCGCTCTACGCCCGCGAGCTGCAAACGCTTTTCGCCGGCGGCCCGCGCTACGTCGGCCACCGGCTCGCCGTGCCCGAGCCGGGCAACTACCACGCATTGCCGCAGGAGCAGCAGGGCCGTGCGCTGGTGCATACGCCCAAGGGCGTGGAGCTGATCTCCAACGTGTGCCGGCATCGCCAGGCGCTGATCCTGCAGGGCCGCGGCCAGCTCGATCCGCAAGCCGGCGGCGGCAACATCGTGTGCCCGCTGCATCGCTGGACCTATGCGGCTGCCGACCCTCGCACCACCGGCAAGCTGATCGGCGCCCCGCATTTCGCGCAGGACCCCTGCCTGGACCTGCACAACTACCCGCTGACCGAATGGAACGGCCTGCTCTTCGAGCAGAACCCGCAAGGCGTCGGGCGCGATGTCGCGGCCGACCTGGCCCGGCTCGGGCCGCGCGCGGACCTCGACTTCGAGGGCTATGCGCTGGACCGCGTCGAGCTGCACGAGTGCAACTACAACTGGAAGACCTTCATCGAGGTGTATCTCGAGGACTACCACGTCGGTCCCTTCCACCCCGGCCTTGGCAGCTTCGTGACCTGCGACGACCTTCGCTGGGAGTTCGGCCACCACCACTCGGTGCAGACGGTGGGCGTCGCCAACCGCCTGGGTCGCGCCGGCAGCCCGGTGTACCAGAAGTGGCAGGAAGCGTTGCTGAAGTACCGCGAGGGCAAGCCGCCCAAGTACGGCGCGATCTGGCTCACCTACTACCCGCACGTGATGATCGAGTGGTATCCGCATGTGCTGACCGTCTCCACGCTGCACCCCATGGGACCGCAGAAGACGCTCAACATGGTCGAGTTCTTCTACCCCGAGGAAATCGTCGCCTTCGAGCGCGAATTCGTCGAGGCGCAGCAGGCCGCCTACATGGAGACCTGCGTGGAAGACGACGAGATCGCCGAGCGCATGGACGCCGGCCGCCGCGCGCTGATGCTGCGCGGCGTCGACGAGAGCGGCCCCTACCAGAGCCCGATGGAAGACGGGATGCAGCAGTTCCACGAGTGGTACCGCCGCGAGATGAAGTCATAGGGGGATGCAGGCCCTCTGGATGGTGCTGGCCGCACTGATTTTCGCCACCATGGGCGTGTGCGTGAAGATCGCTTCGGCCTGGTTCACGAGCGCCGAGCTGGTGCTCTACCGCGGCCTGATCGGCATGCTCTTCCTGTGGGCGCTGGCGCGGCAGCGCGGCATCACGCTGGCCACGCCCTACCCCGGCATGCACGCCTGGCGCAGCCTGATCGGCGTGTTCTCGATGGGCGCCTGGTTCTACGCCATCGCACACCTGCCGCTGGCGACCGCGATGACGCTCAACTACATGAGCAGCGTCTGGATCGCGGCCTTCCTGGTCGGCGGCGCCCTGCTGGCCTGGGTGCCGGTGCCCGGCCGCGACGGGCGCGTGGCGCGGCCGCCGTTGCAAGGTGCGCTCGTGCTCACCGTGCTGGCGGGCTTCGGCGGCGTGGTGCTGATGCTCAAGCCCAGCGTCGGCGAGAGCCAGGGCTTCGCGGGGCTGGTGGGACTGATGTCGGGGCTGACCGCCGCTTTCGCCTACATGCAGGTGGTCGCCCTGTCGCGCGTGGGCGAGCCCGAGTCGCGCACGGTTTTCTACTTCGCGCTCGGCTCGGCGGTGGCGGGCGGCCTCGTCACGGTGCTGGGCAGTTCCACGCCCTGGGCGCAATGGACCTGGGCGCACGCAATGTGGCTGCTGCCGGTCGGCGTGCTCGCAGCCGTGGGACAGCTGTGCATGACGCGCGCCTATGCCAGCGCCAAGACCCAAAGCGGTACGCTCGTGGTGGCCAACCTGCAATATTCCGGCATTGTCTTTGCAGCCATCTACAGTGTGGTGTTGTTCGGCGACCGCATCGACGCGGGCGGCTGGGCCGGCATGGCATTGATCGTCGGCAGCGGCATCGCGGCCACGGTGCTGCGCCAGCGCTCGCTGCCGAAGGCACCCGCGGAAGAGCATTGAGCAAGGAAGGATTGCCATGTACACGACCCTGATCTCCGTCGAAGAACTCATGACCCTGCAACGCGGCAATGCACCGCAGATGGTGTTCGACTGCAGCTTCGACCTGATGAAGCCCGAGGCCGGCATCGAGCAGTACCGGGCGGCGCATATCCCGGGCGCGATCTACGCCGATCTCGACAGCGACTTGAGCGCGAAGCACGGCGTGCCGGGCGCGCGCGGCGAAGTGGTGGTGGCGCAGGCCGACGAGGGCCCGCCCGCCTCCGGTGGCCGGCATCCGCTTCCCAGCCGCGAGCGTTTCGCAGCCTGGTTGTCCAGCGTCGGCTTTGCCAACGACATGCAGGCCGTGGTCTACGACCGCAACGGCGCCAATTACTGCGGCCGGCTCTGGTGGATGCTCAAATGGATGGGCCACGAGGCCGTGGCCGTGCTCGATGGCGGCCTGCAGGCCTGGCAGGCGGCGGGCGGCACGACGAGCGGTGGCGACGAGCCGGCGCGCTTCCAGTCGAACTTCGTGCCCCAGCAACCGCTCGTGGCCCTGGTCGACACACGCACTGTCGCCGCCCGGCTCGAGAAAGCCGACCAGACGCTGATCGACGCGCGCGCGGCGGCACGTTATCGCGGCGAGGTGGAACCTCTGGACCCGATCGCAGGTCACATCCCCGGGGCCCTGAACCGGCCCTTCACCGAGAACCTCGGCCCCGAGGGCAAGTTCAAGCCGGCCGCGCAGCTGCGCGCCGAGTTCGAAGCACTGCTGGCGGGCCGGGACCCCGCAACGGTCGTCCACCACTGCGGCAGCGGCGTGAGCGCCGTGCCGAATGTGCTCGCGATGCAGATCGCCGGGCTCGGGCCGACCGCGCTCTATGCCGGCAGCTGGAGCGAATGGAGCAACACGCCGGGACTGCCGACCCGGCAAGGTGCGAATGCATGAATCTCCAACGCGTTCTTCCCGCGTTAACGCTGGCAGGCCTGATGGCCGCCACGCCGCTGGCCGCCGTGGCGCAGGCGCGCCCCCATGTGCATGGCCAGCTCAAGCTCGACATTGCGATCGACGGCCCGACCGTCGTCATCGAGATGCAATCGCCGCTCGACAACTTCGTCGGCTACGAGCATGCGCCCAGGACCGAGGCCGAAAAGAAGATGGCCGACGACGTGGTCGCGCAGCTGCGCGCGGCCGACCAGCTGTTCAAGATCGACCCGGCCGCCAATTGCAAGCTCGGTCCGGTCACGCTGCGCTCCGCGGCGCTGGGCCTGGGCAAGGCTGAACCGAGCGCGGGCGAAGGCCATGCCGACCTCGACGGCACCTTCGCCTTCAACTGCACCAAGGCCCCTGAGGCCAGGTTCATCGAGCTCGGCCTGTTCGGCGCTTTCAAGGGCCTGCGACAGGTCGACGCGCAGATCGCCTCGCCGGACGGCCAGTTCAAGCGCACGCTCAAGCGCCCCGCCGCTCGGCTGACGTGGGGCAGCAAGTAATTCGGTGAGTGCCGTTCTTCGCGCCGAGGCGCTGCGCTTCGCCTGGCCGGGCGCCGCTCCCTGCATCGACATCGAACAGCTCGAGATCGAAGCCGGCGAGGCCGTGTTCCTGCACGGCCCCAGCGGTTGCGGCAAGAGCACGCTGCTGTCCCTGCTGGCCGGCGTGCTGGTCGCCGATGCGGGCCGAGTCACGCTGCTGGGCCAGGACTGGGCCGCGCTCTCCGGCGCCGCGCGCGACCGCCAGCGCGTCGCGCACGTGGGCTACATCTTCCAGCAGTTCAACCTGCTCCCCTACCTGAGCGTGCTCGACAACGTGCTGCTGCCCTGCCGCTTCTCGGCGCGCCGCCGCGAGCAGGCCGGCCGCGAAGGCGGCGCCCGCGCCCAGGCCGCGCAATTGCTCGGAGCGATGGGCTTGCCGCAAGCCTTGTGGAAACGCCAGGCGATGCAGCTCTCGGTCGGCCAGCAGCAGCGGGTGGCTGCGGCGCGCGCGCTGATCGGGCACCCCGAGGTGGTGATCGCCGACGAGCCCACTTCGGCCCTCGACGAAGACCGGCGCGAGGCCTTCCTCGACGTCCTGGTCGAGGCCTGCCGCGCGAACCGCAGCGCGCTGGTGTTCGTGAGCCACGACCAGCGCATCGCGGCGCGCTTCGGCCGGCACCTGCTGCTGCCCGAGATCAACCGCGCGGCGATGGGCGAGCCCGCATGAAGGCGCTGTTCTCGATCGCGTGGAAGAGCGCCTGGAACCGGCGCTTCACGCTGGCGCTCACCGTGCTGTCGATCGCGCTGTCCACCTTCCTGCTGCTGGGCGTCGAGCGCATCCGCACCGAGCTGCGCGACAACTTCTCCGCATCCGTCTCGGGCACCGACCTCATCGTGGGTGCGCGCACCGGCGCCTCGCAACTGCTGCTGTACTCGGTGTTTCGCATCGGCGCCGCCACCAACAACATGCAGTGGCAGAGCGTGCAGGCGCTGGCCGCGCACCCGGGGGTGGACTGGGTGGTGCCGCTGTCGCTCGGTGATTCGCACCGCGGCTTCGCGGTGCTCGCGACCTCGCCGGACTACTTCCGGCATTTCCGCTACGGCAACCGCCAGCCGTTGCGGCTGCGCGAAGGCAAGCCTTTTGCCGAGCTCTTCGATGCGGTGGTCGGCGCCGAGGTGGCGGACCGGCTGGGCTACCACGTGGGACAGCGCATCACGCTGGCGCACGGCAGCGGCGAACTCAATGTGGCCGAGCACGCCGACAAGCCCTTCACCGTGGTGGGCGTGCTCGCGCGCACCGGCACGCCGGTCGACCGCACGGTGCACATCGGGCTGGAGGCGATGGAGGCCATTCACCTCGAATGGCGCGGCGGCGCGCCGCTGCCTGGCGTGCACATCCCGGCCGAGCAGGTGCGCAAGTTCGATCTGAAGCCCAAGACCGTGACGGCCGCGCTGGTCGGCCTCAAGAACCGGGCCGCGGTGTTCGGGGTGCAGCGCTGGGTCTCGACCTACCAGCCCGAGGCACTGATGGCCATCCTGCCCGGCGTGGCGCTGGACGAGCTGTGGAGCGTGATCGGCGTCGGCGAGAACGCGCTGCTGCTGATGTCGGCACTGGTCGCGCTGGTCAGCCTCGCGGGCCTGGTCTCGGTGGTGATGGCCGGCCTGAACGAGCGGCGCCGCGAGCTCGCCGTGCTGCGCGCAGTGGGCGCCAGCCTGCGGCATGTGCTGGCGCTGCTGGCGCTCGAAGGCGCGATCGTCACGCTGCTGGGCGTGGCGCTCGGCCTGGTCGCTGCGGCGCTGGGCATCGCCCTGCTCTCGCCATGGCTGCAGGCCCGGTTCGGGCTGACGCTCTCGCTGTCCGAACCTACACTCAACGAATGGAGCCTGCTCGCCGGCCTGCTGGTGGCGGGCTGGCTGGCCAGCCTGCTGCCGGGCGTTCGCGCCTACCGCCTCTCCCTTGCAGACGGCCTTTCCCCAAGGATCTGAACATGCTGAAGACATTGCGCCTCCTGCTCCTCGCGCTGTGCGCCGCGGCCGTCACGGCTTACGCGGCCGACCCCGCGCCGCCGTCGACCTCGGCCACCAACCCGTTGGGCGGCAAGGGCGCCGCCGCCCAGGCTGCGCCGGGCCAGCCGCGGCTGATCGCGTGGGAAGAGCTGGTGCCGAAGGACTGGGACCCGATGAAGGAATTCAAGGGGATGGACCTGAGCAAGCTCGAGGACGGCGACCCGCGCGCCAACGACCTGCTGATGAAGATGCAGGAAGTCTCGAACAACGCGCCCACCAATCCGGAAATGAACGGCGTCGAAATCAAGCTGCCGGGCTTCATCGTGCCGCTGGAAGAGAACAAGGGCGAGGTCACGGAGTTCCTGCTGGTGCCCTACTTCGGCGCCTGCATCCACACGCCGCCCCCGCCGGCCAACCAGATCGTGCACGTGCGCCCGCGCAAGGGCGCGAAGTTCCGCGCCATGGACACGGTGTGGATCACCGGCAAGTTGCAGACCCTGCGCAACGACTCGATGATGGGGGTGAGCGGCTACCACATGACGGCGGAGAGCGTCACCAAGTACACCGGCGGCGCGAAGTAGCCGGGCGCAAGGAAGAGCGGATGGCGCAGGTGCCAACCCCGGTCCGAGGCCTATGATGCACGGACCGCTGCCCCGTTCGCGGCAGCGTGCCCGCATCCACCCACCAGGAGCGCTTCATGTCCAATCACGTCTACAAACTCCTCGAACTCACCGGCTCCTCGCCCACGAGCAGCGACGATGCCGTGCAGCGTGCGATTGCCAAGGCCAACGAGTCGGTGCGCAACATTCAGTGGTTCGAGGTCACTGAAACCCGCGGCCATGTGAAGGACGGCAAGATTGCCCATTGGCAGGTCACGATAAAGGCCGGCTTCACGCTCGAGGACTGAAAGCCCGAGGTCCGGCGCAAGCCGGCGGCCGATCAGTCCGGCGCCTGCATGACGCGGTCGAACTCCTCGTCGGCCGGCACGTTGTCGGCGTCGAGCTCGCTGGCGTCGCTCAGGTCGATGCCGGTTTCTTCGGAAAGCTCGTCGAACACCTCGGCGTCTTCTTCGTCCATGGCTTCTTCTGCAGAGAGCTCGTCGTCCTCGATTTGTTCGTCCGGTTCGTCGACGGGATCGACGGAACGCAGCGGGGGATCGGCGCGGTTCATGATCGGCTCCTAAGCTGTTTTGCTCGCGGTGAGGCGAGCCCCCAAGTGTGAGCCTCCTCGCCCGACTTGGGTAGCCCAAGTTTGCAACCGGCCGTCTGTTCGCCGTGTCGGAAAGCGCCGCGTCCGACGAGCGGCTTCAGTGCTTGTGTCCGTGCTCCTCGTGGGCCGGCTCGGCATGCTCGTGCGCATGGCCGTGCTCGCCGTGGGCCAGGCGGCTCACGCCCATGACCATCAGGAGTCCGGCGGCAAGCCAGGCGACCTGCCACGCGGTCTGGCGCGCGCTCAGGCGTTTTTGCAGCTGCGGAATCAGGTCTGCCAGCGCCACGTAGACGAAGCTGCTGGAAGCCAGCACCAGGAAGTAAGGCAGCCAGCCATGAAGCTGGTCGACCAGCCACCAGCCGGCCACGCCGCCCAGCGCCGTCATGGTGCCGGCGAGCGACACCTTGACCAGTGCGGCCCGCGCATCGGGCGAGCTCTGTCGCAGCACCACCAGATCGCCGATGTGATGCGGCACCTCGTGCGCCAGTACCGCGAGCGCCGCGACCAGGCCCAGGCGCAGGTCGGCGATGAAGGCCGAGGCAATCAGGATGCCGTCGCCGAAGCAATGCACGCTGTCGCCGGTGAGCACGGCCCAACCGCCGCCCTTGCGCTGGCGATCGTGACCATGCGAATGCGCGTGCCCGTGTGCATGTCCGTGTTCGTGCCCTTGCTCGTGATGCGCGCCCTTGCCATGGTGATGCTCGTGGCCGTGATGCCAGAGCTCCGCCTTGTCGAGCAGGAAGAAAAGCACCAGCCCGCAGAGCAGCACCCCGAACAACAGGCCCGGCTCGATGCGGCTCTCGAAGGCCTCGGGCAGCAGGTGCATGAAGGCCGTGGCCAGCAGTGCGCCGGCCGCCAGGCTCAGCAGGTGCTGCGGATCGACGCCGGCGCCCCTGCGCACGCCCACGCGCAGCAGCAGCGCCGCTATCCAGACACTTCCGATGCCGGCGACCAGGGTCGCGGCGATGATGACGAACAGGTTCATGACGGCTTCAACAAAGAAAAACAAAAAGCCGCCCATCGGGACGGCTTTCAGGGTGGCCACAGCCGCCTTGATCTTATCAACCGTGTCAAGGGGGGAATGCTGCAGCCTTCCGCCTGAGGAACCCGGGCAACGGCAAGCTGCTTTCAGGCCCCTCGGTAGGCCCGCACGGCCAGCGCCGAGGCCAGCACCTGCGCCGGATCGACCAACCGCAGCCCCGCAACTGCCGCCGAATTCTGCAGCCCCAGTGGAATTTCGGTGCAGCCCATGACGATGGCCACCGGCCCATGCCGATCCGCCAACTGCAGCGCAACCCGGCTGAAGCAATCCTCGGCCAGGCGCAGGTCACCGGCCTTCACGCCCTCGTAGATGCCGCGCATCAGCAGCTTGCGCTCCCCCGCCAGCGGCAGGTGGCAGGCCAGGCCCGCATCGCCCATCGCCCGCTCGTAGAGGCCGACACGGTAGGTGCCCTCGGTCGCCATCAGCGCCGTGTCGCGCACGCCCTCCGCCGCCAGTTGCGCCGAGACCTCGCGCGCCACATGGAGCACCTCGATCTGCGGGAAACGCTCCTGCAGCGTGGCATGCCAGGCATGGGCCGTGTTGCAGGCGATCGCCACCGCGCGGCTGCCGAGTGCGGCCAGCCGGCCCAGCGCCTGCAGCATCGGTTCGAGCGGCTGGTGGGCGCCGAGCGCGGTCGATTCGAGCGCGCCGCTGCGGTCGGGCACCGGCACCTGCGCCAGCCAGTGCTCGGGGAAGGCCTGGTCGCGCACCGGCTCGCCGCGCTGGCGCATCAGCCGCGCGCAGGCCTCGACGAAGAGGCGCACGAAGTCGGCGCCCGCCGCCGGGCCCATGCCACCGAGGATGCCGACAACGTTTGTCATTCCACGAAAGCGACACGAAGTGCGCGAAGCCTGGGGAGCGCTTATGTCGCAGGCTTGTCGCTCGGAGACTTGATGTTGTCGCGCAGTTGCGGGCTCATCGGCAGGTTGAGCGGAACGTTCTTCGGCGGAATCGGCTGCAGGAACCACTTGGTGTACATCTTCTCGAAATCGCCGCTCTTCATCAGGCCGATGAAGGTGTCGTCCACCAGCTTCTTGAACGCCGCGTCGTCCTTGGCCAGCATGCAGGCGTAGGGCTCGACCTGCAGCGCCTCGCCCACCACCTCGAACTCGGCGGGGTTCTTGGCATTGGCCATCAGCCCGTACAGCAGGATGTCGTCCATCGCGAAAGCCACGGCGCGGCCGCTCTCGACCAGCAGGAAGGCGTCGGCATGGTCCTTGGCCAGCACGATGTCCATGTCGAGGTTCTTCTCGGCGTTGTACTTGCGCATGACCAGCGCGTTGGTGGTGCCGGTCGTGCTGGTGACCGTCTTCTTGGCGAGGTCGGCATAGTCCTTGATGTTGGAGGACTTCTTCACCAGCAGGCGGGTGCCCGTGTAGAAGTGGTTCACGGCGAAGCTCACGTCCTTGGCACGTGCGCTGTTGTTGGTGGTGGAGCCGCACTCCAGGTCGATGGTGCCGTTGCTCAGCAACGGGATGCGGTTCTGCGAGGTCACGGCCATCATCGCCACCTCGAGGTTGGGCTTGTTGAGCTTCTTCTTGACCGCCTCGACCACGGCATTGGACAGCTCGACCGAGAAGCCGATCGGCTTGCCTCCATCCAGGTAGCTGAAGGGCACCGAGGATTCACGGTAGGCGAGCGTGATCTTGCCGGAGGCAGCAATCTTGGCCAGGGTGTCGGCGGCCTGGGCGCCCGTTGCGACGGCGGCGAGCGCCACGGCGGCCATCAATGCGGAAATCTTCATGCGAGCCCTTTCGGATTGGAATGTGTTGCGGAGTGTAGGAACGATTCACGCGGAGGTCACAATTCCTTTTGCGGGCACGGCCATGATCAAAAGTTATGGCCTCGTTTTGGGGGGCATGAGCTTTGGCTATGGGCCGCCCCGCTTTTGGCATTTCACGCCCGGGCGGCCACCGCCTAGAGTCGGCGCATTCCAAACAAGCGGCAGGAAGTAAGCGTCATGCATGTGGGTGTGCTGGGTGCCGGCATCGTGGGCCTGGCCACCGCCTGGCAGTTGAGCCGGCGGGGCTTCCAGGTGAGCGTGGTCGATCGCGCGGTGCCCGGGTCCGGCGCCAGCGGCGGTAATGGCGCGCAGCTGAGCTACTCCTACGTGCAGCCGCTGGCCGATCCGTCGATCTGGAAGCAGTTGCCCAAGCTGCTGTTCTCGCCCTCCTCCCCGCTCAAGCTGCGGCCGCAGCTCGATCCGCTGCAGTGGCGCTGGGGCCTTGCCTTTCTCGCAGCCTGCAACGCCCGCACCTCGCACCAGACCACGGCGCAGCTGCTCGCGCTCGCGGCCGAGAGCCGCACCGCCTTCGAGGCCATGCTGGCCGAACTCGAGCCCGACTGCGATTTCTCCGCCACCGGCAAGCTGGTGCTGTACGGCAGCGCCGCCGCGCTGGAGGGCGCGCGCCGGCAGCTCGAGCTGCAGCGCACGATGGGCAGCGAGCAGCGCCTGGTCACGCCCGACGAATGCATCGCGATCGAGCCGGCGCTCGCGGGCTACCGCACGCAGATGGCCGGCGCCATCCACACGCCGAGCGAGTGCGCGGCCGACTGCCTCAAGCTTTGCAGCGCGCTGGAACAAGCGCTGCGGGCGCGCGGCGTGCGCTTCCTGCTCGACTGCGAAGTGCAGGGTTTCGACCGGCGCCACGGGCGCGTCGCCGCGGTGCAGACCAGCGCCGGCGACCTGGAGGCCGACGCCTTCGTCATGGCTCTGGGCACCGCTTCCCACCGGCTGGGCCGCCAGCTCGGCGCCTACCTCCCGGTCTATCCGCTCAAGGGCTACAGCATCACCGTCGAGGTGGACCCGGGGGCGGAGGCCGCGCCACGCGTGAGCGTGACCGACAGCGCGCGCAAGGTGGTGTTCGCGCGCATCGGTTCGCGGCTGCGCGTGGCGGGGATGGCCGAGCTGGTGGGGCACGATGCCAGCATTCCAGCAACGCGCATCGAGACACTGGCCGCAGCGACCCGCGCCGTCTTCCCGCAAGCGAGCGGCCTGGAGGCGCTGCACCCCTGGACCGGCATGCGCCCCGCCACGCCGACGGGCGTGCCCGTCATCGGGCGCCTGGCCGCCGCACCTTCGAACATGTTGTTCAACACCGGCCACGGCGCGCTGGGTTTCACCCTGGCCTTCGGCTCGGCGGAGCGCGTGGCGCGGCAATTGGCGGCTTAGGCCATCTCCTCGATCGCCTCGCGCATGAATCGCGTGATGCCGCGCACCGCCACCGAGTCGGGCCGCTCGGCAAAGCGCAAGGCACGGATCGGCACCGGGATGCGCGGCTCCAGTGCCAGCACATCCACCTTGTCGCGATCCGCCGAGCTGGCGGTGCAACCGTCGACCAGGGCCACGCCCAGCCCGTGGTGTGCCATGGCCAGCGCCGCATGGTAGGTCTGCACCGTGACCACCGCCTGCTGGAAGCCCACGCCCGCCTGCCGGCAGGCCTGGCTCAGGCTGGTGCCGACCGGATCGCGGCTGTCCAGCCCCACCACCGGCAGCTTGACCAGGTCGTGCAGCGCTGCCGAGCCGTTGCGCACCAGCGCGCGCGGCAGCATGCCCTTGGGCGCGATGCACACCATGCGGCTGTCGGCCAGCGCCTCCTGCGTGAGCGAGGGATGCACCGCCGGACTGAAGGCGAAGCCGACGTCCGCCTCCTGGCGCAGCAGCGCCGACATGATCTGCGGCGAGTGCAGCGCCTCCACCGTGACGGCGATGCCCGGATGCTTCTGGCGGAAGGCCTTGAGCGCGCGCGGCAGCACCTCGTAGCTCAGCGCCAGCACCGTGAGGATGCGCAGCTCGCCCGCGTCGCTGCCCGCGCGGAGGTTGGCCGCCAGCCGCTGCACCTCGTCGAGCTGCGCGAACAGGCGCTCGATGTGCGGATAGAGCGCCTGCGCCTCGGTGGTCGGCGTGAGCCGTCCCTTGGCGCGCTGGAACAGCGGGAAGCCCAGCTGGATCTCGGCGTGCTGCAGCGTGCGGCTGACGGCGGGCTGCGTGATGTTGATGAGCCTGGCCGCCGCGCTCACGCTGCCGGTGAGCATGATGGCGTTGAAGACCTCGATGTGGCGCAGGCGCATCGCGTCGAGCAATCGCGCTAGTGGCCGGCGGTCTTGCCGCGCGAGATGTCCATGACCATGCGCGCCGCCAGGTACAGCCGCGGCTCGATCGAATCGATCAGCACGTACTCGGCATCGGCCGAATGCGCACCGAAGCCCTGCAGGCCGAAGCGCTCCACCACCGGGGCCTTGGTCTTCAGCGCGGCAAAGGCCGCATCGGTGCCGCCGCCGGCCACCTTGTCGTCGGCGCCCAGCTCGCGGCCCAGTTCCTTGTAGACCGCCTGCGCATGCGCGGCCAGCGCGCGCGAGGCGTCGGTCGCCTCCAGCGGCGGACGGCGGCGCTCGAACTTCATCTCGACCTTGGCCTCGGGGATCAGTTGCTTCTTGACGCGCTCCTGCACCTGCTTCTCGATGCGGTCGTAGTCGCTGACCTTCAGCACCCGCACGTCGGCGGCGGCGTTGGCCGAGGCCGGGATCACGTTGCGGTTGGTGCCCGACTTCGAGATGGTCCAGTTCATCTTGAGCCCGGTGGCCGGATCGGACAGGTCGCGCATCTGCAGGATCTGGTGCGAGAGCTCGTAGAGCGCGTTCACGCCCAGCTCCGGCGCCGAGCCCGCATGCGAGGCCTTGCCCGTGACGTTGAGCGAGACCGAGGCGATGCCGGCGGTGGCGAGCGAGAGCTTGTCCTCCTTGACCGAAGCGCCCTCGTACGACATCACCACGTCGTGCTCCGCGCCGAGCCGGCTGATGAGCGCGCGCGAGCCGGGGGAGCTGATCTCTTCGTCGCCGTTGATCAGCACGGTGAGCGTGCCGTATTCCTTGAAGTCCAGCGCCTTCAGCAGCGCCACCGCGTGCAGGATGACGGCCACGCCCTGCTTGTCGTCGGCGATGCCGAGGCCGTAGGCCTTGTCGCCGTCGATGCGAAAGGGCTGCTTGTTCAGCATGCCGATCGGGTAGACCGTGTCCATGTGGGCGATCAGCATGATCTTCTTGCTGCCCGTGCCCTTGAAGGTGGCGCGCACCGCCTTGCCGATCTTCTCCGGCGTGTCTTCCATGCGGTAGGCCTCGGCCGTCGGGTCGACCAGCTCGACCTGGCCGCCCATGGCCTTGAGGCGGTCGGCGATCAGGCTGGCGATCTTGTCCAGGCCCTCGAGGTCGCGGCTGCCGGACTCGATCGAAACCAGCTGGTTGAGGGTGTCGAGCAGCGCGGGCTTTTCCTTGGCGGCCAGCGCGGCGATGCGCTCGTCGGGTGCGGCCGAGGCGATGCCCAGCCAGGCGGCGCAGACGGCGCCGAGGGCGAAGATGCGGAGGGAATGCGAGAACTTCATTCGTTTGTCTTTCCTTGGGTCTTGTGTTGGTCTTCTTTCAATGCGCCTTGTCCCAGTTGGGGCCAAAGCCGATCTCGGCGAGCAGCGGAACCTTGAGCTCCGCCACGCCGGCCATGAGCCGCGGGATCTCGCTGCGGACCCAGTCGGCTTCATCCTCGGGCACCTCGAACACCAGTTCGTCGTGCACCTGCATGATCATCTTCGTGCGGCGTTTCTCGGCGTCGAGCACCGCCTGCACCTTGACCATGCTGAGCTTGATCAGGTCGGCCGCCGTGCCCTGCATCGGCGCGTTGATGGCGGCACGTTCGGCCCCGCCGCGGCGCGGGCCGTTGGGCGAGTTGATCTCGGGCAGGTAGAGGCGGCGGCCGAACACGGTCTCCACATAGCCCCGCTGCTTGGCCAGGGCCTTGGTCTCGTCCATGTAGACCTTCACGCCCGGGTAGCGCGCGAAGTAGCGGTCGATGTAGGAGGCCGCGGCCTTGGTCTCGATGCCGAGGTTGCGCGCCAGGCCGAAGCTGCTCATGCCGTAGATCAGCCCGAAGTTGATCACCTTGGCATAACGTCGCTGCTCGCTCGAGACCTGGTCCACCGGCACGCCGAAGACCTCGGCTGCGGTGGCGCGGTGCACGTCGATGCCCTCGGTGAAGGCGCGCAGCAGCGACGCATCGCCGCTGATGTGGGCCATGATGCGCAGCTCGATCTGCGAGTAGTCGGAGCTCGCGATCACGCTGCCCGCCGGCGCCACGAAGGCCTCGCGCACGCGCCGGCCCTCGGGCGTGCGGATCGGGATGTTCTGCAGGTTGGGATCGTTGCTCGACAGCCGGCCCGTCACCGCCACCGCCTGCGCGTAGTGCGTGTGCACCCGGCCCGAGCGCGGATGGGCCAGCTGCCCCAGCTTGTCGGTATAGGTGCCCTTCAGCTTGGAAAGGCCGCGGTGCTCGAGGATCTTGGCCGGCAGCGGGAAGTCCTCGGCCAGCTTCTCCAGCACCTCCTCGTCCGTGCTCGGCGCGCCGCTGGGCGTCTTCTTGACCACCGGCAGGCCCAGCTTGGTGAAGAAGACCTCGCCGATCTGCTTGGGCGAGCCCAGGTTGAAGGGCTGGCCGGCGAGCTCGAACGCCTCCTGCTCCAGCGCCAGGATGCGCTTGCCCAGCTCGTTGCTCTGCGCGGCCAGCGTCGGGGCGTCGATCAGCACGCCGTTGCGCTCCACGCGGTAGAGCGTCTCGCTGGAGGCCATTTCCAGCTCGTAGATGAAGCGCAGCTTGTCGTCGGCCTGCAGCTTCGGCCAGAGCGCGAGGTGCACGTCCAAAGTCTGGTCGGAGTCCTCGCAGGCGTACTCGGCCGCCTTCTCGATCGACACCTGGCTGAAGGGAATCTGGTGCGCGCCCTTGCCGCACAAGTCCTCGTAGTCGATGCCGCTGCGGCCCAGATGGCGCTCGGCCAGGCTGGCCAGACCGTGCGGCTTGTGCACTTCCAGCACGTAGCTCTGCAGCATGGTGTCGTGCGCGTAGCCCTGCACCTCGATGCCGTGGTTGGCAAACACGTGGCGGTCGTACTTGACGTGCTGGCCCAGCTTCTTCTTCGTGCCGTCCTCCAGCCAGGGCTTGAGCTTCGCGAGCACCTCGTCGCGCGGCAGCTGCGCCGGCGCGTCGCCGTAGTTGTGGGCGAGCGGCACGTAGGCCGCCTCGCCGGGCTTGACGCTGAAGCTGATGCCCACGATCTCGGCGTGGATTTCGTCCAGCGAGGTGGTCTCGGTGTCCAGCGCGACCAGTTCGGCCGCCTCGACCTTCCCCAGCCAGGTGTCGAAAAGCTCCCAGCTCAGCACCGTGTCGTAGACCAGGTTGGAGGCCCTGTCCGCGGCGTCGGCAGCCGGCTTCTCGAGCAGGCCGGTGCCGCCCTCGGGGCCGCCCTTCGCCTTGTTCTCCTCGATGAGCTCGGGCGGGACTTCGTGCGCCTCCAGCGTCTTCACCAGGCTCTTGAAGCCGTACTTCTCGTAGAAGCCCTTCAGGGGCTCGACCTGCTGCGGGCCGATGGCGATGCCGTCGAGCGCGGGCAGGCCGGGCACGTGGCCGTCGAGCTCGCAGTCGGTGCGGATGGTCACCAGCCGCTTGCCCTGCGGCAGCCAGTCCAGCGCCTTGCGCAGGTTCTCGCCGGCCTGGCCCTTGACCTCGCCGGCGCGGGCCATCAACGCATCGAGCGAGCCGTATTCCAGCAGCCACTTGGCGGCTGTCTTCGGACCCACCTTTTCCACGCCGGGCACGTTGTCGACGGTGTCCCCCACCAGGGTCTGGTAGTCGATCATCAGGCGGGGCGGCACGCCGAACTCGGCCGTCACGCCGGCCACGTCGCGCTTCTTGCCGTTCATCGTGTCGATGATGGTGATGTGCTCGTCGACCAGCTGGCTCAGGTCCTTGTCGCCGCTGGAGACGATCACCTCGACGCCCTGGTTCGCCGCGGTGCGCGCCAGGGTGCCGATCACGTCGTCGGCCTCGACATCGGGCACGCACAGCACCGGCCAGCCCAAAAGCCTCACCACTTCGAGGATCGGCTCGACCTGGCTGCGCAGATCGTCGGGCATCGGCGAGCGGTTGGCCTTGTACTTGGGATACCACGCGTCCCTGAAGGTCTTTCCCGGCGCGTCGAAGACGCAGGCGGCGTAGTCGGCCCGCACCTCGCGGCGCAGCAACTGCAGCATGTTGATCATGCCGCGGATGGCGCCCGTCGCCGGGCTGGCCGGGTCGCCCGGCACCGCGCGCAGATCGGGCATCGCGTGGAAGGCTCGGTAGAGGTAGCTCGAGCCGTCCACGAGCAGCAATGTTTTCTTGTCGGTCATCGGGGCATTTTGCCGTGCCGCGTTCGGGCGCCCGCACGACGGCGACCGTCGCCGCCGGCTGACAGCGCCCCGCAGGGCCGCCGCCTACAATCGCCTCATGTCCTCCACTCCTCTTCTGCTCGCCCGCGGCGCCTTGCTGGCCGCGCTGGCCTGTGCCGCACCGCTGGCCGCCGTTCATGCCCAGAGCGCACCGCCGCCCGGCGCCGCCCAGGCCGCGCCCGAGTCGCCGCGCAGCAACCAGAAGATCGAGCACATTCGCGTCGAGGATGCCGGCGCCCGCGTCGACGAGGTGCGCTACGGCGGCCAGACCCAGAGCATCACGGTACAGCCCAAGGCGAACGTGCCCTCCTACGAGGTGCTGCCGAACAACAGCGGGCGCGACCGGCAGAGCCAGACCGAGACCGGCGGCAACGGCAACGGCGCGCGGGTCTGGAACGTCCTCAAGTTCTGAAAAAGCTGTGGCGGTCTTTACCGAAGTCGGGTTCGACGAAGCCGATGCGCTCGTCCAGCGCCTGGGCTTGGGCCCGCTCAGCGCCCTGCGGGGCATCGAGGGCGGCATCGAGAACACCAACTACTTCGCGAGCACGGCATCGGGCGAATTCGTCCTGACGCTGTTCGAGCGCCTGGGGCCGGAGCAGCTGCCCTACTACCTCTGCCTGATGAAGCACCTGGCGTCGCGCGGCATTCCGGTGCCTGAACCGGTGGCCGACCCGGCGATCGAGCCGCCCAGCGGCCACGCGCTCTCCATCCCGGCCAATGCGCCCTGCGAGTTCCTGCACCGGGTGGCGGGCAAGCCGGCGGCCCTGGTGCAGCGGCTCCAAGGGCGCAGCGAACTGGCGCCCACGGCCGCCCATTGCGCCGAGCTGGGCCGCCTGCTGGCGCGCATGCACCAGGCGGCACGCGACTTCCCCCGCATCCAGCCCAACCTGCGCGGCCTGGCCTGGTGGAACGACACCGCGCCGGTGGTGCTGCCCTACCTCGAAGCGCCGCAAGCGGCACTGCTGAAGAGCGAGCTGGCCTACCAGAACCATGTTGCCGAGTCCTCGGCCTACGCGGCGCTGCCGCGCGGCCCGGTGCATGCCGACCTGTTCCGCGACAACACGATGTTCGCCACCGGAGGCGAGTCGCCGCGCCTGACGGGCGTGTTCGACTTCTACTTCGCCGGCACCGACACCTGGCTCTTCGATTTGGCGGTGTGCCTCAACGACTGGGCGATCGACCTGCCCACCGGCCGGCACGATGCGCTTCGCGCCGACGCCCTGCTGGCTGCCTACGGCACCGTGCGGCCACTGACCGCCGCCGAGCGCGCCCTGCTGCCCGCCATGCTGCGCGCCGCGGCCCTGCGCTTCTGGATCTCGCGACTTTGGGACTTCCACCTGCCGCGCGAGGCGAGCATGCTCAAGGCGCATGACCCGACCCATTTCGAGCGCGTGCTGCGCGAACGCTCGCGGGCGCGGGCCGCACCCTTCTCTTCCAGCGCCGCCCTCGGCGAGCCCCAGGCCGCCTGAAGGGCCTGTCCATCCATGAAACTGAACCTCGTGCCGGCACGTACCGGCGCCGAATGGGTCCGCATCGGGCTCAAGACCTTCTGGCGGCAGCCGCTGGCCTTCATTTCGCTGTTCTTCCTGTTCATGGCCTCGATCTCGATCGCCTCGCAGCTGCCACTGGTCGGCAGCGTGCTGGCGCCGATCCTGCTGCCTTTCATGACGCTGGGCCTGATGGTCGCCACCTCGGTGGCCTACGCCAACGACCGGCAGAAGCCCGCCGCGCCCGCCATGTTCACCGCCGCCGCCGAAGCGGTGCGCGGCGAGTGGAAGCCGATGATCGTGCTGGGCCTCATCTCGGCGGCCTACTTCGTGATCGTGGTGGGCCTCTCGGCATTGATGGACGACGGCTCCTTGGCGCGCGCTTATTTGCTCGACGAGACGCTCTCGGCCGAAGTGATGGCCAGCAGCGACTTCCAGACTGCCCGCCTCTTCGTCATGGTGCTCAACCTGCCGCTGTCGCTGGCCATGTGGCATGCCCCCGCGCTGGTGCACTGGCACCACGTGGAGCCGGTGAAGAGTCTCTTCTTCAGCCTGGTCGCGTTGTTCCGCAACTTCGGCGCCTACGCGATGTTCTGCCTCTCGTGGTTCGGCGTATTCCTCATCGCCGGCATCGGCATCGGCTTGGTGGCCACGGTGCTGGTCGGCGTCGGCGCCGTCGGCATGGGCGGCGGCGCCTCGGCCCTTGGCGGGGCGCTGATGATCGGCAGCGCGCTGGTGCTGGCAGCGATGTCGCTGAGCTCGACGTGGTTCACGTTCAGGGACAGCTTTCGGGCGGATTAGGGGATTGCATCCCCCTCATTTGCAGCGACCAGTGCGCTGCAGGACGA
>DATFFA010000149.1:0-5367 GCA_035250605.1 Variovorax sp. | reverse complement strand
GCGCTCCGCATAATCCCCGCCGATGGACCGCCTCAAGCAACTCGAATCCTTCGTCGCCATCGCCACCCGCGGCAGCCTCACGGCCGCCGCCAAAGCCGAGGACGTCGCGCCCGCGATCATGGGGCGGCGCCTCGACGCGCTGGAGGAACGGCTGGGCGTCAAGCTGCTGGTGCGCACCACCCGCCGCATCACCCTCACCCACGAGGGCAGCGCCTTTCTCGAGGACTGCCAGCGCCTGCTGGTCGAGCTGGCCAATGCCGAGGCC
This sequence comes from Variovorax sp., assembly GCA_035250605.1. GTDB lineage: Bacteria > Pseudomonadota > Gammaproteobacteria > Burkholderiales > Burkholderiaceae_C > Variovorax. The sequence goes on along the minus strand of DATFFA010000149.1, from coordinate 5,102 downwards.
AGCGTGAGTGCGGGCGGGGTCAAGGCCAGCGGGCACCTGCGGGTGACGGCGCCGGCGGGCTTCGGCCGTCGCCACGTGGCGCCGCTGGTGCCGCGCTTCCATCACCTGCATCCCGAGGTGACGATCTCGCTGAACCTGAGCGACCGCGTGATCGACGTGGCCGGCGAGAGCTACGACTGCGCGGTGCGGGTGGGCGACCTGCCCGATTCCTCGCTGGTCAGCATGCGCCTGGCCGACAACCGCCGCCGCTGCGTGGCGACGCCCGACTTCATCCGCCGGCACGGCGCGCCGCGCCATCCCAGCGAGCTGGCGCGCTTCGCTTGCCTGACGCTCTCCAGCGATGCCTCGCAGACCCGCGGCTGGGCCTTCCGCGTGCCCGGTGCCAACGGCGAGCACGAGGTCATCTACCTGCGTCCCACCGGCCCGCTGGACTGCTCCGACGGCCAGGTGCTGCACGACTGGTGCCTGGCCGGCCACGGCATCGCCTGGCGCAGCACCTGGGAGGTGGAGGCCGAGATCGATGCCGGCCTGCTGGTGCCGCTGCTCGACGACTTCGCGGCGCCGCCCAACGGCATCTATGCCGTCTTTCCCCAGCGCAAGCACCTGCCGCTGCGAGTGCGGCTGTGGCTGGATTTTTTGAAGGCGCAATACGCACGGCCGGAGTTCTGGGGCGGCACAATCGCTGCGCCTGCGACTTCCCCGGAAAGAACAAGATGACCCTCGAAGCGATCCTTGCGTACATGCATTTCCTGGCCATCCTCACGATGGTGGTCTTCATCTCGAGCGAGGCCGCGCTGTGCCGCGTGGAATGGCTCAATGCAGCGGCGGTCGAGCGCATCGCCAAGGTGGACATGGTCTATGGCATCTCGGCCATCGCCGTGCTCGCCACCGGCCTGGCGCGCACCTGGTGGGGCATGAAGGGCACCGCCTGGTACTGGACCAACCCGCTGCTGCATGTGAAGCTCGGGCTCTTCATCATCATCGCCGTGCTCTCGATCTTCCCGACGCTCACCTACTTCCGCTGGCGCAAGGCCGTGCGCTCCGGCGGCACGCTGCCCGATGCGGCGGATGTCAAGAAAACGCGCAAGCTGGTGATGATCCAGGCCCACCTCATCGCGCTGATACCGCTGGTGGCCGTGTTCCTGGCGCGCGGCTTCGGGGCACGGGGCTAGCCGTGCAGCCGGCGTCCATCAAGGCGCTGTTCGCCGGCACCATCTTCCTCAGCGCCTTCCTGCTGTTCCTGGTCCAGCCGCTGGTCGCCAAGCAGATCCTTCCCTGGTTCGGCGGCTCGGCGGCCGTGTGGTCGGTCTGCATGGTGTTCTTCCAGGTCGCGCTGCTGGCCGGCTACGCTTATGCCGACTGGATTTCCCGCCGGCTTGCGCCGCGCACGCAGGCGAAGCTGCACGGCGCGCTGCTGCTGGCCAGCGTGGCCTTCATGCCAGTGCTGGCCGACGCGTCGTGGAAGCCCGGCGGCGGCGAGGAGCCGACGCTGCGCATCCTCGGCCTGCTGGTCGCGACCATCGGGTTGCCCTACTTCCTGCTGTCCACCACCGGGCCGCTGGTGCAGGCCTGGATCACGCGCACGCCGTGGGGCGCGCAGGTGTACCGCTACTTCTCGCTGTCCAACCTGGCCTCGCTGGCGGCGCTGCTCTGCTACCCCGTGCTGATCGAGCCGCGCAGCACCGTGCAACAGCAGGCCTGGGCCTGGTCAACGGGCTACGGCGTGTTCGTGCTGCTGTGCAGCGCCACCGCGTTCTACGTCGCCGGACGCTGGCCGGCGGCAATCGAGGTCGTGGGGCCGTCGGGCGACGCGCCCGCGCCAGCGGCCCGCCCGGAGACGAAGCCGCGCCTCATCGACCAGCTGCTGTGGCTGCTGCTGCCCGCGCTCGGCTCGTGGCTGCTGCTGGCCGTCACCAACCACGTCACGCAGAACGTGGCGCCGGTGCCCTTCCTCTGGGTGCTGCCGCTGTCGGTCTACCTGCTGACCTTCATCCTCAGCTTCGAAAGCGACCGCTGGTACCGCCGGGCGGTCGTCCTGCCGCTCGCGGCCGCGATGCTGGCGCTGTGCGCCTACGGGCTGCAGGACGGCATCGGCTCGCAGTTGCGCACCGGCCTGCCGATCTACCTGACCGGGCTGTTCCTGCTGTGCCTGTGCCTGCACGGCGAGACGGCGCGCCTGCGTCCGGGGCCGTCGTACCTGACGCGCTTCTACCTGATGCTCTCGCTGGGCGGCGCGGCCGGCGGTGCGCTGGTGGGCCTGGTCGCACCTCATGTGCTGCCGACCTTCTACGAGCTGGGGATCGGACTGGTGCTGTGCGCGCTCGCCGCGGCGCTGGTCTGGCGCCACCGGCGCATGGGCGTGCTGGCCTCGCTGGCGATGGCGGCCTGCTGCGGCTGGTTCCTGGCCGAGGAGCTGCGCGACGACGCGCGCGCCAGGCGCATGGACCGCAACTTCTACGGCGCGATGATGGTGGTGGACTCGGGCATCCTGCCCGACGACCGCGTGCGGCGCCTCTACCACGGCGCGACCCTGCATGGCGAGCAGTACCTGTCGGCCGCCAACCGCCGCTGGCCAGGCTCCTACTACAGCAGCAGCTCCGGCGTCGGCCGCGCGATCGAGGCGGCGCCGGCCGGCCCGCGGCGCGTGGGTCTCATCGGCCTGGGCGCGGGCACGTTGGCTGCCTACGGCCGGCCGGGGGACGTCTATCGCGTCTACGAGATCAACCCGCGCGTCTTCGAGCTGGCGGACACGGAGTTCAGCTACCTGCGCGACAGCGAAGCGCGCATCGAGCGCGTGCTCGGCGACGCCCGCCTGCAGCTCGAACGCGAAGCGCCGCAGGGCTTCGACGTGCTGGCCGTGGACGCCTTCTCGGCCGACTCGGTGCCGGCGCACCTGCTGACGGTGCAGGCCATGGACATCTACCTGCGCCACATGAAGCCCGGCGGCGTCGTCGCCTTCCATGTGTCCAACCGCTACCTCCATCTCGACACGGTGGTGGCGAAGCTCGCGCAGGTGCGGGGCCTGCACACGGCGCTGATCGACGACACGCCGGAGGAGATCGATGTCGAGCGCAGCATCTGGATGCTGGTGGCGCGCGATCCGCAGGCGCTCGAGCGCGAGCCGGTGCGCAGCGCCGCCACGCAGCACGAGGCGGCAGCGGACCTGGCGCCCTGGACCGACGACTTCAACAACCTGTTCAGCGTGCTCAGGTAGCGGCCGCCCATGAAATAGCCCCGCCAGACCGAAGCCTGCGGGGCTATTTTGTCTGCCGCTTGCGGCGTGGCTCAGGCGGCCGGCTTGGCGGAGAGGCATTCCTTCATGAAGGCCTTGCGCTCGTCGCCCTTCAGTGCCTTGGCCTTGGGATCGGCATTGCAGGTCTTCATCTTGTCCTGCTGCGTCACCGGCTTGGCCGAGAGGCAGGTCTTCATGAAGGCCTTGCGATCGTCGCCCTTCTTGTCGCCGGCCTCCTTGTTGCACATGGCCATCTTGCTTTGCTGGGCGGTGGGCTCTTTCGCGGCAGGGTTGGCCGGCGTGGCCGGGGTGGCCGGTGTGGCAGGCATGGCCGGCGCGGGTGCGGCCTTGGCGGCCGGAGCAGCCGGCGTCGCGGGAGCGGCCGGTGCGGCCTTGTCCTGCGCATGCGCGGCGCCGACGCAAAGACAGGCGGCCATGGCCATCAGGGAGAGAAGCTTCTTCATGGTGTGGGTGTCCTCTGAGGTGAGTGGTGACAGGGGCCCCGGGCCGGGGCCGACCTTGCTAACGGCTGCTGCCATGCGGAGGATGACCGCAGCCGCCGGGGGGCCGGGTTTGCCCCCGGTAAAATCCCGCGATGCTATTGGTCAAACAGGAGCTGCTCGCGGCGCTCGCGAACACGCTCGAATCCCTTTCCCCCGGCTCCGGTGCCAAGGCGATCTTCGAATCGCCCAAGGTCGCGGCCCACGGCGACCTGGCCTGCACGGCTGCCATGCAGCTCGCCAAGCCGCTCGCGCGCAGGCCACGTGAACTGGCCGAGGACATCAGCGCCGCGCTGCGCGCCACGCCGGCCTTCCAGCAATGGGTCGACGCCATCGAGATCGCCGGTCCCGGCTTCCTCAACATCCGCCTCAAGACGGCTGCCAAGCAGCAGGTGGTTCGCGAGGTGCTGGCTGCCGGCGAGGCCTTCGGCCGCGAGACCGCGACGGACGAGCGCGTGCTGGTCGAGTTCGTCTCCGCCAACCCCACCGGGCCGCTGCACGTGGGCCATGGCCGGCAGGCCGCACTGGGCGACGCCATCTGCAACCTGCTCGCCACCCAGGGCGCGCAGGTGTGGCGCGAGTTCTATTACAACGACGCCGGCGTTCAGATCCAGACCCTCGCCACCAGCACCCAGCTGCGTGCCAAGGGCTACAAGCCGGGCGATCCGCAATGGCCCGAGCAGGCCTACAACGGCGAGTACATCGCCGACATCGCCAACGACTTCAAGGCAAAAAAGACGGTGCGTTCGGACGATCGCGAATACACCGCCAGCGGCGACGTGGAGGACATCGATTCGATCCGCCAGTTCGCCGTGGCCTACCTGCGTCACGAGCAGGACCTGGACCTGAAGGCCTTCCAGGTGCGCTTCGACAACTACTACCTGGAGTCCAGCCTCTACACCAGCGGCCGGGTCGAGGCCACGGTCAAGAAGCTGGTCGATGCCGGCAAGACCTACGAGCAGGACGGCGCGCTGTGGCTGAAGTCGACCGAGTACGGCGACGACAAGGACCGCGTGATGCGCAAGAGCGACGGCAGCTACACCTACTTCGTGCCCGACGTCGCCTATCACATCGCCAAGTGGGAGCGCGGTTTCCACAAGGTGGTGAACATCCAGGGCACCGACCACCACGGCACGATCGCGCGCGTGCGCGCCGGCCTGCAGGCGCTCGACGTCGGCATCCCCGCCGGTTATCCCGATTACGTGCTGCACAAGATGGTCACCGTGATGCGCGGCGGCGAGGAAGTCAAGATCAGCAAGCGCGCCGGCAGCTATGTCACGCTGCGCGACCTGATCGAATGGACCAGCACCGACGCCGTGCGCTTCTTCCTGCTCAGCCGCAAGCCCGACACCGAATACACCTTCGACATC
>DATFFA010000148.1:0-29054 GCA_035250605.1 Variovorax sp. | reverse complement strand
CGCGCGACCACGGCCGGCGTGGAGCTGCACCGCGTGCGTCCGCGCGTGGCGGCGCAGGCCGTGGGCACGCAGGCCGACCCGGTGATGCTCGAGGTGTTCAACAACCTCTTCATGAACATCGCCGAGCAGATGGGTCTGCGGCTGCAGAACACGGCCTACTCGGTGAACATCAAGGAACGGCTGGACTTCTCCTGCGCGCTGTTCGACGTGGAGGGCCATCTGATCGCCAATGCGCCGCACATGCCGGTGCACCTCGGGTCGATGAGCGAGTCGATCCGCACCGTGATCGACGGCAACCCCGGCATGAAGCCGGGCGATGTCTACATGCTCAACGACCCTTACAACGGCGGCACGCACCTGCCGGACATCACGGTCGTGACGCCGGTGTACCTGGCGGCGGGGGACGCGAAGCCCTCGTTCTACGTGGCCTCGCGCGGGCACCACGCGGACGTGGGCGGCATCACGCCGGGCTCGATGCCGCCCTTCTCGAAGACCATCGACGAAGAGGGCGTGCTGATCGACAACTTCAAGCTGGTCGAAGAGGGCCGTCTGCGCGAGGCCGCGCTGCGCGCGCTGCTCGGCAGCGGGTCGCACCCCTCGCGCAACGTCGAGCAGAACCTCGCGGACCTGCGCGCGCAGATCGCCGCCAACGAGAAGGGCGTGCAGGAGCTGCAGGCGATGGTGGCGCAGTTCGGGCGCGGCACCGTGGCTGCCTACATGGGCCACGTGCAGGACAACGCCGAGGAGTCGGTGCGGCGTGCCATCACCGCGCTGAAGGACGGCGAGTACACCTTGCCTCTGGACAACGGTGCGCAGATCCGCGTGCGGGTGCAAGTCGATGCCGCTGCGCGTGCCGCCACCGTGGACTTCACGGGCACCAGCGCGCAGCTGCCCAACAACTTCAACGCGCCCAGGGCCATCACCATGGCGGCCGTGCTCTACGTCTTCCGCACGCTGGTGGACGACGACATTCCGCTCAATGCCGGCTGCCTGAAGCCGATCCGCGTGGTCGTGCCGCAGGGCTGCATGCTCAACCCGGTGGCGCCGGCGGCGGTGGTGGCGGGCAACGTCGAGACTTCCAGCTGCGTGACCAACGCGCTCTACGGCGCGCTGGGCGTGCTGGCAGCCAGCCAGTGCACGATGAACAACTTCACCTTCGGCGACGGCGAGCACCAGTACTACGAGACCATCTCCGGCGGCTCGGGCGCGGGGCCGGGCTTCGACGGCACGAGCGTGGTGCAGACGCACATGACCAACTCGCGCCTGACCGATCCGGAGGTGCTGGAGTTGCGCTACCCGGTGCGCCTGGAGAGCTATGCCATCCGCGCCGGCTCGGGCGGGGCAGGGCGCTGGCGCGGTGGCGACGGCGGGGTGCGGCGCATCCGCTTCCTGGCGCCGATGACGGCTTCGATCCTGAGCAACGGCCGCACGCACGGGGCCTTCGGCGGCGCGGGCGGCGAGGCCGGGGCGGTGGGGATCAACCGGGTGGAGCGGGCTGGAGGCGGGGTCGAGGCGCTGGGCCACATCGGGCAGGTGCAGATGCAGCGCGACGACGTGTTCGTGATCGAGACGCCGGGTGGCGGGGGATGGGGCTTGGCTCGAGGTTCGGGGATGCTGCAGGGGTGATCGAGCCGGAGACCGACACCTTGCTGGTCTCCGGGCTGACACCGGGTCAGAATGCTGTCGGTTTGCACTCGGTCGTGGAGGTGCCATGAGACCCGACTCCCACATGCCTCGTCTTGCCGCAGCCTTGCTGGGCGCGGTCGCGCTGGCCGGCTGTGCTTCGATGTCGGAGCCGGGCATTCCGAGTGCGTCCATGGCGCCCTTGCCGAGTGCCATTCGCGCGCCCGCGGGCGAGCGCGCGGCCTTCACCTGGCAGGCCACCGGATCGCAGATCTACGAATGCCGTCCCACCGAAAAGGGCGGCTGGGCCTGGCAGTTCGTGGCGCCCGAGGCCGACCTCTTCGGCGCCGGCGGGCAGAAGGTGGGCACGCATGGTGCCGGTCCGCACTGGACTGCGCTCGACGGCAGCCGGATCGTCGGCACGGTGAAGGCGCGCGCCGATGCGCCTCGGGCGAGCGACATCCCATGGCTCCTTCTGTCCGTGAAGTCGGCCGGCACTGCCGGCCGGATGGACGGCGTCACGAGCGTGCAGCGCATCAACACCGCCGGCGGCGTCGCGCCGGCCAAGGGTTGCGAGACCCAGGCCGACCAGGGCAAGCGCGCGAAGGAGCGCTACAGCGCCGACTACGTGTTCCTCGTGGCGCGCTAAGGCCTTCGGCAAGAAGCTGCGCCTACATCCCCACGTAGTTCGGCCCGCCGCCCCCTTCGGGCGTGACCCACACGATGTTCTGCGTCGGGTCCTTGATGTCGCAGGTCTTGCAATGCACGCAGTTCTGCGCGTTGATCTGCAGCCGCTGCTTGCCGTTGTCGCCGGCCACGAACTCGTACACGCCGGCCGGGCAGTAGCGGGCCTCGGGACCGTCGTACTCGGGCAGGTTGATCTCGGTGGGCACCGCGGCGTTCTTCAGCGTCAGGTGCGGGGGCTGGTTCTCCTCGTGGTTGGTGTTGCTGATGAACACCGAGGAGAGCCGGTCGAAGGTGAGCTTGCCGTCCGGCTTGGGGTAGACGATCTTCCTGGCATGCGCGGCCTTCTTCAGGCGCTCGTGGTCGGCCTGGTGGCGGTGCACCGTCCAGGGGATGTGGCCGCGCAGCACGTACTGCTCGATGCCGGTCATCAGCGTGCCCACCGTCAGGCCCTTCTTGAACCACTGCTTGAAGTTGCGCGCCTTGTTCAGCTCGCGGTAGAGCCAGCTCTTCTGGAACGACGCCGGGTAGGCGCTGAGCTCGTCGTGCTGGCGCCCGGCCATCACCGCGTCGTAGGCGGCCTCGGCGGCGAGCATGCCGGTCTTGATGGCGGCGTGGCTGCCCTTGATGCGGCTGGCGTTCAGGTAGCCGGCGTCGTCGCCCACGAGCGCGCCGCCCGGGAACACCGTCTTGGGCAGCGAGAGCAGGCCGCCGGCGGTGATGGCGCGCGCGCCGTAGCTCAGCCGCTTGGCCGGCTTCAGGCCCTGGTCCTGGCCCTCGAAATACCAGCGGATGTTCGGGTGGGTCTTGAAGCGCTGGAACTCCTCGAAGGGGCTCAGGTGCGGGTTCTGGTAGTCGAGGCCGACCACGAAGCCGACGATCACCTGGTTGTTCTCTGCGTGATAGAGGAAGGAGCCGCCGTAGGTGTCGGGGGGCAGCGGCCAGCCCGCGGTGTGCACCGCCAGGCCGGGCTCGTGGCGGGCCGGGTCGATTTCCCACAGCTCCTTGATGCCGATGCCGTAGCTCTGCGGGTCCTTGCCGGCGTCGAGCTTGTACCTGGCGATCAGCTGGCGCCCGAGGTGGCCGCGCGCGCCCTCGGCGAAGATGGTGTACTTGGCATGCAGCTCCATGCCGAGCTGGAAGTTCTCGGTCGGCTCGCCGTCCTTCCCGATGCCCATGTTGCCGGTGGCCACGCCGCGCACCTTGCCGTCTTCGGTGTAGAGCACCTCGGCCGCGGGGAAGCCCGCGAAGATCTCCACGCCCAGGGCCTCGGCCTGCTGTGCCAGCCAGCGCACCACGTTGCCCAGGCTGACGATGTAGTTGCCCTCGTTGTGAAAGTTCTTGGGCAACAGGAAGTTGGGCGTGCGATAGGCGCCGGTCTCGCTGAGCATCAGGAAGGTGTCCTGCGTCACCGGCTGGTTGAGCGGGGCGCCTTGCTCTTCCCAGTCGGGCAAGAGCTCGTAGAGCGCGCGCGGGTCCATGATCGCGCCCGACAGGATGTGGGCGCCGGGCTCGGACCCCTTTTCGAGCACCACCACCGAGATGTCCTTGCCGTGCGAGGCCGCCAGCTGCTTGAGGTGAATGGCGGTGGCCAGCCCGCCGGGGCCGGCACCGACCACCACCACGTCGTATTCCATGGCTTCGCGGGGGCCGTACTGGGCGAGGATTTCGTCGTGGGTCATGTGGGGGTCTCGTCGATAATGGTTTGAGGGGGCGAGGCGCCGCGAAGGGCCGGGCCATTTTATGCGGCGCCCACCGTGCCTCCGGCACGTCGCCCCGGCGACTCCAACAGGACCTTTCCTCATGGCTTACAGCATCGATCTTTCGGGCCGCGTGGCCTTCGTCACCGGCGCATCGAGCGGTCTCGGCGCGCAATTCGCCAAGACCCTGGCCCGTGCCGGCGCCGCGGTGGTGCTGGCCAGCCGCCATACCGATCGCCTCAAGGAGCTGCGTGCGCGCATCGAGGGCGAGGGCGGCGATGCCCACGTGGTGGAGCTCGACGCGACCGACGTGAACAGCATCAAGGCCGCCGTGGCGCGCGCCGAGACCGAGGTCGGCCCCATCGACATCCTGGTCAACAACTCGGGCGTGAGCACCACCCAGCGGCTGGAGGAGGTGAAGCCGCAGGACTACGACTTCATCTTCGACGCCAACGTGAAGGGCGCCTTCTTCATCGCCCAGGAGGTGGGCAAGCGCATGCTGGCGCGCGCCCGCGGCGCGGCGCCCGGCACCTATATCGGCGGGCGCATCGTCAACATCGCTTCGGTGGGCGCGCTGAAGGTGATCCCCAAGATCGGCGTCTACTGCATGAGCAAGGCGGCCGTGGTGCAGATGACCAAGGCGATGGCGCTCGAATGGGGGCGCTTCGGCATCAACGTCAACGCGCTGTGTCCCGGCTTCATCACGACCGACAACAACGAGGACCACTGGGCCTCCGACGACGGCCAGAAGCTGGTCGGCGGCCTGCCGCGCAAGCGCCTGGGCAAGCCGGAAGACCTGGACGGCCTGATCGTGCTGCTGGCCAGCGGCCAGGGGCATTTCGTCAACGGCGCGGTGATCGCGGCCGACGACGGATACGCGCTCTGAGCCCGGGCGCGGTCATCGGCATCGCGGCCGGCCTGGCCGCGGGAGCGCTCTGGGGCCTGGTGTTCGTGGCGCCGCGGATGGTGGGCCATTTCGGCATGGTGGACATCACGGCGGCGCGCTTCCTCGTCTTCGGCGCGGTGGCAGGGCTGGCGGTCTGGTGGCGGCCGCCCGGGCACCGATGGCCCGATGCGCGACAGGCCCTCGTCGTGCTGGCCTTGAGCGGGCTGGGCTTCACCGGCTACTACCTGCTCCTGGCCTTTTCGATCGTGGATGCCGGCACCGAGGTGCCCAGCCTGGTCATCGGCACCATTCCGGTCTGGATGATGCTGCTGGGCCGGCCGGCAGGGTTGCGCATGGCGGCCTTGCTGCCGGGCCTGGCATTGACCGCGGCCGGGATCGCGCTGATGGTCTGGTCGGCCTGGCCGCAGGATGGCATCGGCGGCGCCGCGCGGGCGCACTTCGGGCGGGGGCTGCTGCTCGCCACGCTCGCGATGGCCAGCTGGACGGCCTTCGGCCTGCTCAACGCCGCCTGGCTGAAGCGCCATCCCGAGGTGCATGCGGCCGACTGGGCCAATTGGCTGGGCATCGCCACCGGCCTGGGCGCCTTCGTGCTGTGGCTGGCCGCGGGGTCCGACGTGGCGAGGCTGCGCGCGCAGCCCGACGGCGCCTTGTTCGTGCTGCTGGCGCTGGCCGGCGGGCTGGGCTCTTCGTGGCTGGCGACCGTGCTGTGGAACATCGCCAGCCAGCGGCTGTCGGCGAGCTTGTGCGGACAGCTGATCGTGAGCGAGACGCTGTTTGCCTTGCTCTATTCCTTCTTGTGGGATGGGCGCTGGCCGCATGCGAGCGAGCTTGCGGCGGCGCTGTTGTTTGTGATGGGCATCCTTGCGTCCATCAAGGCGCATCGGTGAGAGCCGGGGCCTCGGCCGAAAAGGCGGGTCTGAGCCCGAGTCCCGGGGCCAGGGCGCGAGGGGCGCCCATGCTTCGGGGGTGCCCCCCAATGCGCGATCAGGTGGCGGTCGCGATGTCAAGCTCGGGCAACTTGCCTTCTTGCCACAGGTCCAGGTAGCGCTCGATCCTGTCCACCACGGCCAGCCGGAGCCGCGCGTATTGGGCTGCGGTCAGCGAGGCGTAGCCGCGGCTCTTCAAGTGGTTGACGATCCGGTCCACGCCGAGGAGTCCATTGCCCGGCAAACCAGCTCTGTTCATCACCAGTGCGAGGCGTTCGGCATCGTGGACGACCTTGGGAGATTCGGTGGCCTCGCGCGCCGCGTTCGCTGTCGCGCGATTGACACGGCGGAGAGCAGCGAAGCTGCCTGGCTCGGCGACGTAGGCCGACAACTGGTTCACCCAGGTCGCTTGAAAAGAGCCGGCAAGTTTGGACTCCCTCATGAATGTCTCAACGGCCAGGCGATGCGCTTGCGTCTGGATTGCCCTGTTGCGCATCACCATCTGTGCCGCCTTGCTGGACAGAACGCTGCGCCTGGGGTCCGCAGTCACGGCCCGCAACTCCCGCAGACGGTGGTTGGTCTTGACCACCTCATCCCACTGCCAGGGAGTCAGGCTCGCGAGCTGGTTTTCATCCAGGACCAGGCTTGCGATCCCCAGCCTCGGATGAAAGAGGTGACGTGTCCAGGAGAAGATTTTCTCGTCTTGCTGCGTATTCAGCAGTTCCAGATCCAGGATCTTGCCGTCGGCCGCGACCACGGCTTGGCCGAACAGATCGACCAGGGACGCGCTCGAACGCACGTGCAGGCTTCTCACCTTGGATTGCTCGATCCACCGGCGTGCTTCGTGCACCGCGATCTCCGGGGTGACGAATTCACCCTCCAGCGTGAACTGCTCGATCGACTCGCTGCGCAGAAGCTCGGGCAGGAAATCCGGCGCCAGCGCCACGGGTTTGCCATCGCCCAATAGGCACAACCCGCGCAACTTTGTCTTCGCCAGCTCTTGCGCCAGCGATCCAGGCACCATTTCCTCCAGGCTGAGGACGATGCTCAGCGTCCGGTTCGCCTCGTTGGCCTTGAGAGCGCTTACCAGATGGTCGAGGTCATCGCGGCTGCAGATCGTTACCGTGACGTCGCACGCGATGCCATGCGACAGGATGCCTCCAAGCATCCACACCTGCTTCTTGTTGCCATCGAGGCGCACGAGATTCGAGAATGCCGGCCAGCGTCGCTGGATCGCCGCGACGATCTTCATGCATCCCATCTCGCCGCACCAGACCACACACGCCTCGAATTCGTCCCGTCCCGGCTGTCTTCCTTCCATGGCCATTCGCACTGCCGCGCAAGGCTCCATATCGGTCTTCACCATGGACTGCACTTGTTGTCCCAGGTCCGGGTCCTGGGCACCCTCCGGCTGGTGAACTGGCGGCGAGACGTGGATCTCTTCCGACAGGATGGAGGTGGCAATACCTGTCAAGCCCTGCCGAAGCTGCCCAACCAGCCAAAGCCGTAGATCGGTGCGCAACGGCAGCTCGAACTGACGGGTGATCCAGCGCAAGTCTTCTTCGACGAAGGACTTCGCGGAAGCGATCAGTTCATCGATCGTCTTCTCGGCGGCAGGTGTGGTGCGGAACGCCGACCACATCGATCGCGATGTGGCGGCCAAACTGCGGATGTCTCGCTCTTCAAGGGAGCGCAACATGCCCTGCAATGCGTCGGCAACCGCCGCAGACATGTGCCACTCTCCACTCCACAGGTGAACGAGCGACTTCAACATCGCCGGCACCGCTTCGCTGTAGCGCTCGTGGTTGATCTTGAGGTGAGGACCGACAGCGGCTGAAAGCGCTTGAGTCATCTGTTCGCCGGCATCGGAGAAGAATCGAAGTGTGGCGATGGATGGACTGCCATGAACGGCATCCACGAAATCTGGTCTGCCATAGGCACGCACGATGGACGCATCAAGGCCGAGTGTTGAGATGCTCTGCTGGCCTCGGAGAAGCAGGCCGAGATCGATATCGCAAGCATCCGCCGCTGGGAGCCGTCGCAACTTGAGCTTCGCGAGGCGACACTGCGGTCCAGCGGCGGCGATGGCTTCCACACAGGTTTGGAGGACATCGTCGTTTGCCCTGATGGACAATTTTTGCAACCGGCCGCACACGCCCTGCTTGATGACAGCCATCAGCTCGGCACAGTCGATCTGAGTGCTGGTGCTTTCAAATTTGACGGCCTCTATCGACTTGAGGGACAAGGCCGACGACAACAGCGATAACTGATCCTCCGGGTCATTGCCGCCCAAGTGCAGCTTGACCGTGACCACCGAAGGTGTCGTGGCGACCGCCTGAAGCATCATCTTCAGGTTCTTGAAAGACGCGTCGTCTTCATCAGCCCAGTCGAAAGCAACGGTGCGTATCTTCACACGCTGCAGATTGAGCGTTTTGATGGCGATCTCGACGCAACTCTCACTTTCGTTCTCATCCCCAAAGACATACAAATCGAAGGCAATGCCGAGATCGTGCACCGCTTCCAACATCTCCCAGTCGCTTTCGTAGGCGAAGATCGGCCCGGTGAAGTACGGATACCGGATCTGGATTGCATAAACTACATTCGCGCAGTCGTGGTCCACGCAACATCTCAGGACGCTGCTGAAATCGTCGTAATGCTTGCATACCGGGCCGATACCGGCGAGAAAGTCAAGAAGGCCTGGCTCTTCCTCCAACGGCAAATTCGGCAAACGCAGCATCAAATAGCGCTCACCTCCGGGCGCGTTCGGTGCAGCAGGATTTTCCGCATCCGCGGCGTCCGTGGACTCTTGCCCCAGCCATAGGTATTGCGCTTCTGACGGGCGATGAGCCACGTACTTCAGGTTCGTGAGTTCAGTGCGGAGCGAGCCACGTTTCGCGCCTTGCGCCAGCACCAGGTCCTTGGCAGATGAGGATCGCCAGACGGTAGAAAGGCCCAGCTCCGCCTTGTTCCCCGACCTCGCGCCGTTCAGTGCGATCGCATTGGCATAGGCGTCCGCCAATTGGATACTCATCGAGCCACGATCGTCGCGCGCCAGCATCCGGTCGAGAATCCTCTGTCCCAGCACCGGCCAGGCGTCGTCGTGCCATGCGAGACCGGTGTCGAGGCTGACACTCCAGAGATTTGCATTGGCCATCGCATCCGTGATGAATCCCGTCTCCAGTTCGCACTTGCCTTGCTCCGGGCCGCGGAGGGTCAGGTGTCGAATAGAAGAGCACGCGGCGACAGCATGCCCAAGACCGGCCACCAGACTGCCGTCGCTCGGCCGGTGCCATGCTGGGAACTCAAGAACGAGTTCAAAAATCGCGCACTGGGGGCTGGCGAGACACGTCGCGAGGTGCAGCGACATTGCAGGATCGCTCACCGCGAGTCTCAAGGTGCAAGCAATGCGGTGCGATGTGATCTCTGTAATGGCGGCGGCCGCATCGCTGTCCGGCAAAGACATCAGATCGATGCAGCCGCTGAACGCTTGCCACTTGGACTGCATGAAGGTCACGATGTCCGGGCGCCCGTGCTGCACGCACCACAGGAAGCATGAGTGGAAGTCCGAGGGAGAGGGCGCCTTGCGACCAAGGAATGCATCCAACGCTTTACAGGCCCCCTTGTTTGGCACATTGCCATAGGGAAACAGCCGCTTTACCAGCGACTGATCCACGTCAGGATCATGCGCCTGCCCGTTCCGAGCGCAATCTGTGAGTGAAAGCTCGTCACTGAGGGCCGCTGAACTTCGCTTCATGGTGTATGGTCTCTGATTGATAGTGGGGTGAGCCTGTCTGTAACCGGTCCACCGACTTGGTTCCGGCGCTCCCATCAACGCACACCGATGAAAATCGAAATCCCCGAAGTCAAGAAGCTGGTCTACGAAATGACGATCCCCATCCGCTGGGGCGACATGGACGCGATGGGCCATGTCAATAACGCGAGCTACTTCCGCTTCCTCGAGACGGCGCGAATCGACTGGTTCCATTCGCTCGGTACCGTGCCGAGGCCCGAGGGGCAGGGCATGGTGATCGTGAATGCCTTCTGCAATTTCTACAGGCAGCTCGAGTACCCGGGCGACGTGCTGCTCAAGATGTACGTGAGCGACCCAGGTCGCACCACCTTCGAGAGCTGGGCCACCATGGCCCGCACCGATGCGCCGGATGTCATCTGCGCGGCAGGCGGGGCGACGACGATCTGGGTGGACGTCGCGAAGCAGAAGGCGCTGCCGCTGCCGGACTGGCTGCGGGCGATCGTGAGCTGAAAGGTTCAGTACACGTAGACCGCGCCTGCGGCCGGCGCGCTGTTGTCCTGCTGGTTGCCCCCGAGGCCGGTCGCGGCACTGCCTTCCGAGATGGCGCCCACGGCCAGGGTGCGTGCATGGGCGTCGAGGGAAACGGCATGGCCGAAGGCGTCCATGGCGTCCGGATTGGATGCCTTGACAAAGGCCGTGCGGCTCCAGACGTTGGGAGACTTTTCTCCATAAAGGTGGACGGCCCCTGTCCTGAAGCTCGCAGCTGAAGTGCTTTCGGTGCCGTTGACGCCCGCCGACGTGGCTGCGTCGCCGGGAGCGCCGACTGCCAGGATCGCGCCGTCACCCGACAGAGCCACGGCCTGGCCGAAGCCGTTCTCGAAGCCTAGAGAGGGTGCCTTGATATAAGCCCCGCGATTCCAGGTGTTGGCCAGCTGCCAGTACACGAATGCGGCGCCGCTCGTCACTGTCAATTGCGTCGTGTCGGGATTGATGCCGGTGCCCATGGAGTTTTCTGTCGGCGCACCGACAGCCAGCACGTTCCCTGCGTGCGACAGCGCGACCGAGGAGCCGAAGTTCGAATAGGCACGCTGGTTCGTCACGCGCCCATGCAGCGACCATGCACCGCCCGTGCGCCGAAAGACATGAACCGCGCCTGCCGCCTGCAAGGACGTGTCGGGCGGCCAGGGCAGGGTGACAGTTTCGTTTCGCGCGCCCACCGCCACCGTGCTCCCGTCGGCGGACATCGCAATGGCGATGCCGAACATGGAGGTCGATTGGGGCGAGGCCGCGAGCAACTGGGCCTGAGGGCTCCAGCTCGTGCCGGTCCGGCTGAAGACATAGGCGGCGCCCGCACGGTCCGCTCCGCTCGAATCCGAGATCGCGCCGGCAGCCAGCAGGTTGCCATCGGAGGACAGCGACACCGAGTGGCCGAAGACGCCGGTGGTGCTGGAGCCGAAAGGCTTGAGGTAGGCCTGTTGTGTCCAGCCGAGCGCGCTGTTCGCGAAGACATACACGGCGCCCGTGGAGGGCGCGCCATCGTCGTTGCTGGCGCCGATGGCCAGCGTTTGCCCGCTGCTGGAGAAGGCGATCGCGGTACCGAAGCCGTCGCCCGGCTTGGGATTGGGCGCGCTGAGCGTGGTCCGCAAGCTCCAGCCCGTGCCGATCCGTGCATAGACATGAACCGCACCCGGGGCCGGCGTGGGCGAGCCATAGAGGATGCCGGGCGCTCCGACGGCCATCCATTTGCCGTCGAAGGAGAGGGCGACGGCGTAGCCGAAGAAGCGCTGAGTGGCCGTATCGCCGGCCTTGAAGTAGCCGATGGCCTGCTTCAAGTCCGGAACGACGGGCTGCGAGGACGAGCACCCGCCCGCATTGCACGCGCTGATGACGAACTTGAGATTGGCGAACTGCGGCAGGAACAGATCGGACAGCTGGTAGCTCGTGGCCGTGATGTTGTTGACGCGCGTGACGAAGAAATCCGGCATCGTCCACATCAGGGTGTTGTCCAGCAGCTGGTAGTAGGTGGCACCCGGACTCGGGGTCCAGGAGAAGCGCAGGGCCTTCAGGTCGTAGCCGACGCTCACGTTTGCCGGCGGCGGCGGCGGGTC
Organism: Variovorax sp.; assembly: GCA_035250605.1. Lineage (GTDB taxonomy): Bacteria > Pseudomonadota > Gammaproteobacteria > Burkholderiales > Burkholderiaceae_C > Variovorax. The sequence goes on along the minus strand of DATFFA010000148.1, from coordinate 17,355 downwards.
CACCCGAGGGGCGCACACGGCCTGGACGCTGTCGGCCGGCGAGCTGGCCACGCCGGCCACTGCGGCGACGGCACAGGGCTGCCCCGCCGCCTGGGTGGGTACCATCGCCATGCGCAGGCGGTACGGCGGACCGCCTGGATGCGAAGATCCGGACGCGCGGTCGGCGGCCATCATCGGCCCCTCGCCGCTGTCGCTGCGCAGCACCGCGGCGCCCTTGAGTCCCTCGTCGGCGCCGCCGGTGACGGCCGGTTCGGATCGGGTGGACGAGGGCGAAGCGCCCAGCAGCGGCGCTGAATCGCCGCCGCCTCCACCACAACCCGCGAGCAGCAATGCCGCGAGACCCGTTGCCAAAGCCATTCCCTGGATGGCACGGGACATGCCGTCCCGCCGCACGCGAACTTCTTCCACCATGCCCTCATCCGTTGTTTACTTTTTTTAACGAGGAATGGTAACAGCGGACCCTCAAGCGCTCATGCCGCCTCCAGCACGCCTGCAAGCAGCGCCACATCGCGAAGCACTTCGCTGACGGTGATGCGATCGAGGTCCCCGAACTTCACCCGACCGTGGAATCCGGAAGTGCCGGCCCGGCGCAGCACGATGCTCGGAAGGCACTGCCGGGGCTCGAAGTCCGGCTCGCCGACGACCATGCCGGGCGTCAGTTCCAACTGGACTTCCAGCCCTTCGCCGGCCTGCTTGCTGTACCAGCCGACGTATCCGCCATCCTCGACCAAGCCGCGGCGCCAGCCGCGATCGACGAGCCCCATCACGCTCGCGGTGGCCACCGTCTTTCCGGCGAATCGCCGGATCTCGCTGTCCGCGTTTTCGGCATCCGTCAGGATGAAGGTCTCGCGCCCGAGCTGCTTGAACGGCTGCACGATCCCGTGATCGCCCATGCGCTGCCCGAACTCAGCCTGCATCGGCTGCGGCATCTCGAGCACATGGGCGATGCCGACGCTTGCATCGCCCGGAAGGTCGGTGTGCGCATTCTGTGCGTCTACCAAGACCGCGTCTTCCTCGATCCGGAAATACCGCGCCGGTGTATCCGCCCCTTCGTACACGCCCCACACCAGCCGCCTGCCCAATTGCCGCATCATGCGGTGATCGAGGATGAAGAGACGGAAGTCCCCCGCCGACCAGCGTCGGCGACGGACCATGGCCAATTCCATCCGCGGGATCTGCACGGCTGCGATGGCCCTGGCGTCCTTCTTCAATTGCTTGAAGCGCTCGACGGCTGCATGCGCCAGCGCTGCATCGTCCTGCGGGCCGGGCCTGGGCAGGTCCTTCAGGCGTATGCCTTGTGCATCCTGCACACAAGGCTTGAGCGTGCCGTCGAAGCGCACACGGAACTGCCGCGGTCCGAAGTCCAGTTGCACTGTGCCTCGGGGGTCGAGCTCCAGATCGGGCACCAGGCGATCGGCCAACTCGTCGGCGGTGAGTGCGCGCGCTTCGGCCATCGCGTCGATGTTGTCGCGGGCCCGGTCTTGCAGCCCCTTGAACTTCAGCTTGCAGGCGATCCCGTTCAAATGCATCAGCGCCATATCGCTGCCGATCGCTGCCAGCAGATTCAGGCCCGCTACCGCACGCTGGTGCGCCGATTCGCCGGGCCATTCCCGGATGAAGGGCGTCAGCCGGTGAGCGGTCTCGTCGTTGCCGAAATGGCCCAGCGCCTCGAAGGCCCAGGCTTCCTTGACCGGCGCGCCCGCGGACATCCACGCTTCGAACAGGTCCCAGGCGAATTCGGCCAGCGAAGTCGGCGTGCAAGCATCCTTGACGATGGCCAGCCCGGGATAGGGCGAGTCCAGCGGGCTGATGGCCAGCATCGTGCCGATGTGTTCCATCGCGCTGTCGGGCAGGCCTGCGCCACCGCGCCGCAGCACAGGCCGGCTCAACGACGGCGCGACGAAAAACCCGGCCAGCCTGGGCATGCGCGACGGCAGGACCTGCAGCGGATCTGTTTGCTGCAGCGCTTGCAGGGCCCGTACCATCTCCGAGCCGTGGCGCGCTGCCGCCTCGTGCGCTTCGGCCCCGAAGCCTTGGGACAGCAGCCAGCGCACACCGTGTTGCGCCTGGTTGCGCTGCGTCCCGTCCCGGCCGAAGGCCAGTGGCAGCGCCGTCGTCAGCGTGGTGAAGGGGTGGGCCGTCATCCATGCGATGGCGGCCGTTCGGGCCTTCCTGAGGTGGCGCAGGGCATGCAGCGCCGTGGGCACAAATCGGGCGCTGTCCACGTCCATCGCCAGGGCCAGTCCCTCTGCGGGGTGGCGTTGCGCGTAGGCCGCGAGTCCCGGCAGCGCGGCTTCGCCATGCTTTGCGAGGATGGCCCGGATGGCATCGCCGCGGCCGGTACACCACAGTCTCGAGGGATAGCTGTTCCATACCGCCAATGCAGCCGGATCGGGCAGCAGCAGCACGAGGTCCGGCACCTCTGCGTCGAATGCGTGCTGCGGGAGTTCGACGTCGCCCTCCCGCAACGCTTGGCCGCCCATGACGCTGGCCTGGCCGGCCGGGGTGATGCGCAGGGCGGCGAGCCAGTGCGCGGCGGAGCGGTCCAGGCGTTGCAAGCGCCACGCGCTGGTGAGCGGACCGGTTGCCGCGCTCGCCTTGTCGGCCAGGTTCCATCGGATGGTTTCGGGCAGCACGAGCGCGGGAAGGTCCAGCGTCGGCAGTTCGATTGACGCACGGCCGTTCGCCCATGGCGGTTGGCGAAGCAGCGGCGGCAATTGCTCCGGCGCGGCCTCTTCGATCTTCATCGTGGACAGCAGTGCCTCGAAGCGCTCCTGCTCGGCGCTCGTCAACGACTTCAATGCCGCCGGTTCGCCCAGGGCCAGGCGGACCGCCCAGCTCCGGGCCAGGTGCGAACGGGAGGCCAGCGCGTGCTCGGTCATGTACTTGAGCGTCGCGGCCGGATGGTGCCGGGCCAGCTTCTCGAGTGCGGCACGCGCTTCCTTGTGTGTCATCCATTCGACCAGCAACGGCAGGACTTGCGATGCCGGCATGCGCTTGATCAGTGCGTTGAACTTCAGGCGGTTGTCGCGGCTCGGCGCGCTGCGCAGCACCTCCAGCAGCAGCCTGGACGCGCCGTCGTGGGCCGCCGTGTGCGGGGCGCTTTCGTCCTCGGCTTTGCCGGCGCATGGGGATTGCTCGAATCGTTGCATGGCCTTCCTGTTCCGTCCTGGCTATGTCGAGCCATCTATGAGGAGACGCTCGCCGCTCGGCCCGATGTCGCCGCAGCCCGGTCGTCATTGCGCCGTCGACGAGGTCGACGACGCTCGACTCCTATGTAACTCGGCCTCGCTCTTGGTTCCGCCCAGACGAATGCCCTGGAACCGACACCATCGCGAGGTGCCGGGATGCCTCGGAGGAATCGCCGAGGCGACGGCCTGCTCGCGCTCGCCGCTCACTGGAGTACCTTCGCCTTCGGCTCCGGTGCCATTCGCCTTGGGAGCGGCCCGGCGGCTCACGCCGCCTCCAGCACGATCCGCGCCTCGAACCCGGTCGCCGCCCCCGGCGGCGGCGATGTCAGCTCCAGCCGCGCCCCGTGCTTCTCGACGATGGTGTTGACGATCGAGAGCCCGAGCCCGTAGCCCGCGCTGTCGGAGCTGTGGCGCACGTGCCGTTGCTGCAGCGTGCGCAACTGCGCGCTGCCCACGCCCGGGCCGAAGTCGCGCACGGCCAGGGTGGCGGGCGCCATCACCTCGACCACGACGCGGCCGCGGCCGTAGCGCAGGGCGTTCTCCACCAGGTTGCGCAGCGCGATCGCCAGCGCATCCACATCGCCGAGCGCCACGGGCGCCTCAGCGTCGGGCACCTTCAGCGACAGGCGCTCGTTGACGCGCGGGTCCTTCCAGAACTCCTGCGCGACGGTGCCGGCGAGCTGGACCAGGTTGACTTTGGCGCGCGTGAGCGAGGCGCCCGATTCGGCCCGCGAGAGCTGCAGCAGCTTCTCGGCGCGGTGGCCCAGCACATGCAAGGCGTCGAGCGCGGCCTCCACGTCGTGGCGACGCAGGTCGTGCTCCAGCGCGGTCTGCAGCCGCAGCCGGGCGGCCGCAAGCGGCGAGCGCAGCTCGTGCGCCGCGTTCGCCGCGAGCGCACGCTCGACGTCGAGCGCGTGCGACAGCCGCTGCATCAGCCGGTTGACGTCGTCGCCCACCGAGCGCAGCTCGCGCGGCAATCCGGCGAGGGGGATCGCCCGCAGGTCCGAGCCGTTGCGCAGCGCGATCTCGCCGGCCAGCACTTGCAGCGCGCGCAGCTCGCTGCGCGCCACGTTGCGCAGCACCAGCGCCAGCAGGGGAAGCATCGCCACCAGCGGAATGATCAGGCCGAGCAGGGTGCGGTTGAGCGCGGTGCGGCGCTCGTCCAGCGGATCGGCCACCTGAAGGTAGAGGCCGAGCGTCGGATGGCGCGCGGTGTAGATCCGCCAGGCCTCGCTGTCTGCGAAGCCCTGGGCCAGCGGCACGTCGAAGGCATTGGCCGGCGCTTCGGCGGAGCGCAGCAGCACGCGCTCGTGAACGTCGACCATCTGGTAGAGCACCGCGTCGGTGGGGTAGAGCTGCGGCGGCGGGATCAGCGGCAGGGCGGCCCCTGGGCGCCCTGCGCGCAGCTTGTCGAATTCCTGCACCGCGGTGTCGAAGGTGCGGTGCGCGACCTCGGCCAGCTCGTTGTCGAAGTTGTGGTTGATCTCGCGGTCCACGTACCAGACCACGCCCAGCACGCACAGCAGCCAGACGCCGCCGACCCAGATGATGAGCGTGCGCGTCAGCCGCCCGGCGAGCGAATCGCGGGACCCGAGCTCGGCCTTTGCCTGCTGCAGGAAGCCGAGTTTCATTCGTCCTCGTCTTCGGGCGAGTACGACAGCCGGTAGCCCAGGCCGCGCAGCGTCTGGATGTGGTGGCGGCCCAGCTTGCGCCTCAGGCGGCTGATGAAGACCTCCAGCGTGTTGCTGTCGGCCTCGTCGCCGAAGCCGTAGAGCGCATCGGCCAGGTTGTCGCGCGTGTGGATGCGTTCGGGCCGCGTCGCCATCACGCGCAGCAGCGCCCACTCCTTCTGCGTGAGCGTGACGGGCATGCCGTCGTTGCGCACCAGGTCGCGTGCCAGGTCGATCTCGAGCTTGCCGAAGCGCAGCACCGGCGTGCTGGCGTTGCTGCGGCGGCGCTCGACGGCGCGCAGCCGCGCCAGCAGCTCGGCCGGGTCGTAGGGCTTGATGAGGTAGTCGTCGGCGCCGGCGTCCAGGCCGCGGATCCGGTCCGTGACCTGGTCGCGCGCGGTGAGCACGATCACGATCGGGCGGTCGCGCAGGGCACGCACGTCCGGCAGCAGCGACAGGCCTTCGCCGTCGGGGAGATGCAGGTCGAGCAGCACGGCGGCGTACTGCACCGCCGCCAGCGCGGCGCGCGCCTGCGCCAGGCCGGGCGACACGTCGACCACGAAGGCCTTGGCCTCGAGATAGCTGCAGACCGCGCTGGCCAGCGCGGCATCGTCCTCGACCAGCAAGATGCGCACGTCCACTTCCCTCCTTCAAAGAAGCCGAGTCTAGGCGACGCTTCAGCCAACGTTCAGCAGGCGGACGTAGGCTTGCGCGTTCATGCCCCATTCCATCTTCGCCCGGCCTCTTGCCTGGACACTCCTGGCCCTGCTCCTGCTCCTGCTCTGGGACGCCACCGGTCTCGACCTCGCGCTCGCGCAGCTCGCGGGCACGCCGACGGGCTTTCCGTGGCGCGGCAACGGGTTCCTCGTGCATGTCATGCACGAAGGCGCGAGGGCGCTGAGCTGGCTGCTGCTGATTGCGCTCGTCGCCGCCATTCGCTGGCCGGTGGGCGTGCTGCGCCGGCTGCGCACGCGCGAGCGGGCCCAGCTCGCCCTGACCGTGCTCGCCGGCGTGCTGGTGGTGTCGCTGGTCAAGCAGGCGAGCGCGACCAGCTGTCCCTGGGACCTGAAGGCCTTCGGCGGCGCGGCCGTCCATGTGTCGCACTGGGCCTGGGGCCTGCGCGATGGCGGGCCGGGCGGCTGCTTTCCGGCGGGCCACGCCTCCGCCGGCTTCGCCTACGTGGGTGGCTGGTTCGTGCTGCGGCGCGCCTCACCGCCGGCGGCGCGCGCATGGCTGGCCTGCGCGCTGGCGGGCGGGCTGCTGCTGGGCCTGGCGCAGCAACTGCGCGGGGCCCATTACATGAGTCACACGCTGTGGACGGGCTGGCTCTGCTGGACCACGGGCTTGGCCATCGACGCGCTGCTGCGGCTGCTGCGGGATGGCAGAGGTGCGGAGGCGGGCGTCGCGCCCAAGCTGAACGAAACCTGAGCCGGGCATTCAGTGAGTTTTCAGTCCGGCTTTTCAGACTCGCCGGATGCCTTTCTCGACAGTCCGCAACTCCGTCCTTTCCCCCGATCGCACCCTTGCCGCGCCCCTGGCGCAATCCTCGACCGAGGAGGCCATTGCATCCTCTCCATGGCGGCGCATCGACGCCCGGCTGGCGCAGCCGCGATCGGCACGCAGCGTGGTCCTGTGGCTGAGCCTCTATCTCGCCCTGGCCGCCAACTGGCCCCTGTGGGCGGAGCTGGCCCGCATCGGCGGGGCGCCCAGCATCTACCTGCCCCAGGTCGCGCTGATGGCGCTGCTCACCGTCTGCGGCACCGTCGCCCTGCTGGCGCTCGTTGCCTGGTCGCGCTGGATGAAGCCGTTGTGGTTCGGCGTCGTGATCGTCGCTGCGGTGGCGCAGCACTTCATGCTGAGCTACCACGCCGTGATGGACCCGAGCATGCTGGCCAATGCGATGCAGACCGACGTCCACGAAGCACGCGACCTGATGGGCTGGCGCCTGCTGATGCACGTGCTGCTGGTCGCGGTCTTGCCGGCCTGGGCGTTGTGGCGCGTGCGCGTGGCCCCCATGGGCCTGCTGTCGCAGGCATGGCGCAACGCGCTGTTGCTCGTCGCAGCCGTGGCGCTCGCGGCCGGCGGCGCGTTGGCGATGAACCGGCAGCTCGCGCCGCTGATGCGCAACAACGTCCACCTGCGCTACATGATGAATCCGCCGGCCAGCCTCTATTCGGCGGGCGCGGTGGCGCTCAAGCCGCTGTTGCGACACAGCAGGAAGCTGATCCCGGTCTCGGGCGGCACGGCACTGGGCGCCGGCTACGCGGCGCAGGCCCGGCCGCCGCTCTTCGTGCTGGTGGTCGGCGAGACGGCGCGGGCCGATCATTTCGGGCTGAACGGCTATGCGCGCAACACCACGCCGGAGCTGGCCGCGCGCAAGGTGCTGTCATGGCGCGACGTCCATTCCTGCGGCACCAACACGCTGGCCTCGGTGCCCTGCATGTTCTCGCCGCTGGGGAAGGCCGCCTTCGAGGCGCGCAAGGACGACTACGAGAACCTGATGGACGTCCTGCAGGCCGCAGGCCTCGCGGTGTTCTGGCTCGACAACCAGCCCGGCGGCTGCAAGGGCGTGTGCGACCGCATCCCGCATGCCTTCGCCTTCGACCAGCTCGCGCCGGAGGTGAAGAGCGCGCTGTGCGATGGCGACGAGTGCCTGGACGACGCCATGCTCCGGGGGCTGGACGAGCGCCTGGCTGCGTTGCCGGCAGAGCGCCGCGCCAAGGGCGTGGTGCTGGTGATGCACCAGATGGGCAGCCATGGGCCGGCCTACTACAAGCGCTCCTCGCCGGACGCCAAGCGCTTCGTGCCCGAATGCAAGACCAATGCGCTGGCGGAGTGCAGCCACGCGGAGTTGGTGAACGGCTTCGACAACTCGATCGCCTACACCGACCGCTTTCTCGGGAAGACCATCGATTGGCTGCTGGCGCAGTCCGGGCGCTACGACCCGGCCTTGCTCTACCTGAGCGATCACGGCGAGTCGCTGGGCGAGTACGGGCTGTTCCTGCACGGCGTGCCCTACAGCTTCGCGCCGGAGGTGCAGAAGCACATCCCCATGGTGATGTGGTTCGGGCCTCGCATGCGCGCGCGCGCGGGGCTGTCGCCGGCCTGCATGGAGGCCGGGCTGGATGCGCCGCTCACGCATGACAACCTCTATCACACGGTGCTGGGTGTGATGGATGTGCGCACGCCGAGCTACAAGGCCGGATTGGACGCGCTGGCGTCATGCCGCGGCATGGGCCCCTCTCCGGCTCTTGCTCCCTCTCCCACGCCCTCCGGGAGAGGGCTGGGGTGAGGGCACCGGAGGCTTGCTTCGGCGTTGCTCCAGCCTTGGAGCCAGCGCAACGCAAGTGGCAAAAAGCTACTTCTTGGCCTTGGGCACCCGACCCAGCAGATAGAACTCCGCATTCGGCTGCATCCCGCCGAAGCTCGCCATCCGGTTGGACAACCCGAAGAAGGCCGTGATGGCCGCAATGTCCCAGATGTCCTCGTCGCTGAAGCCGTGCGCATGCAGCGGCGGAAAGTCGCTGTCGTCGATCTCGTGCGAACGCTCGCAGACCTTCATCGCGAACTCGAGCATCGCGTACTGGCGCGGCGTGATGTCGGCCTTGCGCCAGTTGACCGCGACCTGATCGGCGACCAGCGGCTTCTTCTCGTAGATGCGCAGCAGCGCGCCGTGCGCCACCACGCAATAGAGGCAGCGGTTGGCCGCACTGGTGGCGGTCACGATCATCTCGCGCTCGCCCTGCGTGAGCGAGCCTTCCTCCTTCAGCATGAGCGCGTCGTGGTAAGCGAAGAAGGCGCGCCACTCGGCCGGCCGGCGCGCGAGGGCGAGGAACACGTTGGGAACGAAGCCGGCCTTTTCCTGCACCTCGAGCACCTTGGCGCGGATGTCTTCGGGCAGGTCCTTCAACTCGGCGAGGGGATAGCGCGATGCGGTCATGGTGCCTCCGTGTGTTGCAGCCGCCATCATAGGAGCGAGGATCTTCGGCACGCTGCGCGCAAACGCGTGCGGTTCGAGGCCTTGCCACGGCTCGCAGTCGGAGGGCGGCAGAGGTTCTAGGCGCCCGGCCTGTCCATTGCCGGAGTCGAATCCTCGGACGCGAGAACGGCCGATGCGCTTTCGTCCTTGAGCGCCACCCCCGTCAGGCCGCGGCGCAGCGCCTCGCGGACGAACCAGGCGAGCTTGAACGCGGCAGCCTCGTAGGACAGCCCCTCCGGCCGCACGTTCGAGATGCAATTGCGCTCGGCGTCATGCCGGCCGCGGCGCGGCGCGTGGGTGATGTAGAGGCCGAGGCTGTCGGGCGAACTGAGGCCGGGCCGCTCGCCGATCAGCATCACGGCCATGCGGGCGCCGAGGGCCTCGCCCACCTCGTCGGCGAGCGCGACCCGTGCCTGCGTGGCGATCACGATCGGCGCGAGCCGCAGCGCGGCCGGCAGCTGCGGGCGCAAGGCGGACAGCAGCGGCAGCGCATGGCGGGTCGCGGCCAGCGAGGAAAGTCCGTCGCCGATCACGAGGCTGAGATCGACCGGTGGCCCTGCCCGGGCGCGCAGGGCCTGCGCAGCGTCGTCGTCGAGCTGCCGGCCCAGGTCGGGGCGGCGAAGGTAGGTGGTACGGTCCGGCGCGCGGCTGCGCGCACGCAGCACCTCCCAGCCGTCGCCACGCAGCGCGGCCTCGAGGGCATCCACATCCAGGGCCGCATGGATCGCGTCGCGCGCCATTGCATGCGCCCAGCCGAAGCGCAGGATCTCGTCGGTCGGCATCCCGGCACCTGCACGGCCGAGCGCGAGGCGTGCCGGCGTCGCGTTGCGCCAATCGGCCCAGGGGCTGTGCGTGACCGGGTCGGCCATTGGCATGCCTGCGCCTTCGGCTGCGGTGGGAGCGTCTTCGGGCGGCCGGGCGGCGCTCATGTCAGCGCCTTCAGCGAACGCATGTCCGCCAGGAGCGGGCTGGAAGAGGGCGCCAGCAGCCGGCCCGTGCCGTCGGTGATCTGCATGCGCTGCAGCCAGGCCTCGAACTCGGGTGCGCGCTTCAGTCCCATCGTCTCGCGCAGGAACAGCGCGTCGTGGAAGGAGGTGCTCTGGTAGTTGAGCATCACGTCGTCCGCGCCGGGCACGCCCATGATGAAGTTGATGCCGGCCGTGCCGAGCAGCACCAGCAGCGTGTCCATGTCGTCCTGGTCGGCCTCGGCATGGTTGGTGTAGCAGACGTCGCAGCCCAGCGGAAGGCCCAGGAGCTTGCCGCAGAAATGGTCCTCCAGCCCGGCGCGGATGATCTGCTTGCCGTCGTAGAGGTACTCCGGCCCGATGAACCCGACCACGGTGTTGATCAGGAGCGGCTCGTAGCACCGTGCCAGCGCATAGGCGCGCGCCTCGCAGGTCTGCTGGTCGACGCCGAAGTTGGCATCCGCCGAGAGCGCGGAGCCCTGGCCGGTCTCGAAGTACATGAGGTTGCTGCCCACCGTGCCGCGCGCGAGCGACTGCGCGGCGGCGTGCGCTTCATGGAGCAGCTCGGGCGTGACGCCGAAGGAGCGGTTGGTCTTCTCCGTGCCGCCGATGGACTGGAACACCAGGTCCACCGGCGCGCCGGACTCGATCAGCTTCAGCGCGTGGGTCACGTGCGTCAGCACGCAGCTCTGCGTCGGCACCTCGAAGCGCTGGATCACTTCGTCGAGCATGCGCAGCAGATCGCCCAGGTGCTGCACGCTGTCCGTCACGGGGTTGATGCCGATCACCGCATCGCCGGCGCCCATCAGCAGGCCGTCGAGCATGGAGGCGGCGATGCCGCGCAGGTCGTCGGTGGGATGGTTGGGCTGCAGCCGCACCGCGAGGTGGCCGGGCAGGCCGATGGTGTCGCGAAAGCGCGTGACCACGCGGCACTTGCGTGCCACCGCGATCAGGTCCTGGTTGCGCATCAGCTTGGAGACCGCGGCCGCCATCTCGGGCGTGAGGCCGGGCGCGAGCGCCGCCAGGACTTCGGTGCCCGCTTGCTCCGATAGGAGCCAGTTGCGGAAGTCGCCGACCGTCAGGTGGGCCACCGGCGCGAAGGCCGCCGCATCGTGGCCGTCGATGATCAGGCGGGTGATGTTGTCCTCTTCGTAGGGGATCAGCGCCTCGCTCAGGAACTGCTTGAGCGGCGTCTCCGCCAGCACGTGGCGCGCTGCCATCCGCTGCTGCGCGGTGGCCGCGCCGATGCCCGCCAGGTAGTCGCCCGAACGCGCCGGGCTGGCGAAGGCCATGACTTGCCGGAGGTCGTCGAAGGCGAAGACCTGCGAATCGAGCGTGGTCCGGTAGCGCATGGCGGCAAGGAAGAAGTTCAGCCGATCGTGGAGAGCAGTTTGTCGGGTGCAGCGGCCTCGCGCTGTGCGGCCGTGAGGCGGAAATAGCCGTAGGCCAATGCCATCAGCACCAGGAACAGCAGCGCCAGCTTGCCGTTGAACCAGATCATCGCGGCGAGGCATACCAGGCCCAGCAGCAGGGCGATGGCGGGGAAGACGGGGTAGAAGGGCGCGCGGTAGGTGCGCTCCAGCTGCGGCTCGCTGCGCCGCAGCTTGAACAGCGCGGCCATCGAGATCAGGTACATCACGATCGCGCCGAGCACCGACATGGTGACGATGTTGGCCGTGAGCGTCTGGCCGCCGAACTGCACCCATTCGTCGCTGAAGATGGCGGCGATGCCGATCACGCCGCCGGCCACCAGTGCGCGATGCGGCGTGTTGAAACGCGGGCTCAGCGCGGCGAAGGTGGCGGGCAGGTAGCCGGCACGCGCCAGTGCGAAGATCTGGCGCGAGTAGCCCATGATGATCCCGTGGAAAGAGGCGACCAGCCCGAACAGGCCGATCCACACCAGCATGTGCAGCCAGCCGCTCTGCTCGCCGACCACGGCCTTCATCGCCTGCGGCAGCGGATCGTTGATGTTGGCGAGCTGGCGCCAGTCGCCGACGCCGCCGGCGAAGACCATCACGCCGAAGGCCAGCACCACCAGCGTGAGGATGCCGGTGGTGTAGGCCAGCGGGATGGTGCGGTGCGGATCGCGCGCCTCCTCGGCCGCCATCGCCGCGCCCTCGATCGCCAGGAAGAACCAGATCGCGAAGGGGATGGAGGCGAAGATGCCCGGGATCGCCGCGCTGCCGAAGTCCGAGCTGCCCGACCAGCCGTGGGCCACGAAGTTGGCGAGCGACCAGCCCGGTGCGACCACGCCCATGAAGACCAGCAGTTCGAGAATGGCCAGCACGGTCACGAAAAGCTCGAAGGCTGCCGCGATGCCGATCCCGACCCAGTTGAGGGCGATGAAGATCACATAGGCGCCGAGCGCGAACCACTTGGGGTTGATGCCGGGGAATTGCACGTTGAGGTAGGCCCCGATCGCCAGCGCGATGGCCGGCGGCGCGAAGACGAACTCCACCAGCGTCGCGAAGCCCGCGACGAAGCCGCCGTTCGGCCCGAAGGCGCGCCGCGCATAGGCGAAGGGCCCGCCCGCGTGAGGGATGGCGGTGGAGAGCTCGGTGAAGCTGAAGATGAAGGTGGTGTACATGGTCGCGACCAGCACGGTGGCGACCAGGAAGCCGAGGGTGCCGGCGGTGTTCCAGCCGTAGCTCCAGCCGAAGTACTCGCCCGAGATCACGAGGCCGACGGCGATGCCCCAGAGCTGGATGGGGCCGAGCACTTTTTTCAAGCCTGTGGACATGCACACTCCTTGTTGTTGATGGGGACCGGAGCCTCACAGCAAGAGCGATGCCATGGCGGCATGCGCCGCAATAATGGACCGTTTTCAACCAACCCGGGAGACCGTCTCGTGCATTCCTTCTTTCGTCTTACCGCCGCAGCCCTCGTGTCCTTGTGCGCACTGCCGGCCGCGCTGGCGCAGAGCGCCCCCGTCACCACGCCGAGCGGGCTGATCTACCAGTCGCTGAAAGAGGGCAACGGCGCATCGCCCTCGGCCACCGATGTGGTCAAGGTGCACTACCGTGGCACCTTTCCGGACAGCGGCAAGGAATTCGACAGCTCCTACAAGCGCAATGCGCCGACCGAGTTTCCGTTGAACGGCGTGATCCCGTGCTGGACCGAAGGCGTGCAGAAGATGAAGCCGGGCGGAAAGGCCAAGCTGACCTGCCCGCCTGCCATTGCCTACGGCACGCGCGGGGCGGGCGGGGTGATTCCGCCGAATGCGACGCTGGACTTCGAGATCGAGTTGATCTCTGTGGCCAAGCGCTGAAGCGTGGCCGGGGTGGGGGATGCGCCCGCTGCCCCTCACCCTGGCCGACCGTTCTTGCTTCTTTCCCGCCCTCAGCCCGGCTGGTACTGGTACAGCCAGGTCTCCGTCAGCGTCTGGTCCCCGGTTTTCATGAACAGCCGCATGTCCACCGGCTCCGTGCCCTCGGTCGTGAAGTCGAACTGCGCGCGCCAGTGGCCCGCCACGCCGTTGGGCACCGCTTCGGCAAAGATGTACGAGAACTTCCCGCGCGAGGCCGTGAGCACCAGTTCGGGCTTGACGCCGAAGGGGATCGCTTCGAGCGGCTTGCCGATGAACTCGACCATGAACTTGCGCACGCCTGCGGGGCGCTGCGTGCCCGGCTCGCCGCCGCGGCCCATGCGGGTGGCAACGCAACGCGCCAGCGGCGAGGGGAAGGGCTCCTGGTCGGTCCAGTGCAGCCGGTACTTGAGCGCAAAGCTCGCCCCGGCCTTGGCAGGCGCCTTGGGCACCCAGCAGGCCAGGATGTTGTCGTGGATCTCGTCGTCGGTGGGGATCTCGATCAGCTGCACCGAGCCCTCGCCCCAGTCGCCCTGCGGCTCGACCCAGAGGCTGGGCCGCTTCTCGTAGAGCACGCCGTCCTGGTAGTGGTCGAAGTTGCGGTCGCGCTGCAGCAGGCCGAAGCCGCGCGGGCGCGTGTCGCTGAAGGCCGAGGCGCGGGTCTGGGCCGGGTTGTTGAGGGGGCGCCAGATGCGCTCGCCAGCGCCGTTCCAGATCGCGAGGCCGTCGGAATCGTGCACCTCGGGCCGCCAGTCGATGGCCGTGGGCTTGACGGTTTCGCCATACCAGAACATCGAAGTCAGCGGCACCAGGCCGAGGCGGCCGACGTCGCGGCGCAGGAACAGGCGCGCCTCGATGTCCATCAGCACCGCCTTGGTCCGCTGCATCACGAACTTGTAGGCGCCGGTAATGCTGGGGCCTTCGAGCAGGGCGTACACCGTCATGGCGTTGGCATCGGGCGTGGCGGGCGGCTCGAAGTAGAAGCGGGTGAAGTTGGGGAACTCCTCGGGCCGGTCGGGCATGGCCGCGTCGAGCGCGATGCCGCGTGCCGACAACCCGTACTGGTAGAGCTCGCCGATGGCGCGGAAATAGGAGGCGCCGAGGAAGGCGACCCAGTCGTTGGTCTGCCAGGGCAGCTTCTTCTGGTCGCCCAGGCGGCTCTCCTGCAGCCGGAAGCCGGCGAAGCCTGCGCCTTCGCGCAACTGGCGCGCGGGGCTGTCCGCGGGCATCGTGAAATAGTCGCTGTCGTAGAGGATCTCGCGCGCGAAGCCGTCGCCGCTGGCGGCCTCCGTCACGTACATGTGGACCGGCAACTGGAAGTAGCGACCCAGGTGGAAGAAGGTGACGGGGAAGGGGCCGGGTCCGTCGCGGAACACGGCGAGCTCGGGGTTGTACTTGATTTTGCCGTGCGCGTCGTAATCGATGCGCTGCAGCACGTCCGCGGGCAGCGAGGTGTCGGCCACGAAAGGCCTGCCCGCGAGCGCCTTGGCTTCGGTAACAAGACGTTCGAAAGAGAAAGGACGGGGTTGGCTGAGCTTGATTCCCCCGGCCGCGAGGGCATCTGCAGGGAATCCGAGGGCGGCCAGCGCCATGGAGGCGCCGCCGGCGGTGAGGAGTGAACGGCGATCGATCATCGGCCAAGATGGTAACGAGGCTCGGCGCAGGGGCCCGTAGGCCGAGGGCGCGAGCAAGAAAGCCCCCTTTGGCGGCCTTGTCCTACGATCTCCTGCGAATCGAATTCGAAAGCAAGACCCGGAGTGCGCATGCGAGGCCCGATCTCCAGAATCGGTGCATCGATCCATGAAAAGCCGAAAGGACTTGCAATGAACATGATGAGCAATCCCAAGGAAATCCGCGCCCTGCGAACCGCGAGCGATCCGCGCTGGGCGGCCGTCGTGGCACACGACGCCGCGGCCGACGGGCAGTTCTTCTACTCGGTGAAGAGCACCGGCGTGTATTGCCGGCCGTCCTGCGGGGCGCGCCGGCCGCGGCCCGAGAACGTGGCCTTTCACGCGACGGCCGCCGATGCGGAGCGCGCGGGCTTTCGGCCGTGCAAGCGCTGCAGGCCGGACCAGCCGGCACGCAACGAGCAGCAGGCCGCCAAGGTGGCCGAGGTGTGCCGCTTCATCCAGAACGCCGACGAGACCCCGACGCTGAATGCGCTGGCCGAGCGCGCCGGGCTCAGCAGCTTTCACCTGCATCGCCTGTTCAAGGAGGTCACGGGGCTCACGCCCAAGGCTTATGCCGCGGCACACCGCGACCGGCGCGTGCGAGACGCGCTGGCGCGCAGCGAAACGGTGACGGATGCGATCTACGACGCCGGCTACAACTCCAACGGCCGCTTCTACGAGCGCTCGAACGAGGTGCTGGGCATGACGCCGACGCGCTTTCGCGCGGGCGGCGCCGACACCGACATCCGCTTCGCCATCGGCCAGTGCGCGCTCGGCGCGATCCTGGTGGCGCAGAGCGCGCTCGGCGTCTGCGCCATCGCGCTGGGCGACGATCCCGATGCCCTGGCGCGCGAGCTGCAGGATCGCTTTCCGCAGGCGCGGCTGATCGGCGGGGACCCGGCCTTCGAGCAGATGGTGGCGCGCGTGGTGGGCTTCGTCGAGGCACCCGGCGTGGGCCTGGACCTGCCGCTGGACGTGCGCGGCACCGCCTTCCAGCAGCGCGTGTGGCAGGCGCTGCGCGACATCCCGCCGGGCAGCACCGCGAGCTACGCCGAGATTGCCGAGCGCATCGGCAGCCCGAAATCGGTGCGCGCGGTGGCGCAGGCCTGCGGCGCCAATGCACTGGCGGTGGCGATTCCCTGCCATCGCGTGGTGCGCAGCGACGGCGGGCTCTCAGGCTATCGCTGGGGCGTGGAGCGCAAGAGCGCGCTGCTGAAGCGGGAGGCGAGCGCTGCATGATCGATTGGCAACAGGTGGCGCTGGACCTCGACGGCGAGGGCAGCGCGCTGATCCCGGGCCTGCTCGCGCGCGAGGCGTGCGAGTCGCTGGCCGCGCTCTATCCGCTCGACCCCTTGTTCCGCAGCCGCGTGCTGATGGAGCGCCATGGCTTCGGCCGCGGCGAGTACAAGTACTTCGACTATCCGCTGCCCGACAAGCTGGCCGGGCTGCGCGAAGCGATGTACCCGGAGCTCGCGCCCATCGCCAACCGCTGGAACCAGCTCATGGGCATCGACGTGCGCTACCCGCCGCGGCACGCGGACTTCATCGCGCGCTGCCATGCGGCGGGGCAGACGCGGCCCACGCCGCTGCTGCTGCAATACGGCGAGGGCGACTACAACTGCCTGCACCAGGATTTGTACGGCGAGCATGTGTTCCCGCTGCAGCTGGTGATCCTGCTGTCCGAGCCGGGCCGCGATTTCACTGGGGGCGAGTTCGTCATGACCGAGCAGCGCCCGCGCATGCAGTCGCGGCCCATCGTGCTGCCGCTGCGGCAGGGCGATGCGGCGGTGATCGCGGTGCACCACCGCCCGGTGCAGGGCACGCACGGCGTTTATCGCGTGAACCTGCGCCACGGCGTGAGCCGGGTGCGCTCGGGGCATCGGCATACCGCCGGCATCATCTTTCACGACGCGGCCTGAGGCCATGACGCTCGATCTCTTCGAAGGGCTTGAAGAATCTGCGCTGCCGGCGACTCAGTCTCTCGCGCCCGGCGCGGTGCTGCTGCGCGGCTTTGCGCGTGCGCAAGAGATGCAGCTGCTCGCCGGTGTGGAGGCGGTGCTGGTGCAGGCGCCGCTTCGGCACCTGATCACGCCGGGCGGTTTCCGGATGTCCGTCGCGATGAGCAACTGCGGTGCGCTGGGCTGGGTCTCCGACCTCGGCGGCTACCGCTACGACGCGAACGATCCCGACAGCGGCCGCCCGTGGCCTGCGATGCCCGTTGCCTTCCGCGAGTTGGCCGCGGCCGCCGCACGCGCTGGCGGCTTCGAGGGCTTCGCACCGGACGCCTGCCTGATCAACCGCTACGAAGCCGGCACCCGGCTCTCCCTGCACCAGGACCGCGACGAGGGCAACTACGACTGGCCCATCGTCTCCGTTTCGCTGGGCCTGCCGGCCGTGTTCCTCTTCGGCGGGCCGAAGCGCTCGGACAAGGCGCAGCGCGTGCCGCTCGTGCATGGGGACGTGGTGGTGTGGGGCGGGGCGTCGCGGCTGCACTACCACGGGGTGCTGCCGGTGAAGGAGGGCGAGCATCCTCTGACGGGAGCTTGCCGCATCAACCTGACCTTTCGCAAGGCGGG
>DATFFA010000147.1:0-7951 GCA_035250605.1 Variovorax sp. | reverse complement strand
GAGCCGGTGCCCGTTCCGCCCGCGCCCGACGACGGCCTGGCGCTGCAGGCGCACGCGCTGACGTTGGTCCATCCCGGCAGCAACCGGCCCGCGCTGCAGCGCAGTGCCTTCACCGTGGCTGCCGGCGAGCGCGTGGCCGTGATCGGCCCCAGCGGCGCGGGCAAGTCGACCTTGCTTGCCGCGGCAGCAGGCGAGCTGGCCCCCGCGGACGGCGAATTGCGGGCCCTTGCGTCCTGCCTGCTGACGCAGCGCACCGACCTGTTCCAGGACACCCTGCGCGACAACCTGCGCCTGGCCGACCCTTCGGCCGACGACGCCCGGCTGTGGTCCGTGCTGCACGCAGCAGGCCTCGCCGACGAAGTGCGCGCCATGCCCTCGGCGCTCGACAGCCGCCTCGGCGAAGGCGGCCTGGGCCTCTCGGGCGGCCAGTCGCGCCGCCTCGCGCTCGCCCGCCTGCTGCTGCGCAACGCGCCCTTTTGGCTGATCGACGAACCCACCGAAGCGCTGGACACTGCCACCGCACGCGATGTGCTGCTGCGGCTGCGGGCCCACGCCGAGGGCCGGACGCTGTTGATCGCCACCCATCTGCGGCGCGAGGCCGCGCTGGCGGACCGGCTGCTCGTCCTGCGGTCCGGCCGCATCGTCGCCGACCTGCGGCGCGGCTCCGCCCCCTTCGAAGCAGCCCTGAGCGGCCTGCGTCCCGACTAACCCGACACCCGCCGCGAAGCACAAGAACCCGGAAGGAAAGCCCCCATGGACCTCGACATCGTTGCACTCTCCCGCCTGCAGTTCGCGCTGACGGCGCTCTATCACTTCCTCTTCGTGCCGCTGACCATCGGCCTGGCGGTGCTCGTCGCCATCATGGAAACGGTCTACGTCATGACCGGCCGCACCATCTGGCGCGACATGACGAAGTTCTGGGGCCTGCTCTTCGGCATCAACTTCGCGATGGGCGTGGCCACCGGCGTGGTCATGGAGTTCCAGTTCGGCATGAACTGGAGCTACTACAGCCACTACGTCGGCGACGTGTTCGGCGCGCCGCTGGCCATCGAGGGGCTGATGGCCTTCTTCCTCGAGGCCACCTTCGTCGGCCTGTTCTTCTTCGGCTGGGACAAGCTCTCCAAGGTGGGCCACCTGATGGCCACCTGGGCGGTGGCGATCGGCTCCAACTTCTCCGCGCTGTGGATCCTGATCGCCAACGGCTGGATGCAGAACCCCGTGGGCGCCGCCTTCAACCCGCAGACCATGCGCATGGAAGTGACCGACTTCTACGCCGTCCTGACCAACCCGGTGGCCCAGGCCAAGTTCGTGCACACGGTGTCGGCCGGCTACACGGTGGCGTCCATCTTCGTGCTCGGCGTGTCGGCCTGGTATGTGCTGCGCGGCCGGCACCTGCAGCTGGCCAAGCGCTCGATGACGGTGGCGGCCTCCTTCGGCCTGGCGGCATCGCTCTCGGTCGTGGTGCTGGGGGACGAGAGCGGCTACCTCTCGACCGAGCACCAGAAGATGAAGCTGGCCGCCGTCGAGGCGATGTGGAAGACCGAGCCCGCGCCGGCCGCCTTCACCGCCTTCGGCTTCCCCGACGAGGCGAGCCGCGAGACCCACTTCGCCATCCACATTCCGGCCGTGATGGGGTTGATCGGCACCCGCTCGCTCACCACCGAGATCCCCGGCATCGACGACCTGGTGCACCGCGCCGAGCTCAACATCCGCGTCGGCATCTCGGCCTACGACGCGCTGCAGAAGATCCGCGAAGCCGGCAGCGATGCGGCCGTGCCCGAATCGTCACGCAAGATCTTCGAGGACAACGGCCATGCACTGGGCTATGCGCTCTTGCTCAAGCGCTACGTCGACGATCCGCGCACGGCCACGCCCGAGCAGGTCGCCCAGGCCGCGCGCGACACCGTCCCGCCGGTGGCACCGCTGTACTGGACCTTCCGCACCATGGTCGGGCTGGGCATGTTCTTCATCCTGCTGACGGGCACTTTCTTCGTGCTCTCGGCGCGGCGCAGGCTGGATGCGCATCCCTGGCTGCTCAAGGTGGCGGTGTTCGCGATCCCGCTGCCCTGGCTCGCGGCCGAGTGCGGCTGGATCGTGGCCGAGCTGGGTCGCCAACCCTGGGTGATCGAGGGCGTGCTGCCCACGGCGGTGGCGGTGTCGAACCTGGGCGCCGGCACGGTGCTGCTCACCATCGCCGGCTTCACGCTGCTCTACACCGTGCTCTTCGTGATCGAGATGAAGCTGATGCTGAAGGCGATCCGCAAGGGCCCCGAGGAACAGCCGGCGCCGCAGCCGGCCGCCTACCGCGCCGAGGCCGATCCGGAACGGGCCGCGTTGCCGCGCTCGCCGCTCGCCGCCGCCGACTGAAAGGAGAAGCACCATGATCCTGCACGAACTCATCACCTACGAAACCCTGCGCCTCGTCTGGTGGCTGCTGATCGGCGTGCTGCTGGTCGGCTTCGCCGTGACCGACGGCTTCGACCTGGGCGCCAACATGCTGCTGCCCTTCGCCGGCCGCACCGACCTCGAGCGCCGCGTGATCATCAACAGCGTCGGCCCGGTGTGGGAGGGCAACCAGGTCTGGCTGATCGTCGGCGGCGCCGCGCTCTTCGCGGCCTGGCCGCAGCTCTACGCCGTGTCCTTCTCGGGCTTCTACCTCGCGATGTTCGCGGTGCTGGTGCCGCTCATCCTGCGGCCGGTGGCCATCAAGTTCCGCAGCAAGCACGAGGATGCGGCGTGGCGCACGCGCTGGGACTGGACGCTCTTCGTCACCGGCCTGGTGCCCGCGCTGATCTTCGGCGTGGCCGTGGGCAACGTGCTGCAGGGCGTGCCCTTTCGGCTGGCGCCCGACATGCAGATCTTCTACGAGGGCTCCTTCTTCGGGCTGCTCAATCCTTTTGCGCTGCTGTGCGGGTTGGTCTCGCTCGTGATGCTGGCGATGCACGGCAGCGCCTGGCTGCAGCTGAAGGCGGCCGGGCCGGTGGCGGAGCGCGCGCGCACCTACGGCAGCGTGGCCGCGTTGCTCACGCTGGCGTTCTACGCGCTGGCGGGCCTGCTGCTCTGGTCCTGGATCGACGGATACCGCGTGACCAGCGCGCTGCCCACGGGCGGCCCGTCGAATCCGCTGCTGAAGACCGTGGCCCATCAACCGGGCGCCTGGTTCGCCAACTATGCGGCCCACCCGTGGCTGTGGATCGCGCCGGGCTTCGGCCTCGCGGGTGCGTTGCTGGCTTTCGTGGGGATGCGCATGCGGCGCGAAGGGATGGCGCTGCTGGCCAGCGCGCTGGCCATCGGCGGCATCATCCTGAGCGTCGGCGCCTCGATGTTCCCCTTCATCCTGCCCTCGTCGCTGGACCCGCGCGCCAGCCTCACGGTGTGGGACTCCTCCTCGAGCCACCTGACGCTGTTCATCATGCTGGTGGTCAGCGCCATCTTCCTCCCCATCATCGTGGCCTACACCGGCTGGGTCTACAAGGTGCTGTGGGGCAAGGTCGACGCCGATGCCATCCGCGAAGAGCGCGGGCACGCGTACTGATCCGTCACCCGATCAAGAAAGGAACCGACCATGTGGTACTTCGCCTGGCTGCTGGGACTTCCCCTGGCAGCGACCTTCGCGGTGCTCAATGCGATGTGGTACGAGCTGATGGAAGATGAGGCGATCCGGCGGGACAAGCTGGGGAAGCCGCGTTAGACGGCCTTCTTGCCCTTGGCCCCGGTGATGCGGTCCTTGAGCCCCAGCACCTTGGTCACCGTCGCCCCCATCCCCATCAACTGCATCGCAGTTTCAGGCGCGAGCCGCTGCACGTCGTCGAACCACTTCATCAGCCGGTCGATCAGGTCGTGCATTTCGCGCATGCGCTGCTGGGCGTGGCGCTCCTCGTCGGTCGTGGGCTTCTCCAGCAGCGCCATGCGCAGCATCGACAGCGTGGGCTCGATCTCGCGGCGCCGGCGTTCCTCGGCCAGCACGCGGAAGATCTCCCACACATCGGATGGCGCCTCGAAGTATTCGCGCCGGTCGCCGGGCTGGTGGCGCAGCCGCACCAGTCGCCAGGACTGCAGTTCCTTGAGCCCCATGCTCACGTTCGAGCGCGAAAAGGCCAGCGCCTCCGCGATCTCGTCCGCGTTGAGCGCGCGCTCGGAAATGAAGATCAATGCATAGATCTGTCCGACGGTGCGATTGATGCCCCACTTGCTGCCCATCTCCCCGAAGTGGGCGATGAACTGGCGGCTGAGCGGGGGCAGGGTGTCGGTGGGCATCGGCCGATTCTCGTGCCGAATTGCTGTAGCTTCAAGAAAGACTGAAAAGTCCGCGGCCGACGCCGATTCGTGCCGTTGCGGTTCGGTCGGTGCGATCCGGTCGGTGCGATCCGGCATGAAAGCTCCTTGCCGGGTGGGGATGCCGTGACCCGATGCATAAGACGTTCCCGTGCCGCTTGACAAGCCGCCGCCGCGCTTCGAAATTCAGCGGCATGGTTCGCTTCGACGCCGGCACCCTCGATGCCGCCAATCTCGCGGCGCGCGAGGCGGCGCAGGCGCTCTACCGCAGCGAATCGCGCCGCATCTTCGCGACCCTGGTGCGGCTCCTGGGCGACTTCGACCTGGCCGAGGAGGCGCTGCATGACGGCTTTCACGCCGCGCTGGAGCAATGGCCGGTGCAGGGCGTGCCGGCCAACCCGCGCGCCTGGCTGGTCTCGGCCGGTCGCTTCAAGGCCATCGACGGCATCCGCAGCCGCGCGCGCTTCGAGCCCTGGGACGATGCCGCCGACGCGGCCGAGGCCAGGGCCGACCCCGCCCCGGCCTGGGACGAGCGCGACCCCGATGCCGAGGCGCTGGAGGACGATCGCTTGCGCCTCGTCTTCACCTGCTGCCATCCGGCACTGCCTCCCGATGCGCAGGTGGCGCTGACGCTGCGCGAGGTCTGCGGCCTGGCCACCGAGCAGATCGCCGCCGCCTTCCTGGTGCCGGCGCCCACCATCGCGCAGCGCATCGTGCGGGCCAAGAACAAGATCCGCGACGCGCGCATCCCCTACCAGGTGCCGCCCGTGAGCGAGTTGCCCGAGCGGCTCGATGCCGTGCTGCGCGTGGTCTACCTGGTGTTCAACGAGGGCTATGCCGCTTCGTCCGGCGAGGCGCTCACCCGGCCGGACCTGTCGGCCGAGGCGATCCGCCTGGGCCGGCTCCTGGTCGAGCTGCTGCCCGAGCCCGAGGCCATCGGCTTGCTGGCGTTGATGCTGCTGCACGAGTCGCGCCGCGCGGCGCGCAGCTCGGAGGGGGGCGAGATGGTGCTGCTGGAATCGCAGGACCGCACCCGATGGAACCCCGCACTCATCGCCGAGGGCAGCGCACTCGTGACGCGGGCCCTGTCCTCGCGTCGCTTCGGCCCCTACACCCTGCAGGCCGCGATCGCCGCAGTGCATGCGGAGGCGGCCGATGCCGCCGCCACCGACTGGGCGCAGATCGCCGGCCTCTACGACGTGCTGCTGCGTGCCGAGCCCTCGCCGGTGGTGGCGCTCAACCGGGCCGTCGCCATCGCGATGCGCGACGGGCCGGCCGCCGGCCTGGCGCTCATCGATGCGCTGCTCGCGCGCGGCGAGCTTGCGCACTACCACCTGGCCCATGCCGCGCGGGCCGACCTGTGCCGGCGTCTCGGCCGCGTTGCCGAGGCTCGCGCATCCTACGAGCGTGCGCTGGCGCTCGCGCGGCAGACGCCCGAGCGGCAGTTCCTCGAACGGCGGCTGGCGGCGCTGCCCGCGACGGGCGATGCATCCTGAAACAACTGCGCCGGCGCAAAAGCGCCCGGCATGTCGAAATCCGGCCCGGCCATTCGACCAGAGGCATCCCCTCAACCCTTCTTCCAGGAGATGCCGATGAAATACCTTTGCCTGGTCTACTTCGATCCCGCGCTGCTGACCACGATGTCCGCCGCCGAACGGGCGAAGCTGGACAACGACTCGATGGACTACGACGAGGCGCTCGCGGCGCGCGGCCAGTTGATCGTCGCCGAGGCCCTGCAGCCCCCGGCGTCCGCCAGGGTGGTGCAGACGCGCGGCGGCAAGCTCTCGCAGACCGACGGTCCTTTCGTCGAGACCAAGGAGCAGCTCGGCGGCTTCATCCTGGTCGACGTGCCCGACCTCAACGCCGCGATCCAGGTGGCAGCCCGCATTCCGCTGGCGAAGTACGGCGCCATCGAAGTGCGGCCCATCGCCAAGGTCGAGAGGATCGCGTCATGAGGTACCTCTGCATGATCTTCGCCACCGAAGCGCAGATGGGCGCGATCCCGCCCGCGGAGATGGCGGCCTTCGTCAACGCGCACCTCGATTACGACGACCGCCTGCGCGCCAGCGGCCATCTCGTCGAGTCCGAGGGCCTGCAGGCTGCGAGCACCGCCGCCGTGGTGCGCGTGCGCGACGGGCGGCTGTCGGTCACCGACGGTCCCTTCATCGAGACCAACGAGCACCTCGGCGGCTTCTACCTGGTCGAGGCCGCGAGCGGCGAGGAGGCGGTGCGCCTGGCCGCCGGCATTCCGTCCTCGCGCATCGGCAGCATCGAGCTCCGGCCGGTCTTCGAGCTCGCGCGCCCGACGGAAGGAGCGCAACCATGACCGCCACCCCGCACAAGGCCGGCCCGCGCGAATGGATCGGCCTGGCCGTGATCGCGCTGCCCTGCATGCTCTACGCGATGGACCTCACGGTGCTCAACCTCGCGGTGCCGCACCTGAGCGCCGCACTGCGCCCGAGCAGCGCGCAAATGCTGTGGATCGTCGACATCTACGGCTTCATGCTGGCCGGCTCGCTCATCACCATGGGCACGCTGGGCGACCGCATCGGGCGGCGCCGCCTGCTGCTGATCGGCGCCGCCTTCTTCGGGCTGGCCTCGGTGCTGGCCGCCTTCTCGACCACGGCCCCCATGCTGATCGCGACCCGCGCACTGCTCGGCGTCGCCGGTGCCACGCTGGCACCGTCGACGCTCTCGCTGATCCGCAACATGTTCCTCGACGCGCAGGAGCGCACCGTGGCCATCGGCGTCTGGATCGCGAGCTTCTCGATCGGCGGCACCATCGGGCCCCTGATCGGCGGCGCGCTGCTCGAGCACTTCTGGTGGGGCTCGGTGTTCCTGGTCAGCGTGCCGGTGATGGTGCTGCTGCTGTTGATCGGCCCCTGGCTGCTGCCCGAGTACCGCGACCCCGGGGCAGGGCGGCTCGACCTGCTCAGCGCGGCGCAGTCGTTGCTGGCGGTGCTGGCCGTGATCTACGGGCTCAAGCGCTTTGCCGAGCACGGCGCCGGCTGGCTGCCGCTGGCGGCGGTCGTGCTGGGCGTGGCGATCGGCTGCGCCTTCTTTCGCCGCCAGGGGCGGCTCGCCGATCCGCTGATCGACCTGGCGCTGTTCCGCGCGCCCGCCTTCAGCGCCGCGCTCACCATCAACACGCTGGCCTTCTTCATCGCCTTCGGCAGCTTTCTTTTCGTCGTGCAGTACATGCAGCTGGTGCTGGGCCTGTCGCCGCTGCAGGCCGGGCTGTGGAGCGTGCCGTCGGGGGCGGCCTTCGCCGTGGGCTCGACGGTGGTGCCGCGGATCGTGCGCCGGGTGCGGCCGGGCTTCGTGATGACCGGCGGACTGCTCATCGCCGCGGTGGGCTTCGCGCTGCTGGCACAGGTCGACCGCACGGATGGGCTGGCGCTGCTGGTGGCCGCCTACGCGATCCTCTCGCTGGGCCTGTCCTTCGCCTTCACGCTGGCGGTCGACATGATGGTGGGCACGGCCCCGCCCGAGCGGGCCGGCGCGGCCTCGGCGATCCAGGAGACCAGCTCGGAGTTCGGCGGTGCCCTGGGCATCGCGATGCTGGGCAGCCTGATCGTTGCCGTGTACCGGAACGCGATGGCAGGCAACGCGCTGGAGGGCGTGCCGCCCGCGGTGGCCGAAGCCGCCCGCAGCGGGCTGGGCGTCGCGGCGGATG
>DATFFA010000146.1:0-7616 GCA_035250605.1 Variovorax sp. | reverse complement strand
CCATTCCTGGGGTCGTGCCGCCGCAGCCGCACGCGCAGCCGCCGGGCATGCAGCCAGGGGCTCGTCCGCCGCAGATGCACCCGGGGCAGGCGGGCGGTCGGCCACCGGCGCCGGCGCCCGTCATGCCCAGCGCGGACCCGCGGCAACGGCAGATGGAGCGGTTCAACCGGCCGCCGTCGTCGTCCGACGATCGACCTTAGAGGCACGCAGAAGACAGTCACCTTGAAAAGGATGCGGCGGTGGATGCGCACGGCGCCCTCGCCCCAGCCCTCTCCCAGGGGAGAGGGAGCAAGACGCAAGGCAAGCTCAGTTCTTCTTGCGAGCGATCAGCGCCACGAAGCGCTGCGCGCCCAGGCCCAGCGGGCGTTCGCGCGACCAGACCACGTCCACCCAGAGGTCCAGCCCATTCGAGAGGTTCTCGAAGGGAATCTCCACCAGCGCCCCCGCCGCCACGTGCGGCCGGGCGAAGTTGCGCGGCAGCCAGCCCCAGCCCAGGCCGGCGGTGATCAGGCTCAGGGCGGCCAGCGCGTTGTCGGTGCGCCAGACGTGGCGCGCGAATTCGAAGCGCGCGTCGCGGGTGGCCAGGTCGCGGCCCGCCACCACGATCTGGCGGGTGGTCCGCAGATGGTCCTCGCGCAGGCGGCCGCCGGCACCGGCCAGCACCGGGTGGGCGGGCGCGATCACAGCCACCATCATCTCGTTGGCCACTTCCTGAAAGGCCTCGCGCCCGTCCAGGCTCGGGCGCTCGAAGACCAGCGCCAGTTGCGCCCGGCCGCTGTGCAGCAGCGCCAGCGCATCGGCCTGCGGGGCGGCCAGCACTTCGACTTCCAGCTGCGGATACTCCTGCGCCAGCGTCGCCAGCGGCCCGCTCCAAGGCGCGGCCAGGAGTTCGGGGGCAATGGCCAGCGTCAGCCGGTTCTCCAGGCCCTGAGTCAGCGCGAGCGCCTGCACCTGCAGCTGCTGGAGCTGGGCCGCCAGCAGCCGTGCCTGCGGCTCCAGCGAACGCGCGGCGGCGGTGGGCTGAGGCTCGCGGCCGCTGCGGTCGAACAGCGAGAGGTCCAGTTCCGCCTCGAGGTTGGCGATCGCCATGCTGACGGCCGAGGGCACGCGATGCAGTGCCCGCGCGGCGGCAGAAAAGGAGCCGTGGTCGAGCACGGCCAGGAAGACCTCCACGTTGTCGCTGCTGAAGCTCATGGATCTATCAATAAAACTGAAGGAAGATGATTTCTTATATCAGCGATGGAAACATAAAGTCGAGCCCGACGCAGCAACAAAACGGAAACGAATTCATGCAAGGGCTCAAGCGCCGGATCGTCTACATCTCGCTTTACGAAGGCATCGCCATCGTCGCGGCCAGCGCCGGGCTCGCCCTGATGACGGGGCAGAGCGCCGGCCATTCGGGCGTGGCGGCCGTGCTGGCCTCGGGCATCGCGATCCTCTGGAACCTCAGCTTCAATGCCCTCTTCGAGCGCTGGGAGTCGCGCCAGGCGGTGCGCGGCCGGAGCCTGCGCCGCCGTATCGCACACGCGATCGGCTTCGAGGGCGGGCTGGTGGCCTTCCTGGTGCCGGTCTTCGCCTGGTGGCTGGACGTGAGCCTCTGGCAGGCGCTGGTGATGGATCTCGGCCTGGTGGTGTTCTTCCTCATCTACACCTTCGTGTTCAACTGGGCCTTCGACGGGATCTTCGGCCTGCCCGCCTCCGCGTCCGGGGCGGTGCAGCCAGCGTAAAATCCGCGGCTCCCAAGGAGCGTTGCAGCGCGGGCCGCCCCGGTCGATCGAGCCAGGCGCCGCGTCAGGCTTGGGCTTGCAACGACGCTCGCCTGATCCTCCGCCCACAGGTGAGCCCATGTCTTCCGATTCTTCCTCTCCCGTCCAAATCTCCCCACCCCCGATGAAGCTGTCCGGCCTGGAGCCGGTGCGCATCGGCGAGGGCACGCTGTTCGTCAACATCGGCGAGCGCACCAACGTCACCGGCTCCAAGGCCTTCGCCCGCATGATCCTCAACGGCCAGTTCGAGGAGGCATTGGCGGTGGCGCGCCAGCAGGTCGAGAACGGCGCGCAGGTGATCGACATCAACATGGACGAAGCCATGCTCGACAGCAAGGCTGCGATGGTGCGCTTCCTCAACCTGATCGCCAGCGAGCCCGACATCGCGCGCGTGCCGATCATGATCGACAGCTCCAAGTGGGAGGTGATCGAGGCCGGCCTGCGCTGCATCCAGGGCAAGGGCATTGTCAATTCGATCAGCATGAAGGAGGGCGTGGAAGCCTTCAAGCACCAGGCCACGCTGCTGCGCCGCTACGGCGCGGCGGCGGTCGTGATGGCCTTCGACGAGAAGGGCCAGGCCGACACCTACGAACGCAAGATCGAGATCTGCGAGCGCGCCTACCGCATCCTGGTCGACGAGGTGGGCTTCCCGCCCGAGGACATCATCTTCGACCCGAACATCTTCGCGATCGCCACCGGCATCGAGGAGCACAACAACTACGCGGTCGACTTCATCGAAGCCACGCGCTGGATCAAGAAGAACCTGCCAGGCGCCAAGGTCTCGGGCGGCGTGTCGAACGTGAGCTTCAGTTTCCGCGGCAACGACCCGGTGCGCGAGGCGATCCACACGGTGTTCCTCTACCACGCGATCCAGGCCGGCATGGACATGGGCATCGTCAACGCCGGCATGGTGGGCGTGTACGACGACCTCGAGCCCGGCCTGCGCGAGCGGGTGGAAGACGTGGTGCTCAACCGCCGCCCCGACGCCGGCGAGCGCCTGGTCGAGGTGGCCGAAAGCGCCAAGAGCGGCGCCAAGGACGACAGCAAGAAGCTCGAATGGCGCGGCACGCCGGAGCAGCCGGTGTCGGTCAGCCAGCGCCTGTCGCATGCGCTGGTGCACGGCATCACCGACTTCATCGTCGAGGACACCGAGGAGGCCTACCAGGCCATCCTGGCCAAGGGCGGCCGGCCCCTGCACGTCATCGAGGGCCCGCTGATGGACGGCATGAACGTGGTCGGCGACCTCTTCGGCGCCGGCAAGATGTTCCTGCCCCAGGTGGTGAAGTCCGCGCGCGTGATGAAGCAGGCCGTCGCCCACCTGATCCCCTACATCGAGGAAGAAAAGCGCCAGGACGAGGCCGCGGGCCGCGACGTGCGCAGCAAGGGCAAGATCATCATCGCCACCGTCAAGGGCGACGTGCACGACATCGGCAAGAACATCGTCACCGTCGTGCTCCAGTGCAACAACTTCGAGGTGGTGAACATGGGCGTGATGGTCCCCTGCCACGAGATCCTGGCGCGTGCCAAGGTCGAGGGCGCGGACATCGTCGGCCTGTCGGGCCTGATCACGCCCAGCCTGGAGGAGATGCAATACGTCGCCGGCGAAATGCAGAAAGACGAGCATTTCCGCATCCGCAAGATCCCGCTCCTGATCGGGGGCGCCACCACCAGCCGCGTGCACACGGCCGTGAAGATCGCGCCGCACTACGAGGGGCCGGTGGTCTACGTGCCCGACGCGTCGCGCAGCGTGAGCGTGGCGCAGTCGCTGCTCTCCGACCAGGCCGCGGCCTACATCGACGAGCTCAACACCGACTACGACAAGGTGCGGCACCTGCATGCCAACAAGAAGCAGGTGCCGCTGTGGCCGCTGGCCAAGGCGCGCGCCAACAAGACGCCCATCGACTGGCAGGGCTATGTGCCTCCTAGCCCCAAGTTCACCGGCCGGCGCGTGTTCCGCAACTTCGACCTGGCCGAGCTCGCGAAGTACATCGACTGGGGGCCTTTCTTCCAGACCTGGGACCTGGCCGGCCCCTTCCCCGCGATCCTCAAGGACGAGGTGGTGGGCAGCGAGGCGGTGCGCGTCTTCGGCGACGGGCAGCGCATGCTCAAGCGGCTGATCGAGGGACGCTGGCTCACGGCCAACGGCGTGATCGGCTTCTGGCCCGCCAATACGGTGAACGACGACGACATCACGCTCTACACCGACGAGACCCGCACCCAGGCCGCGCTCACCTGGTATGGCCTGCGCCAACAGACCGAGAAGCAGGCCATCGACGGCGTCATGCGCCCGAGCCGCTGCCTGGCCGACTTCGTGGCGCCGCGCGACAGCGGCCTGGCGGACTACGTGGGCATGTTCGCCGTCACAGCCGGCATCGGCGTCGAGAAGAAGGAGAAGTTTTTCATCGACGACCTCGACGACTACTCGGCCATCATGCTCAAGGCCCTGGCCGACCGGCTGGCCGAGGCCTTCGCGGAGGCGCTGCACCACCGCGTGCGCACCGACCTCTGGGGCTATGCGCACGACGAGGCCCTGAGCAACGAGGCGATGATCGCCGAGAAGTACCGCGGCATCCGCCCCGCCCCCGGCTACCCCGCCTGCCCGGACCACAGCGTGAAGGGCCCGATGTTCGAGCTGCTGCAGTGCCGGGATATCGGCATGACCCTCACGGAAAGCCTGGCCATGATGCCCGCCGCCAGCGTCAGCGGCTTCTACCTGAGCCATCCGGAAGCGACCTACTTCAACGTCGGCAAGATCGGGCACGACCAACTGCAGGACCAAGCCGCGCGGCGCCACGAGAGCGAGGCGGACCTGGAGCGGCTGCTGGCGCCCAATCTCTGATGTTTTTCGAGAAACTCACATTCGCGGCCGCGCACTACGCCGCGCTGGCAATCTTCGTCGCCGGGTGCTGGGGCTTCGGCCGCGCGGTGTTCCTGCGCCTGGGCGTGCCGGTGCGCCGCGACCTTTGGCTCGAGACGGCGATGAGCACCGCTCTCGGCATCGGCGTCTTCATCTGTGCCCTCCAGGCGCTGGGCATCGCCGGACTGCTCCGTGCGCCGGCTGTGCTGCTGCTGGTCGCGATAGGCTTTGCGGCCGCTTGCGCCCAACTTCCCACCTGGCTCCGCGAGGCGCGCGCCTTCGAGTCCGGGCCGCCGCTGAGTTGGGTCGACAAGGCGGCATTCGCCGCGTTGCTCCTGGTGGCGCTGCCCACGCTGTTCGCCCCGCTGGCGCTGCCGGCCGCCTTCGACGAGCTCATGTACCACCTGCCCTACGCGCGCCAGGTGGCCCAGAGCGGCACCTTGGGAATCCATGAGTGGCTGCGCTATCCCTGGTTCCCGTACAACTACAACCTGCTCTATGCGGGCGCGCTGCAGGTCGGCGACGACGTGCTGCCGCATTTCCTGAGTGCACTTGCGGGCTGGCTGTCGGTGTGGATGGTCTATCGCCTGGGCATGCAGTACCTGAACCGGGTGCTGGCCTGCGCGGCCGCCGCCATCTGGCTGGGCATGGGCGACTATTCGAGCGCGTTGATCGACATGGGCGTCGCGCTGTTCGTGCTCTCGGCCTGGATCGCGTTGTGGTGGTGGAACGAAGCGCACACCACCGATCCGAAGAAGGGCGCGCGCTGGCTGGCGCTGGCGGCCTTCTTCCTCGGCCTCGCGGCCGGCTCGAAGTACCAAGCCCTGACCTTCCTGCCGCTGGCGGGCTGGTTCGTGATCCGGCGCGAGCGCCGCCCTGGCATCTGGGCCCTCGCGCTGCTGTGCTTCCTGCTGCCCTGCATCTACTGGTACGCGCGCAACGCGCTCATGACCGGCGACCCCTTCAATCCCATCGGCGCCAAGCTGTTCGGCTTCAGCAACTGGAATCTTGCCGATTACCAGAACCAGGTGAACGACGTGCGCGCCCATGCCGCGCTGCCGAGCTACCTGGTCTGGCCGGTGCTGCTGGCGCCCTTCAGCCGGGCCTGGCGGCGCACGCCCGCAGTGCATGCGGCCATTGTCTTCAGCGTCTACTCGTTGCTCGTGTGGGTGCTGACCTCGCGCTATCCGCGCTATATGACGGCCTCCTTCCCGCTGCTGGCGCTGACCGCAGTGCTGGGGTGGCAGATGCTGCTGGGCTGGCTCGTGGCGGGCCTGCGCCGGCTCGTGCCCGCCTCCGGCCGCGCGGGCTGGCCACCGCGCGCGGGCAGCCTCTTCGTCAGCCTGTTCCTGGTGGTGCTGGCGGCCGTGTCGTACCGGCACAGCACGCGCGAGCTCACGAAGGTGTCGCTCTCGCCTACCGCCCGCGAGGCCTTCCTGCGAGCGAACGTGCCGGGCTATGGCGTCATGAACCACGTGCGCGAGCATGCCACCGGCCGCGTCTACCAGATCGCACTGAGCGAGGCCATCTACTACGGGCCCAATCCGATCTGGGGCGATACGCTCGGCCCCTGGCGCTATCCGGATTTCCCGTTGCTGCCGGGGGCCGAGGCCGCGAAGCGGTTCGCCGAACTGGGCTTCGAAGCCGTCGTGATGCCCGATGCGGTGGCGCGCACCCTGACCAGCCATGAGGATTTCAACCGCCACTTCGCTTTGATGTACGAGCAGGACGGCGCCAAGGCGTACCGTATCCTGCCCCCCGCACCATGAACGAAGCTCCTGTCTTGACCGCCCTGCGGCCCGCGCTGCGCATCGCCGCGGTGATCCCCTGCTACAACGAGGCGCTCGCCATCGCGCGGGTGGTGGACGAGTTCCGCGCCGCATTGCCCGAGGCCGAGATCAACGTGTTCGACAACGCCTCCAGCGACGACACCGCCGCCATTGCGCGCGCAGCCGGCGCCAAGGTGACCTATGTGGCCCTGCGCGGCAAGGGCAACGTGGCGCGCCGCATGTTCGCGGACGTCGAGGCCGACATCTACGTGATGGTCGACGGCGATGCCACCTACGACCTGGGCGAGCTGCGCCACCTGGTCGACACGCTGGTGGAGGGCAACCTCGACATGGTCGTGGGCTCGCGCGTGGACGACGGCGACGATGCCCAGACCTACCGCGCGGGCCATCGCTTCGGCAACCGCCTCCTCACCGGCGCGGTGGCGGCGCTCTTCGGCGGCCGGCTCACCGACATGCTCTCGGGGCTGCGCGTGTTCTCGCGGCGCTATGCGAAGTCCTTCCCTGCCGTTTCCGAAGGCTTCGAGATCGAGACCGAGCTCACGGTCCACGCGCTGGAGCTGCGCATGCCTTTCGCCGAGCTGCCGGTGCGTTACCGCTCGCGGCTCGAGGGCTCGCACAGCAAGCTCTCCACCTACCGCGACGGCTGGCGCATTCTCAGGACCATCTGCAAGCTGTTCGTGAGCGAAAGGCCGCTGCTCTTCTTTTCCGGCATCGCGACCGTGCTCGCGCTGGGCTCGGTCCTGGCGGCCGTGCCGCTGGCACTGACCTACCTCGAGACCGGCCTGGTGCCGCGCCTGCCCACCGCCGTGCTGCTGACCGGCACCATGCTGAGCGCGATGCTCGCCTTCGTCTGCGGCGTCGTGCTGCACACCGTGACCAAGGGCCGGCAGGAGGCCAAGCGCCTGCGCTACCTGGCCATTCCGGGCGTGCGGCATCGCGGGCCCGTCGACCGGCCCGGACGATGAAGGCAGGCCGCGAGTTCCTGCTGTTTGCGCTCGCCGGCGTGATCGGCCTGGGTGTCGACGTGGGCGTGCTCTACCTGGCGGCCCCGCTCCTGGGCTGGTATGCGGCGCGCGTGCTGTCCTTCCTCGCCGCCGCGACCGCCACCTGGTCGCTGAACCGGCGCTATGCCTTCGCCACACGGCATTCGGGCGCCTCGCTGGCGCGCGAATACGCGGGCTACCTCCTGACCATGCTCGGCGG
>DATFFA010000145.1:0-14631 GCA_035250605.1 Variovorax sp. | reverse complement strand
CAGCGCCGCGGCCGCGCGCGCCGGCACCCCGCCCCATTGCGTGATGTAGAGCCGCGCCAGGCCCGATTCGGGCAGCGCGCTGCGCCACGGATAGGCCACGAGCGTGCGGTCGCCGGCCAGCCATTCACCCTGCATGGTGCTCACCCGGTACGACAGCGGCTCGGCGAAGCGCGGTGCCGAGGCCGGCCCTTCGCCCTGCGCCGCCGCCTGCACGACCTGCGCCAAGGCCACGCCGAGCCGCTCGTCCTGCGCCTGTGCGACCCGCGCGAAGGCCGCGGCGCAGTGCCACAGCGTGATCAATGCGACGGTCAGCCACAGGCCGCCCAGCAGCCAGGCCAGCAGGAAGCGGCGCAGCGAGGCCGCGGGGAGCAGGCGTTGCGACCATGTCATGCCTTCTGTGCGGCCGTGCTCGCGTCGTCGCACAGCAGGTAGCCGACACCGCGCAACGTGAGGATCTCCACGCTGGCGCCCTGCAGCTTCTTGCGCAACCGGTGCACCAGCACCTCCACCGCATCCACGTGGGTCGCGTCATCGAAGACCGCCCTGCGCAGCGCCTCCTTGGAAACGACGTGATCGACGCGCGACATCAGGCTCTTCAGGAGCTCGGCCTCGCGCGGCGAGAGATCGAGCGGACTCTGGTCGCGGTAGAAGGCGTTCGATGCCGCCTCGTAGCGCAGCTGGCCGCAGCGCAGTTCGCCGTCGCGCCCGAGCCGGCGCGTCAGGGCGCCGAGTCGCGCGATCAGCTCGTCCAGGTCGAAGGGCTTGGCCAGGTAGTCGTCGGCGCCGGCATTCAGGCCGGCGATGCGTTCGCCGACCGCGCCGCGTGCGGTCAGCACCAGCACCGGCGTGAGGTTGCCGTCGCCGCGCAGGCGCTGCAGCAGCTCGAGGCCGTCCAGCCCCGGCAGCGAGAGGTCGAGCACGATGACGTCGAAGCGCTTCTTGCGCGCCGCCGCCAGCGCCTCGATGCCGTCGGCGCAGCACAGGAGTTCGAAGCCGCGCGAGGACAAGCTGCGGGACAGCACCCCCGAGAGGTCGAAATCGTCTTCCACCAGCAGCAGCTTCATGCCCCGCATGGTGCCATCGCTCGTCCTGACTCCGGACCGGGACTTGCCCGCCTCGTCGCTGAAAGGCAGTCGAAAGGCAGACTGCCCCGGGTGCCGGCCTCAGACCATCTGATGCCGGTACGCGTAGGCCGTGGCCGCAACCCGCGAGGGCAGGTCCAGCTTGGTCAGGATGTGGCTGACGTGGCGATCGACGGTCTTGCCGCTCAGGAGCAGCTCGGCGGCGATCGCCTTGTTGGTCTTGCCGGCGGCAACGAGGCGGAGCACCTGCAGCTCGCGCCGTGTCAGCCCGTGCGCGCCCGACGATTCGTCCCGCGAAGGCGCGTCGAGACGCGCGAGGTCCGGCGCCGCCCCGAGGGCCTCGAACACCGTCCTGGCGGCGGCCCGCTGGAGCTCGTGGCCGTCGTAGTCGCCCAATGCCGCGCAGGCCTGCGCCATCGACTCCGCGACGCGCGCGCGCAGGTACGGTGCGTCGACCGCTTCCCACACCTGCCATGCGCTTCGCAGCGCGCCGAGTGCGGCCGCAGCGTCGCCTGCGGCCAGATCGATCGCACCTCGCGCCTGCGCCGACAGCGCGCCGAGCACCGGCGTGCCGACATCCTGCGCGATCCGTTCCAGTTCGCGGCAGGCCTCGCGTGCTTCCTGGATCTCGCCCGCATCGAGCAGGATCTCGATGTGGGCCGGCAGCAGGCGGGTTCGCGCGAGCGCGTCGCAGGTGGCCTCGAGCGCGCGGCGGCTCGCTGCGAGCGCTGCGGCGAGACGGCCTTGCGCGACCCGCAACAGCGCCAGCCCCGGCTGCGGATCCCACCCGCCCTCGCTCGCGCTGCGGTAGGCGGCCTCGGCCGCTGCAAGGTCGCCGCGCAGCCGATGCAGTTCGGCTTGCCGGTAGAAAGCGGCCGCGGCGGCTCGACGGTTCGAAGCCCGCAGACAACACTCGCTCGCGCGCCGGGCTTCGTCGATCGCATCGGTCCAGGCGCCCAGCCACTGCAGGATGCCGGCCCGGTGCACCATGCAGACGCCGCTGAAGGCGACCATGTCGGGTTGCTCGGCGCACCAGCGCGCCAGCGCGCCCGTCCACTCGCGGACACGGCCCAGCGCGTAGACCTGCTCGCAGCCTGCGATGGCGCTGCAGTAGACCAGGCCCGTGACCAGTGGGGACAGCGCGCCGGCGACAACCGCGAGCATCGCCGCGTCGAGCAGCGCCAGCCCCTCGGCAGCCCGCCCCTGCCCGATGCGGATGCGGCCTTGAAGGTGTTTCGCACACACGCTCAGATCGCGATCGTTGAAACGCTCGCCGATGCTGGCCGCGCGCGCAGCGGTGGCGTAGGCAGTGTTCCAGTCCCCGGCGTCGATCTGCTGCTGCGCGAGCGGCAGCAGGACATAGCCGTGTGCGGCGCCTTCGCGCTTCTCGCCCTCGAGCAGCCGCCGCGTACGCGCCAGCCATCCGGTGGCGTGGCCGGTCTCGCCCCGCAACAGCAGGCGAAGCGACAACCAAGCCGCACAGCCCGCGGCGCGTGCGCTGGCGCCGGCCTCCAGATGCGCGGCGTACGCGCGGTCGAGCACCGACAGGTACTCGTCATCGCGGCCGACGAGGTACGCCGACGTCGCCAGGCATTCGAGATCCTCGCCGCTCAGCTGCAGCGTCTGGTCGGCGATCGTGAGCATGCGATAAGCATCGGCCCACGCGCGTTGCCGGTAGTGCTCGCGGCCTCTGCCCAATGCGTCGGGAGCCTGAGCGTCCGGCTTGCCCATCAGCTCCATTGCGCCGGCTTCGCAGCGGGCCGCCGCTTTCGGATCTCTGCGCGGCATGGTGAACGGCGGCGCGGCAGCGCGCACGCCGAAGTCATCTTACTGCGCACGACCGGGCCGTTGGCGCTATTGCAGCCATAGGCTTTTTTGGGCCGTGCCCTCCCGGCTTCCGACACAGAATGCCTTTCCCACAACGATCCAGGAGTGCTTCCAATGAGCAACGAAAAGACCGCACCGAAGTGCCCGTTCAGCCAGGCCGCAGGCGGCGGCACTGCCAACCGCGACTGGTGGCCGAAGCAACTGCGCCTGGACCTGCTCCACCAGCATTCCTCGAAGTCCGACCCGATGGGCAATGACTTCGACTATGCGAGGGCCTTCGAGAGCCTCGACTTCGCGGCAGTGAAGAAGGACCTGGCCGCCTTGATGACGGACTCGCAGGATTGGTGGCCCGCCGATTTCGGGCACTACGGTCCGCTGTTCATTCGCATGGCCTGGCACAGCGCCGGCACCTACCGCATCGGCGATGGCCGTGGCGGCGCCGGCCGCGGCCAGCAGCGCTTCGCGCCGCTCAACAGCTGGCCGGACAACGCCAGCCTGGACAAGGCGCGTCGGCTGCTGTGGCCGATCAAGCAGAAGTACGGACTGAACATCTCGTGGGCCGACCTGATGATCCTCGCGGGCAACGTGGCCCTGGAAACCATGGGCTTCAAGACCTTCGGCTTCGGGGGCGGCCGCCCGGATGTGTGGGAGCCGGACCAGGACGTGTACTGGGGCCGCGAGACGACCTGGCTGGGCGGCGACGTGCGCTACGCCCAGGGCTCGGAAGGCGTGGAGAAGAATGGCGGCGTGCTCTCGGCCGACGAGCCCGCGGACGGCGACATCCACTCGCGCCATCTCGAGAACCCGCTTGCCGCCGTGCAGATGGGGCTGATCTACGTCAACCCCGAAGGCCCGGACGGCAATCCCGACCCGTTGGCCGCCGCCCGCGACATCCGCGACACCTTCGGCCGCATGGCCATGGACGACGAGGAAACGGTGGCCTTGATCGCCGGCGGCCACACCTTCGGCAAGACGCATGGCGCTGCCGCGGCTTCCCACGTCGCGGTCGAGCCCGAAGCGGCGGACCTCGAGGAACAGGGCTTCGGCTGGAGGAACGGCTTCGGCACCGGCAAGGGGGGCGACACGATCACCAGCGGCCTGGAAGTCACCTGGACCACCACGCCGACCCGGTGGAGCGGCAACTTCTTCGAGAACCTGTTCGGCCACGAGTGGGAGCTGACCAAGAGCCCCGCCGGCGCGCATCAATGGGTCGCCAAGGGCGCCGGCGCGACCATTCCCCATGCCCATGACCCGTCGAAGAAGCTGGTGCCGGCCATGCTGACCACCGACCTTTCGCTGCGCTTCGACCCCGCCTACGAGAAGATCTCGCGGCGCTTCATGGAGAACCCCGACCAGTTCGCCGATGCCTTCGCGCGGGCCTGGTTCAAGCTCACGCACCGCGACATGGGGCCGCGGGTTCGCTACCTCGGGCCCGAGGTGCCGGCCGAAGCCTTGATCTGGCAAGACCCGGTTCCCGAGGTCGACCACCCGCTGGTCGATGCGCAGGATGTCGCGGCCCTCAAGACCGAGGTGCTGGCGTCGGGCCTGGGCGTCGCGCAGCTCGTGTCGACCGCATGGGCCTCGGCCTCCACGTTCCGGGGCTCCGACAAGCGCGGCGGCGCGAACGGCGCGCGCATTCGTCTCGCGCCGCAGAGAGACTGGGCCGTGAACGAACCGGAGCAACTGGCCCGGGTGCTCCAGGTGCTGGACGGCATCCGCGAGAAGTTCAATGGCGCACAGAGCGGCGGCAAGAAAATTTCGCTTGCCGACCTGATCGTGCTGGCCGGCAGTGCCGGCGTGGAGCAGGCCGCGAAGGACGCGGGCCAGGCGCTCACCGTGCCCTTCTCGCCGGGGCGCACGGATGCATCGCAGGAGCAGACCGAGGTAGCGTCCTTCGCGCCGCTGGAGTCGGTGGCGGACGGCTTCCGCAACTACCTGAAGGGACGCTACAGCGTGCCGGCCGAAGCATTGCTGATCGACAAGGCGCAACTGTTGACGCTCACCGCGCCGGAGATGGCGGTGCTCATCGGCGGCTTGCGCGTGCTGGGTGCCAACGCGGGCCGGGCCCGGCACGGCGTCTTCACGCACAGGCCAGGGACGCTGAGCAACGACTTCTTCGTCAACCTGCTCGACATGGGCACCGAGTGGAAGGCCACATCGAATGCCAAGGAGGAGTTCGAAGGGCGGGATCGCAAGTCGGGGGAGCTGAAGTGGACCGCCACGCGCGTCGATCTGGTCTTCGGCTCGAATGCGCAGCTGCGTGCCATCGCGGAGGTCTACGGGAGCTCGGACGCAAAGAAGAAGTTCGTGGACGACTTCGTGGCCGCATGGACCAAGGTGATGAATCTCGATCGCTTCGACCGCGGCTGAGCAGGCGTCACCGTGGCCCCTCGGGGGTATGGAATTTGGGTGGACGAACGCAAGCGCATCGCTCCACAATGCGGTCCGTCCATGAACCGAGGGGCTGACAGATGGTCGCTATCAAGAACTGGATGTCCAATATCGAGGACGCTACCCTCCTGAAAGACATCGTCATGCCTGGTTCTCACGACGCGGGCGTCTGGGCCAGCCCGGGGAGTACCGGGAACGTGCTCGTGACGAATGCATTCATGCCTGTCGCGAGCATCGCGGCGCAGCTTGGAGACATCAGAGCGCAAGCCGAGGCTGGGGCGAGATGGTTCGACATCCGCATGTACAAGACCCCGACCCGATGGATGCCGTGGGAAAAGAGCCTGAGGCCCGACAAGCTGGACGGCCACAAGATGAAGCTTCGCGCTGCGCATGTGCCGGCATTTCAGGAAGGCGCCATCTCCAAGGGGATTCTGCAATCGCCCGGGCTCGGCGGCTATGGTGCAAGCATCGAGCAGATCCTGGACCAGGCGATCAGTTTCGTGACCCTGCCTGCAACCCGAACCGAATTTCTCGTGATTCGGTTTTCGCACTGCCCCGAGCCGAAAAAGGTCTTGAAGGAGATCAAGTACTACCTCGATGACAGGTCGAAGGCCAACAGAGGCAACATCCTCCAACATATCTCGCCTGGCGTTGGCTCGTCACTTGGAAACACACCGATGTCCGCGCTGAGAAGCAAGGTTGCTTTGATCTTCGACGAGAGTTTTCAGAAGTACTGCGCAGACACGAACTACAGCGCCTGGCTATTCACTTACAGCAAGAACATCGCGAGCAAATCGGATGCATGCTGCTGCGGCCAGTTCGCGGACAGTCCGGATACGCAGGTCGTGAAGAACGCGGCTGTACAGGCGGCGACGCTGCATCTGGGTCATGGCAACAACAATGGCCACCTGTGCTTCGTGTATTGGCAACTCACGCAGCGAAGTCTCAAGCAGCAGTTCACCGGAGGCGGCAACATTCATG
Source organism: Variovorax sp. (assembly GCA_035250605.1). Taxonomy (GTDB): domain Bacteria; phylum Pseudomonadota; class Gammaproteobacteria; order Burkholderiales; family Burkholderiaceae_C; genus Variovorax. Next base: position 8,350 of record DATFFA010000145.1, on the reverse strand, counting down.
CAAACACCACCGCTCCCAAGACGACGGCGAACCAGGGAGGCGGCACGCACGCGAACACCGGTGACCTGATGGCCGATCTCATGAACCTGTCGGCGCGCGGTAGCCGCACCAACCTGTTCAACGCGTCCGTGCCAGTCAACGTGATCTCTCACGATTTCGTGAAGAACGAAACCAGCCAGCAGATCGTGAAGGCGAACGGCAGCGTGCATGGCAGCCAGATCAAGAGCGCCTGGCCGATCAATTGGTGAGCCCTGAAGTTGCCGCTCGCGCGAGGCGCAACGTTTGCTCCGCTGCCGCATTCGAGAGGACAAACGGCAATACGAATTGCAATGGGAGGATTGTTCTGGTGCCCGGGTGATTGGCGCGGAGCCAGGGCATTCGAAGCTGTCAGCAATGCGCCGGCCTCCTCCTCGACCGCGCTCAGGGCTTGCCGTTCTGGATCTCGACGTAGCTGCCCGCATGCCAGCGCACGCGCACGGGCCGCTTCGCATCGAGGATGAACTCCGAGTTCACGTCCTTGCCGCTGCCGTAGTTGATCTGCCGGTCGGGGCGCTTGTTGATGCCGATCACCAGCACGATGCGGCTGCCCGCCGCCAGCCTGCGAGCGGTCACGCGCTCGGCGGTGAACGCCAGCAACTGGCGCTCGCCGGCCCGGAGAAGCCGGCGGTACACGCGATGGCCGGCATAGCTGGCGCGGAAGTCGTAGGGCTCGAACAACAGTTGGTATTCGCCGTTCGCCGTCTGCTCGTACAGCGAGACGACGAGGTCCACGTCCTGCCGCGAGGGCGTGATGTCGAACTCGCCGCGCAGGCTGCCGTCGACCTCGGTGTCCTTCGGCAGCGGATCGCTGACGAAGCTGATGCTGTTGCGCATCGGCAGTTGCTTCAGACGCAGCGCATCCGGCCACGGGATGCGTGCGTCGCGGCGATCGGCGAGGTCGACCGTGAGTCGCGTCTTGCCGCCGGCTTCGGACGGCGACGGCAGCAGACGATGCGGGCCGTCGCGCTCGCGGGTGTCGAGGTACAGGCGCAGCCGGGTGCGCACCGGCGAGTCCAGCGTCGTCTCATGGCGCCACTCATCGGCACCCATCACCTGGTAGTTGATGCGGCCTTGCAGCAGCGGGGGCTTCTTCGCGCCCTTGAAGACGTGGTCGAGCCATTGGTAGCGCAGCTCCGGCAGATCGACGCGTGCGATGGGGTCGAGCGTGTAGCCGCGCAGCTGCGCCGCCGTGCCGTGCCGGATCGAGGCCGCGTCATAGGGGCCGAGCAACAGCGTCGTGTCGGCCTGCGGCCGGTTGCGGCGATGCTCGTTGTGAAAGTACAGTGCGCCGGCCTCGGCGCCGTAGTAGCCGGCGATGCCGAGCACCGGGATGTCGATCTGCGCAAACTGCTCCGGGCTCGGCAGGAACTTGCGCCAGTAGAGATCGTGGCTGGGGTGCGTCAGCCAGGTTCGGATCAGCCTGCTGCGCCTGCCCAGCAGGACGCGGTCCACGTCCCAATAAGGGCGATGGCCGCGATACCAGCGCGCGTAGAGTTCCTGCCAGACCGCGTCCGGGCCGGCGTCGGCGTCGGCGCCGGCGCGCAACGGCTCGGCCATCGCGTGCTCCTGTGCCCAGCGGACCATGGCGTTGCGGTAGATCTGCCCGGCCATCGGAAAGTCGATGCCCGGCGCCATGGGCGCGATCGTGGCGATGGCCTTGAGTGCCGCCGGCCTGCGGCGCGCCGCGGCCCAGGCGGCGTAGCCGGAGTAGCCGTCGCCGAGCATGCCGACACGGCCGTCGCTCCACGGCTGCCGGGCGATCCAGTCGATGACCGCCGCGGCATCTTCGCCGTCGCGAACGAAGGGCCACACGGCGCCCTTGCCGTCGGGCGTGCGTCCTCGCACGTACGCCGTGACGCCGACGTAGCCTCTGACGGCACTGCGCTGCGCGTCGTCCTCGGCGGGATCGAGCGTGAAGCGCAGCAGCGTCGGCAAGGCGCCCTTCGCGCCGCCGGGCCGGACCACATTGGCATGGATGACGACACCCGCGCGCACGGGAATCCGGACGCCGGCCTCCGCCAGGTAGCGGCTGCGGTTTTCCGCCGCGATCAGCTCGGGCAGGAGCGCATTGAAGCTGCGACGCGACTCGTACGCAAGCCAGGTTCGCACGAGCGCCACGGCATCGGCCTGCGGAAGGCTGCCCTTCGAGCGCCAGCGATCGAAGGCCTGCCGCACCGGCTCCCTGTACATCGCCAGCGGGGCTTCGAGCCGCGCCATGATGGCTGCGGCTTGCGCGTTGTCGAGCGGCGAGACCAGCTCCTGGAACGCGCGCGCGAAAGCCTTGGCGAAGTCGAGGCGCTCGTTCGCTTCGAGCGCGCGCGCACGCGCATAGATGCCGTCGACGATCGCGCGCTCGGCCAGGCCGTCGAAGGGCTTGCCCTGCTGGCGGCTGCGCAAGGACCTGTTGCTGTCGGAGGCCGCACGGTAGGTGCCGCTGACGATCTGCAGCGCGGTCATGTTGGCCAGGAAGGCATCGGTGTCGGCCTCCTGGTAGACCGGCACGATGCGCTGCGCGAGATCCCGCATCAGTTCCACCGCAGCGGGGTCGTCGGGGTCGCGCGGTGGCCGGAAGCCGAAATCCAGCGCCCAGGCCCAGGCCGGCAGCGAAAGCCCGAGCAGCACGAGGGCACGGCGCGCAAGAAGGTTCATGGGACGACCTCCAAGCTTCGCGCCGGGGTGCGAGCGCCTTCGGGCGGCCGGGCGGCGCTCATGCGGCAAGCTCCTCGGGCACCGGGTCCGGCACCTTGACCAGGCGCACCACCCGCGTGAACAGCCGGTCGTGCGCTTCTCCCGCCGAGCCGATGTGGACGATGCCCGTGTGCGCGAGCTTGGCCGTGAGCACGTCGATGATGAGCTCGAGCGTGTCGTCGTCGAACGCGCCGAAGGCTTCGTCCATCACCAGCCAGGGCGGCGCCTGCAGCACCACGCGGGCGAAGCCCAGCCGCAGCTGCTCGTCCATGCTGAGCTCGCGCTCCCAGCGGCCGGTCGTTTCCAGCAAGGGTGCCAGCCGCTGCAGGCCCATGCTCGCCAGCGCGGCCACCATGGCTTCCCTCGGATAGCGGGACGGCTCCATCGCATACGACAGCACTTCGGCCAGCGTGCCGCGGGGAAGGTAGGGCGTGCCGCGCGGCATGAAGTGGATCGTCTCGCCGCGGGGCCGGCGCACGGTGCCGGTGCCCCAGGGCCACAGGCCCGCGAGCGCCCGGAACAGCAAGGTCTTCTCGGTGCCCGGCGTGCCGAGGATCAGCACGCGCTGGCCGGGGTGCATGACCAGAGCTCCGGCGTCGAGCCGGTCGTGGCCGTTCCAGGCGCGGACTTCGAGCTCCTCGATCTCGAGGGTTCCGGCCTCGCTCTCCGCGTAGGCGATGCGCTTGCCGTCCGGCAGTGCCTCCAGGTCGGACGCCAGCACCTGGCGCAGGCCGGCCACGCGCAGCAGCGTGGCGCGCCAGTCGGCAATGAGGCTGAAGTTGTCGACGAACCAGCGCAGCGAGGACTGCGCCTGCGTGAAGGCAGCGGCGGCCATCATCAGGCCGCCGAACGAAACCTTCCCCGAAAAATACAGCGGTGCGGCCACCAGCGTCGGCGCGATGACGGTGACCCAGCCGAAGCCCGAGGTGACCCAGGTCAGGTTGGTCAGCCCGAGCACCACGCGCGAGGTGGCCTGCAGGACGTCGCCGAGATGCAGGGCGACGCGGCGCTTCTCGTCGGCCTCGCCGTCGGCCAGCGAAATGCCGTCGAGATGTTCGTTGATGCGGGTCAGCGAGAAGCGCAGTTCGCCCTCGCGGGCGTAGCGCTCGGCGTTGCGCGAGACCAGGCCCTTGCCGACCCAGTAGGTCATCAGCGAGCCGCCGACCGCATAGACAATCGCGGCCCACAGCATGAAGCCCGGCAGGGCATGGTCCCGGCCGTCGAAGAAGATGCTGAAGTCCTTCGAGAGGACCCACAGCACGCTCGCGAAGCTGCCGAACAGCATCGCTGCCTGCAGCAGACCCACGCCGAGGCCGACCGACAGGTCGCACAGCTTCAGCGTGTCGTCGTGCATGCGCTGGTCCGGATGGGCGCCCATGGGGCCGCTGCCCTGCAGCCAGAACGCGCGGCGCGGCTGCAGCCACAGGCCCACGAGGTCGGTCACCAGGGCCTCGCGCATCTTCAGCTGCAAGGTTTCGACCAGCCATCGCTGTGCGACGTTCAAGACCAGCAGCCCGCCCGCAATCACCGCGAAGATGCCGACCTGCAGGATGAAGTCGCCCACGTCGCGGCGCGAGATCGCGTCGTAGAACGGCTTGTTCCAGCTGTTGAGCTCGATCTGCCCATACGCCGTGATGGCGATGACCACGACGATCCCGCCCGCCAGCGCGGCCAGCGTTCTCCTGACCGCGGACACGCGCAAGGCGCCGAGCAGCTCGCGGACCTGACGGACGACACCGGTCTTGGAAGCCGGCTCGGCAGGGGTCTGCAACGCCGCGCTCATCGAGGCCGCGACTCCCGGCATGCGATCGCGAGGCGGCGCGCGAAGACGCACGAGATGAATGCGGCGTGGCTCCAGGCGAGTTGCTTCGCCGAGGTCTGCGCGCCGCTGCGCTGATCGAACTGCTCCGACAGATCGCCGCCGGGCGGCGTGTAGGCGCGCACGGTGGCGAGGTAGGCGTCGCCACGGGCCGTCCAATGGCGCCGATGGCCTGCATCGCCGCCCGGCGCCGCCGCGGCGCGGAAGCAGAACTCGGCAGCGCCGAGCGTCGAGAAGTAGTACGCGCCGCCCGAGCAGTACACGTCGCCGGCGTAACGGCCCATCGCCGGGCCGCGGCCTGCGGCGCGGCCTTGGTTGATCGGATAGGCGGCGTCGAACAGCGCCTCGAGCCGCGCCAGGGTGGCCTGCATGCGGGGGTCGGCCGGATCATGCCTGGCCTCGGTGCCCAGGCCATGGATCGCCGAGAGGATCACCGCAATGTCCAGCGCCTTCGAGCTGGGCCGGTCGTGCGCCAGCACGCGTGAACGGTAGTAGCCGTGCGCCGCATCGCGATCGGCTGCGCCTTCGTCCACCCAGTAGCCGTCGAGCACGCCGAGCACCGCCTGCGACGCCTCGCGGCAGCGCTGCGCCTGCGCCGTGTCGGCCAAGCCCTGCAGCCACGCCGCGCCTTCGGCCAGCGCGGCCGCCGAGACGCGCAGCGTGTAGTAGTGATGGCCGCTTTCTTCCTCCCAGATGTCGTAGGACGGCTCGCGCCAGTGGCGCAGCGTGAAGCCGAGATCGAAGCGGATCAGGGCGGTGAGCTCCGCCAGCAGGGGCGCGTCGAGGTGCCCGCCGGCCGCCCAGCGCAGCAGCGCCAGCGCGCGCAGCGGCGGCCCGTCGTGCTGGGGGCGCGCCCATTGCAGGATGTCGAGCGTGCCGTCGGGGTTCACCCGCGTCTCGGCGGCGACGGCATCGCCGTGGACGCTTTCGAGCTCATGGTCCTCGCGCAGGTACTGCAGCAACTCGGGGGCCACGCGCTCCCTGCGGCCCGGCACCGCGGCAAGCTCGCGGCCGTCGAGCCGGTTCAAGGCCAGGCTGAAGCGGGTGAAGTCTCTCAGATGCTGCAGGGCCTCGTCGCCGATGCGGCCGTCGAGGTAGAGCAGGCGCAGCGCGTCGATGACCACGGCGGAGTCGCGGAACCAGTGAAAGAAATAGTCCGGGTCCGGGTCGTAGCTGCCGAGCACGGGCGAGGCGATGATGGCACCGGCGATCGGCCGCACCGTCTGGCCGAAGCCCGGGCGCTGCTTGACGATCGACAGCGGCGAGATGCTGGTCAGCATCGCCTTCGCCGAATGGCCCAGCTGCGTATCGAGCCAGGACTCGAACACCGGGTCTTGCGGGCTCGTCACGCGGGCGCTCATGCTTGCGGCGGCGCCAGATGCGGGCTGCTGAAGTCCAGGCGCCGCAGCCCCGCCTGCACCTCGGGCACGCTCATGAACAGCTTCCACAGAAGGCCGGTCCGATGGTTCTCCATCATCACGACGATCGGCCCCTGGTCGATGGCGAGAAAGGTCTTCGCGAACCAGCCGCGCTGTTCGCAGAACGCATCGACGAAGCCGTAGTCCTTCCACACCTGCGTGCCATGCACGGTGAGGAAGTGCCGCAGCACCCGCATGACCTCGGCGGGCGCATACGGCAGGCTGGCCAGCGCGGCCGTGGGCGAGATGGTGCCGTTGTCGTTGTGGGGGTCGTGCGCGAGATAGCCGTCGGGGTCGTCGCTGGCGGTCAGGCCCCAGCACGATTCGCCGTACCCTTTGAAGCCCTTCGGGTTGGCGATGCAGTGCGCGCGGTTGATCCGCACATGGCGGCTGTTGAGATCCCAGTAGTCGGCGTAGCGATCCTTCAGGCCGCGCGGGTCGAGGCCGCAGAACGAGTAGTGCGTGAAGAACAGCGGCCCGCCGTAAGGGTGGCCCAGCGGCATTTCGATGCCGTAGTACTGTCGGCCGTTGAGGAAGTCGGGCCCGGAAGCGTAGCCGCGGTGGTAGACCCGCGGATCGATCGCATGGCGAGGCGCAGCCGCGGCCAGGAAGTAGGTGATGAGGCACTCGTTCCAGCCGTGCACTTCGTGGTTCATCGCCCAGCCGTGGTTCGGGCTCCAGTGCCAGTAAAGAACATCCCGCCCGCCCTGGGTGAACCAGTCCCATTCGACCTCGTGCCACAGCGTGTCGATGTCGTCGCGCAGCCGGCGCGCCGCGGCCGTGTCCTCGCTGAAATACTGGCGCGCGCACAGCAGGCCCATGAAGAGGAACGAGGTCTCGACCAGATCGCCTGCGTCGTCCTTGGGGCTCATCGGGATCGTCGCGCCGCTCGCCCCGTCCATGAAGTGAGGGAAGGCGCCGTGGTAGCGCTTGGCGCGGAACAAGGCGTCGCGCATGCGCGCCAGCCGATCGAGGGCTTCGTCCCGCGTCACCCAGCCGCGCTCCACGGCGACGATCAAGGCCATGATGCCGAAGCCAGAGCCGCCGATCGCGACCCTGTCGTCGGCCAGATCTTCGCCCGTGGGCCCGACGAGCGTGCGGCGGTCGAGCGCCAGGCCGCTGGCAGCATCCGCGCCGTCCCAGAAATAGCGGAAGGTCTGGCGCTGCACGGCATCGAGCAAGGCTTCGTCGGGCAGGGCGGCCAGTGCCCTGGGGTTCCTGTCATCCTTCAGCACGAATGGCTCCTTGTCTTGGGGGTGTGTCACTTTTGGTTTCATCGCGTCGTCCGCCCCACGCGGCCGATGGCCCCCCGCAGCATGCCATCATTGACGCCCCTTGGGTAACGCTTGGAAGTCTCCGATGAGTCGCATCGACACCCTCATGGCCCGCATGACGCTGGCCGAAAAGCTCGGCCAGCTCACGATGACCGCCTCCAGTTATACGGTCACCGGGCCGGTGCTCGCGGGAGACTCCACGCAGTCGATCATCGACGGCACGGTCGGCAACCTGTTGAACATGGTCGGTGCCGGACCCACGCACGAGATGCAGCGGCTGGCGGTCGAGAAGTCACGGCTGCGCATTCCGCTGCTGATCGGCCTGGACATCATCCACGGGCATCGCACGCTCTTTCCGATCCCCCTTGCCGAAGCGGGCGTCTTCGACGAAACGCTCTGGGAGCGCACGGCGCGCGAGGCAGCGCGCGAAGGCGCGGCCGAAGGCCTGGCGATGACCTTCGCCCCCATGCTCGACGTGTCGCGCGATCCTCGCTGGGGCCGCACCGCGGAAGGCCCGGGCGAAGACCCGTGGCTCAATGCGCGCATCGCGCGGGCCAAGGTGCGCGGCTTCCAGGGGCAAGACCTGTCGTCGGCCGACTCGCTGGCCGCCTGTGCGAAGCACTTCGTCGCCTACGGCGGCGTCAACGCGGGGCGGGAGTACGCCGAGGTGGACATCTCCGAGCGCACCCTGCGCGAAGTGCATCTGCCGGGCTTCGCAGCGGCCGTGCGCGCCGGCGTCGCGACGCTCATGCCGGCCTTCACCGATCTCAACGGCGTGCCGATGACGGCGCACATCCCCTTGCTGCGCGACTGGCTGCGCGGGGAGATGGGCTTCGACGGCGTCATCGTCAGCGACTACAACGCGATCGCGGAGCTGATCAAGCACGGCGTTGCCGCCGACCTCGCCGATGCCGCGGTGCTGGCGCTGAAGGCCGGCGTCGACATCGACATGATGGCCGACGCTTACCGCAAGGGCCTGCCGATCGCGCTCGAGCAGGGCCGGGTGACGATCGAAGAGATCGACGCGTCGGTGCGGCGCGTGTTGCGGCTCAAGGAGCAGCTCGGCCTGTTCGACGACCCGTACCGCCGCGGCGCGACGCCGGAGCCCGCCG
>DATFFA010000144.1:0-19398 GCA_035250605.1 Variovorax sp. | reverse complement strand
CTGTCGGAAGCGGGCGTTGCCCGCGCCTACAGGCGCCTCGCGCCGGTGTACGACCTGCTGTTCGGACAAGTGCTCGAGCCCGGACGACGCCGCATGGCGGAGGTCATCCGCACGCTGCAGCCCGCCTCGCTGCTGGAGGTCGGTGTCGGCACCGGGCTCGCTCTGGCGCACTACCCGACCACTTCGCGGATCGTGGGCATCGACCTGTCCCACGAGATGCTCGAGCGGGCGCGCGAACGGGCACGCGCTCTGCCGGACCACAAGATCACCATCGCGTACATGAACGCCGAGCGCACGAGCTTTGCGGATGGAAGCTTCGACTGCGTCACCTTGCCCTACGTGCTGTCCGTCACGCCCCGGCCGGCCGAGCTGGTGCGCGAGATCCGCCGGATATGCAAGCCGGATGGAACCATCGTCGTGCTCAACCATTTCAGCGGAAGCAGGTTCTGGTCGCTCACGGAGCGGGCCTTTCGTTCCGCCGCCGAACACGTCGGCTTTCGTTCCGACTTCCGCTACGAGGAGCAGATCCTGTCCCACGATTGGCAAGTGGCCAGCATCGCGTCGGTCAACCTGCTCGGCCTCTCGAAGCTCGTCGTGCTGAAGAACCGCAGGCCCTAGGCCCACGGTAGGAAAGTACCGACCGCGAGTGGCGGTGGCTGCCCGCGCCGGCGCGCAGCACTTGGGCCTCAGATAGCGCCATTGGGCAGAGCTACGGAGGTGATTCCATGCGCGCAAAAGTTCGTTTCCTCGGCCACCCGGTGCACCAGATGCTGGTGGTCTTTCCGCTCGGGCTGCTCGCCACCGCGGTGGTGTTCGACATCATCTACCTGGCGGCCGGCAGGCAGATCATGGCGGCCGTTTCCTACTGGATGATCGCGGCAGGCCTCGTGGGCGGGCTGCTCGCCGCGCCTTTCGGCTTGATCGACTGGCTGAGCATTCCGGAAGGCACCCGCGCCAAGCGCATCGGCGCAGCGCACGGAGGCGGCAACGTGCTCGTCTTGCTCCTGTTCGCCACGAGCTTCCTGCTGCGCGACACGAACTATGCCCCGCAACTGGGCCAGATCGTCTGGGCCTTTGCAGGTGCCGCGATCGCCCTGGTGACGGCCTGGCTCGGCGGCGAACTGGTGGACCGGCTCGCGGTCGGCGTCGACGAAGATGCCGGCCTGAACGCGCCCAGCTCGCTCCACAGCAGGCACGCAACGGTCGGCAAATAACGAACGATCCGCCGGCCGGTCCTGGTTCACCGCGCCCGGGCAGCTTCGTCACCCCGGGTTGCCTCGGCATCCAAGGGCTCGATCCGCCATTGGATGCGCATCTTCAGCGTCTCTCCCGGCGCCAGGATGCGCAATCCGGGCCGGCCTTCCAGATGAAAGGCATCGATGGGCTGCGTGATCGGCTCGAAGCAGAAGGCGGGGCCTTCGGTCGGCCGATACATCAGGCAGTAGTGGTGCGCCGCGCCGCCGTCCTCGATGAAGTCCGGCATGGCCAGGCTGAGCTGCAGGCGGTGCTCCGGCCACTCGATGCGCGCCTGGCCGCCCCAGCCGGTGTAGGCGTTGTCCACGAAACTGCCGAAGGCCGGTGCGCCTTGCCCCAGGTCCCAGTCTTGCGGGATCTGCTCGGTGTGCCGCGTCGGCAGCGGGTCGCTGCCGCAGAGCCAGACGCCCTGCACCGGCGCCACGATGCGCGTGGCGGCCGTTCGCATGAACCAGGGGTGCACCCCCAGGCCGTAGGGCATCGGCGACGGGCCCAGGTGCCGGACCTCGAGCGTCTGGTCCAGGCCATCCTCGACCAGGCGAAAGTGCTGGCTCGCCTGGTAGTGGTACGGGTTGCCGTCGAAGTGCCGCGACTGCAGCGTCATCGTCGCGGTGTCATCGGCCAGGCTGTCCAGCTGCCAGGCCTGCAACCAGCCGTCGCCGTGGATCGGATACGGCTCGCCCGCACGATTGGGCCGCATCGGATGAAACTCGCCCGCCGCCTCGAAGCCCCCGCCGCTGATCCGGTTGGACCAGGGCACCATGGGGAAGGAAGCCATGCGGTAGAGATCGGCCGTGACGCCGTCCCAAGGCCGCCACAGGTCCAGCAGGCCCTCGGCGCGCTCGAGCTGCCAGGCGGCCGCGCTGCCGCCGAGGGAGGGCACGAGGCCCAGGCGCTGGCGACCGTGCCGCAGCCAGACGATGGGGTGTGAAGCGTCCGCAACCATGCTGTCAGCCGGCAAAACGAAAGGCCGGCAACCCCGGGCTGTCGACCTCGATCGCGAACAACCCGCCCGCCAGCGGCTCGGCCGCGCATTGCGCCTCGTCCAGCCCCACCTTGGCCGAGCTGATGTACAGCGTGCGCAGCTCGGGCCCGCCGAAGGCGCAGTTCGTCACCTGGCTCACCGGCAGCTCGACGCGCGCCAGCTCGTCGCCGCTCAGCGGATGGTGGCAGCTCACGCAGCTGCCCGCCCAATGCGCGATCCAGATGCGGCCCGCCGCATCGGTGGTCATGCCGTCCGGGAGACCGTCGCCGCGGGCGAAGCGCAGCCAGAGCCGCCGATGGGCGAGGGTGCCGCGCTCCGGGTCGACGTCGTAGGCGAGGACGGCGCCCTTGACCGTGTCGTTGAAGTACATCGTGCGGCCGTCCAGCGACCAGGTCGGTCCGTTGGTCACCGCGAAGCCGCTGTCGTGCTGCGTGCATTGGCCGTCGGGGTCGCAGCGGTACAGGGCGCCGCTCGGGGCCAGGCAGTCGAAGTCCATGGTGCCGCCCCAGAAGCGGCCGCGCGCATCGCACTTGCCGTCGTTGAAGCGGTTGCTGAGCAGCTCCGGCTCGGGCCGCTGCAGCCACTGCGGCCCGGCGCCGGCGGCCGCCGGATCGAAGAAGGCAAAGCCGCGCCGCAGCGTGACGATCAGGCCGGGCGCGTTCTCGCGCTCGGCCAGCGCCGAGATCTCCTCGTCGAAGCGCCATTCGTCCTGCTTGCCGCTGGCCGGATCGAAGCGCCAAAGGCGCTTCTCCAGGATGTCGACCCAGTAGAGCGCCTGCTCGCGCACGGACCACAACAGCCCTTCGCCGAGGCTCGCGCCGGCGGGCCGGATGCAGCGCAGCGCGCCTTCGAAGCGCGGAGCGGTAAATGTCGTGGAAAGACCCATGCCTGTCTCCGATCCAAGTCTGGCGGGCCACTGCGGACCCTTGACGCGCCGCATCGTAGCAAGGCATATTGATAAGCGAAAGCCTGCAATTGCGTATATATCGATACTCGATTTGCAATGTCAAATCACCAGGAGACCTTCTTGACCGCCACCGCCCGGCGCGCCGACGCGCCTGCTTTTTCCACTTATCCCAGCCTGCGCGACAAAACCGTCTTCGTGACCGGGGGCGGCAGCGGCATAGGCGCCGCGATCGTCGCCGCCTTCGCCGAGCAGGGCGCGCGGGTCGCCTTCGTCGACATCGCGGAGGAGGCCAGCGCCGCACTCGCGCGGCAGATCGGCGAGGCCGGCCACCGCGCCCCCTGGTGGCGCACCTGCGACGTGCGCGACATCGCTGCGCTGCAAGCCGCCATCTCCGACGCCGCGCGCGAGCTCGGCGACTTCGGCGTGCTGGTCAACAACGTCGCCAGCGACGACCGCCACACGCTCGAATCGGTCACGCCCGAGTACTACGACGAGCGCATGGCCATCAACGAGCGCCCCGCCTTCTTCGCCATCCAGTCCGTGGTGCCCGGCATGAAGCGGCTGGGCGGCGGCGCGGTCGTCAACCTCGGCTCGACCGGCTGGCAGGGCAAGGGCGGCGGCTATCCCTGCTACGCCATCGCCAAATCCTCCGTCAACGGCCTGACGCGCGGCCTGGCCGTGGGCCTGGGGCGCGACCGCATCCGCATCAACACCGTCTCGCCGGGCTGGGTCATGACCGAGCGCCAGGTCCGCCTGTGGCTCGACGCCGAGGGCGAGCAGGCGCTCGCGCGCAACCAGTGCCTGCCCGACCGCCTGCAGCCGCACGACATCGCCCGCATGGTGCTCTTCCTGGCCTCCGACGACGCAGCGATGTGCACCGCGCAGGAATTCAAGGTGGACGCCGGCTGGGTCTGAGGCAGCTCAGGCGTCGACCTCCAGCCGACGCCCATAGACCGTCAGGCTCGCCGCCTTCAGCGCCCGCATCATCACCTTGGCCGCCGGCGACAGCAGCCGGTCCGTGTGCGTGATGATGCCGAAGGCATCCATGTGGCAGGGCACCGCCACCGGCAGCACCGTGCCCAGCCCGTGCGCGGCGTAGTAGCGCGCCACGTCGGTCGCCAGCACCGCGAGCATGTCCGACTGCTGCAGCATGCGGGTGATGAAGAGCAGGGCCGAGGTCTCGATGACGTTGATCGGCGGCGCCAGCCCTTCCTCCCGGAACATCAGCTCGAAGCGGTGCCGCAGCACGCTGCCTGAGGGCGGCACGATCCAGCCCGCGCCCACCAGGTCGCGCAGCGTCAGCCCGGTCATCGCCAGCAACGGGTGCCCGGGCCGCACCAGTGCCGACACGGGCTCCTCGGTCAGCGGCTCGTAGTGCAGCTTGGCCTTGTCGTGCTCGGCGGACAGCCGCGCCACCAGGATGTCGAGCTTGCCCTGCTCGAAGCGCTCCATCAGCACCGCGCTGGTCTCGATCTCCAGCGCCACGCGCAGGTTGGGCTGGTCGCGCTTGACGATCGCGATGGCCGGCGGCATCAGCGTCAGCCCCGGCGCGGTGATGGTGCCCACGCTCACCTGGCCGAAGCGCCCGGCCTTCAGCGCCATGAGCTCGTCGTGCGCCTCGTTGAGGCTGGCCAGCGCCATGCGCGCGTGGCGGATCATGCTCTCGCCGTACCACGTGGGGCGCATGCCGCGCGGCAGGCGCTCGAAGAGCGGCACCTCCAGCACGTCCTCCAGGTCCTTGAGCAGCTTGGAGGCGGCCGGCTGGGTCATGTTCAGCACCTGCGCGGCGCGGTGGATGTTGCCTTCCTCCGCCAGCGCGACCAGCAGCAGCAGTTGCCGCGTCTTGAGGCGAGCACGGATGAACCAGTGCGTGTAGTTCGTCATGGGGTTTTCCTGAATCCTGTTTCCGGTATCGATTCGATCCAAATCTTCATTGGAAAGATATCAGTGCGATTCCTACACTCCGCCGCACCTTCCGCAACAAGTCCAGGAGCCCTCACGTTGAAGCGCAGTCCCGAAGTCCAGCTCAGCGCGCGCCATTACATCAATGGCCGCTGGGAGACCGGCGTGACCAGCGGGCAAAGCATCAATCCCTCGGACCTGCGCGAAACGGTGGCCGAGTACGCGCGGGCCGACCGCAGCCAGACCGAGCAGGCCGTGCGCGCCGCGGCCGACGCCTTCCGCGCCTGGAGCATGACCACGCCGCAGCGCCGCGCCGACGCGCTCGACCAGATCGGCAGCGAGATCCTGGCGCGCAAGGACGAGCTGGGCCTGCTGCTGGCGCGCGAAGAGGGCAAGACCCTGCCCGAAGCCGTCGCCGAAGCCGCGCGTGCCGGGCAGATCTTCAAGTTCTTCGCCGGCGAGGCGCTGCGGGTGGGCGGCGAAAGCGTCGCCTCGCTGCGCCCGGGCGTGCACGTGGACATCACGCGCGAACCCGTGGGCGTGGCGGGCCTCATCACCCCCTGGAACTTCCCGCTGGCCATTCCCGCGTGGAAGATCGCGCCGGCGCTGGCCTGCGGCAACGCGGTGGTGTTCAAGCCCTCCGAGCTGGTGCCGGCCTGCGGCTGGGCGCTGGCCGAGATCATCGGCCGCGCCGCCCTGCCGGCGGGCACCTTCAACCTCGTGATGGGCAGCGGGCGCGAGGTCGGCCAGGCGCTGATCGAGCATCCGCTGGTGGATGCACTGAGCTTCACCGGCTCCGCAGCGACCGGCGAGCGCGTGCTGCAGGCCGCGGCCGCGCGGCGCGCCAAGGTGCAGCTCGAAATGGGCGGCAAGAACCCGCTGGTCGTGCTCGCCGATGCCGACCTGGAGCTGGCGGTGGACTGCGCGGTGCAGGGCGCCTTCTTCTCCACCGGCCAGCGCTGCACGGCATCGAGCCGCCTCATCGTCGAGGCGCCCGTGCACGATGCCTTCGTCGCGCGGCTCAAGCAGCGCATGGCCGCGCTGAAGGTCGGCCATGCGCTCGAGCCCGGCGTGGACATCGGCCCGGTGGTCGACCGCGCGCAGCTCGAAGAGAACATGGCCGCCATCGCGGCCGCGCGCGAGGAGGGCGCCGAGCACGTCCACGGCGGCGACCTGCTGCAGCGCCCGAGCGAGGGCCATTACATGAGTCCGGCGCTGTTCCTCGCCCGGCCCGACCACCGCATTGCCCGCGAGGAGGTCTTCGGCCCCGTGGCCTGCGTGCTGCGCGCCGACGATGCCGAGCACGCGCTGGCACTGGCGAACGACACGCCCTTCGGCCTGTGCGCCGGCATCTGCACCAACTCGCTGCGCCATGCGATGCACTTCCGCCGCCATGCGCGCGTGGGCATGACGATGGTCAACCTGCCCACGGCCGGCATCGACTACCACGTGCCCTTCGGCGGCCGCAAGGCCTCGAGCTACGGCGCGCGCGAGCAGGGCCGGCATGCGGCCGAGTTCTACACCACCGTGAAGACCGGCTACATGCGGGCATAGAAGTTCCAGGAGGGAAGCGCTGCCGCCCACAGCAAGAGCCGAAGGCCGCAGCCATCTCAGTGCGTTTCGATGTTTAAACCATACCAACCAGGAGACAGCAGCATGAAACTGAACCGCCGCACATTGACCACCGCCATCGCCGCCGCTTCGCTGGCCGCGCTTCTGCCGGCCACGGCGCTCGCGCAGAAGAAGATCGTCCTGGGCTTCAGCCAGGTCGGCGCCGAGAGCGAATGGCGCACCGCCAACACCGAGTCGATCAAGTCGGCCGCCAAGGAGGCCGGCATCGAGCTCAAGTTCTCCGACGCCCAGCAGAAGCAGGAGAACCAGATCAAGGCCATCCGCTCCTTCATCGCGCAGAAGGTCGACGTGATCGCCTTCTCGCCGGTGGTCGAGTCGGGCTGGGAGACGGTGCTGCGCGAAGCCAAGGCCGCCAAGATCCCGGTGGTGCTGACCGACCGCTCCGTCAACACCAAGGACGATTCGCTCTACGTCAGCTTCATGGGCTCCGACTTCGTCGAGGAAGGCCGCAAGGCCGGGCGCTGGCTGGTCGAGAAGATGAAGGACCAGAAGGGCGAAATCAACATCGTCGAGCTGCAGGGCACGGTGGGCTCGGCCCCCGCGATCGACCGCAAGAAGGGCTTCGAGGAAATCATCAAGGCCGACCCCAAGTTCAAGATCATCCGCTCGCAGACCGGCGACTTCACCCGCGCCAAGGGCAAGGAGGTGATGGAGGCCTTCCTCAAGGCCGACGGCAAGAAGATCAATGTGCTCTACGCGCACAACGACGACATGGCGATCGGCGCCATCCAGGCCATCGAGGAGGCCGGGCTGAAGCCGGCCAAGGACATCACCATCATCTCGATCGACGCCGTGAAGGGCGCCTTCGAAGCCATGATCGCCGGCAAGCTGAATGTTTCGGTCGAATGCAGCCCGCTGCTGGGGCCGCAGCTGATGGCCGCCGTGAAGGACATCAAGGCCGGCAAGCCGGTGGCCAAGCGGATCGTGACGGAGGAAACCATCTTCCCGATGGAAGTTGCCGCAAAAGAGTTCCCCAAGCGCAAGTACTGAAATGTGGCGAAGGCGCGCGGCCCTGCTGCGCGCCCGCCGGACAACCCCAGGAGACCCAGCCCATGAAACGCAACTTCCTCAAATCCACCCTGGCCATCGCGGCCCTCGCCATCGTCGGCACGGCCGGCTTCTCCCTGCCCGCCCAGGCCCAGGACAAGGGCCCGATCGCGATCTCGATGCCGACGAAATCGTCGGCCCGCTGGATTGCCGACGGCTCGAACATGGTCAAGTACTTCAAGGAAAAGGGCTACAAGACCGACCTGCAATACGCCGACGACGACATCCCCAACCAGCTCGCGCAGATCGAGAACATGGTGACCAAGGGCTCGAAGGTGCTGGTGATCGCGGCCATCGACGGCACCACGCTGTCCGACGTGCTGCAGAAGGCTGCCGACAAGGGCGTGAAGGTCATCGCCTACGACCGGCTCATCAAGGGCTCGAAGAACGTCGACTACTACGCCACCTTCGACAACTTCCAGGTCGGCGTGCTGCAGGCCCAGTCGATCGAGAAGGCGCTGGACCTCAAGTCCGGCAAGGGCCCCTTCAACATCGAGCTCTTCGGCGGCTCGCCGGACGACAACAACGCCTTCTTCTTCTACAACGGCGCAATGTCGGTGCTCGACCCGTACATCAAGAGCGGCAAGCTGGTGGTGCGCAGCAAGCAGATGGGCATGGACAAGGTCGGCACGCTGCGCTGGGACGGCGCGGTGGCGCAGTCGCGCATGGACAACCTGCTGTCGGCCTACTACAGCAAGGACCGCGTCGACGCGGTGCTGTCGCCCTACGACGGCCTGTCGATCGGCATCCTCTCCTCGCTCAAGGGCGTGGGCTACGGCTCGCCGCAGCAGCCGATGCCGATCGTGTCGGGCCAGGACGCGGAAGTGCCCTCGGTCAAGTCGATCCTGCGCAAGGAGCAGACCTCCACCGTCTTCAAGGACACGCGCGAGCTGGCGAAGGTCACGGTCGCCATGGTCGACGCCATGCTGGCCGGCAAGACGCCCGAGGTGAACGACACCAAGACCTACAACAACGGCGTGAAGGTGGTGCCTTCGTACCTGCTGAAGCCGGTGAGCGTCGACGCCTCGAACTGGAAGCCGGTGCTGGTCGACAGCGGCTACTACAAGGAAAGCCAGATCAAGTGAGCGTGCGGCACGGCGGGCGGGCTCTGCCGCCCGCCGCTGCAAAAAATCCGTTCACGCTGAGCTTGTCGAAGCGCCGCGCGGCGCTTCGACCGGCTCAGCCCGAACGGTTCTTGTTGATCGAACGTAATTCCGTATGAGCGACGACGCCATTCTTCTGGAGATGCGCGGCATCACCAAGACCTTTCCCGGCGTGAATGCGCTGGACAACGTCAACCTTGCCGTGCGCGCGGCGCAGATCCACGCCGTGGTGGGCGAGAACGGCGCTGGCAAGTCCACGCTGATGAAGGTGCTCAGCGGCGTGTACCCCTGCGACTCCTACGCCGGCGAGATCCATTTCGACGGCGAGCTGCGGCGCTTCCGCGGCATCGCCGACAGCGAGGCGCTGGGCATCATCATCATCCACCAGGAGCTGGCGCTGGTGCCGCTCTTGTCCATCGCCGAGAACATCTTCCTCGGCAACGAGACGGCGCAGCGCGGCATCATCGACTGGAGCGAGGCCTGGCGCCGCACCGGCGAGCTGCTGGCCAAGGTGGGCCTGAAGGAGCGGCCCACCACCCTGGTCACCGACCTGGGCGTGGGCAAGCAGCAGCTGGTCGAGATCGCGAAGGCGCTGTCCAAGCGCGTGCGCCTGCTGATCCTGGACGAGCCCACCGCCAGCCTCAACGAGAGCGACAGCGACGCGCTTCTGGCGCTGTTGCTGGAGCTCAAGGCGCAGGGCATCGCCTCGATCCTGATCTCGCACAAGCTCAACGAGATCGCCAAGGTCGCCGATGCCATCACCGTGCTGCGCGACGGCAGCACCGTGGAGACCATCGACTGCCGGCGCGAGCCGATCAGCGAGGACCGCATCATCCGCGGCATGGTCGGGCGCGACATGGCGCACCGCTACCCGCAGCGCACGCCGCGCATCGGCGAGCGCGTACTGGAGGTCAGCAACTGGCGGGTGCACCACGCACTGCACGCCGACCGCGAGCAGATCAAGGGCGTGGACCTGCACGTGTGCCGCGGCGAGATCGTCGGCATCGCGGGGCTGATGGGCGCCGGGCGCACCGAGTTCGCGATGAGCGTGTTCGGCCGCTCCTACGGCCAGCGCATCAGCGGCACGGTGCGCATGCACGGCAAGGAGGTCGACGTCGGCACCATCCGCAAGGCCATCGACCACGGCATCGCCTACGTCACCGAGGACCGCAAGGGCGCCGGCCTGGTGCTGGAGGAAGACATCCGCACCAACATCAGCCTGGCCAACCTGGAGGCCGTCTCGAATGCGATGGTGATCGACGAGGCACGCGAGTACAAGGTGGCCAGCGACTACCGCAAGGCGCTGCGCATCCGCAGCGCCGATGTCTACCAGCAGGTGGTGAACCTGTCGGGCGGCAACCAGCAGAAGGTGGTGCTGAGCAAATGGCTCTTCGCCAAGCCGGAGCTGCTGATCCTCGACGAGCCGACGCGCGGCATCGACGTCGGTGCCAAGTACGAGATCTACACCATCATCGACCAGCTCGCCGGCGAGGGCAAAGGCATCCTGATGATCTCTTCCGAAATGCCGGAGCTGCTGGGAATGTGCGACCGGATCTATGTGATGAACGAGGGACGCTTCGTCGCCGAATACCCGGTGGCGGAGGCCTCGCAGGAGCGCATCATGCGCGCAATCGTGAACTCGGGAGGTGGCGTCCATGGCCAATGAATTGCAGGCGGCCGAGGCCGTGCCGAACCTGGAGGGCGCGGCCGCGAAGGCCACCATTCACCCGGGCTTCCTGAAGAGCAACCTGCGCGAATACGGCATGCTGATCTCGCTGGTCGCGATCATGGTGCTGTTCCAGGTGCTCACCGAGGGCACGCTGATGCAGCCGCTCAACCTCACGAACCTGGTGCTGCAGAACAGCTACATCGTGATCATGGCGCTGGGCATGCTGCTGGTGATCGTGGCCGGCCACATCGACCTGTCGGTCGGGTCGGTGTGCGGCTTCATCGGCGCGCTGGCGGCGGTGCTGATGGTGGAGTACGAGTGGCACTTCGTCCCCACCTTCCTCGCCTGCCTGATCGCGGGCGGCGCCATCGGCGCGGCGCAGGGCTGGTTCGTCGCCTACTTCCGCATCCCGTCCTTCATCGTCACGCTGGCCGGCATGCTGGTGTTCAAGGGGCTGTCGCTGGCGCTCCTGGCGGGCCAGTCCGTCGGACCTTTCCCGGTGGCCTTCCAGCGGCTGAGCTCGGGCTTCATTCCCGAGGCGCTGGCCACCGACGGCCTGCGGCTGACCTCGCTGCTGCTGGGCGCGCTGGCGGCGGCGGCACTGGTGTTCTTCAAGCTGCGCGGGCGCGCCCAGCTGGCGCGGCACGGCATGGAGGCGGAGCCCTTCGCCTTCTTCCTGCTGAAGAACGTGATCTTCGCGGCCATCATCCTGTTCTTCAGCTGGCTGCTGGCCTCGTACAAGGGGCTGCCCAACGTGCTGATCGTGATGGCGGTGCTGATCGTGGCCTACGACTTCGTCACCACCCGCACCACGGTCGGGCGCCGCATCTACGCGCTGGGCGGCAACGAGAAGGCAGCGCGGCTGTCCGGCGTCAAGACGCAGCGCCTGGCCTTCCTCGCCTTCGTCAACATGGGCGTGCTGGCCGCGCTCGCGGGGCTGGTGTTCGCGGCGCGCCTCAACACCGCCACGCCCAAGGCGGGGCTGGGCTTCGAGCTCGACGTGATCGCGGCCTGCTTCATCGGCGGCGCCTCGGCCTCGGGCGGGGTGGGCAAGGTGATGGGCGCGGTGATCGGCGCCTTCGTGATGGGCGTGATGAACAACGGCATGTCCATCCTCGGCATCGGCATCGACTACCAGCAGGTCATCAAGGGGCTGGTCCTGCTGGCGGCGGTGTTCGTCGACGTGTACAACAAGAACAAGTGAGGGCCACGGCCATGCAGCCTGTCCTGGCGCTCGAGGGGATTCGCAAGCAGTTCGCCGGCGTCGACGCGCTGCGCGACGTGCAGCTGCGCCTGTACCCGGGCGAGATCCACGCGCTCATGGGCCAGAACGGCGCGGGCAAGTCGACCCTCATCAAGGTGCTGACCGGGGCCTTGCCCTCCGGCGGCGGCACGATGCGGCTGGACGGCGAGGCGATCCACCCGGCCTCGCCGCTGGAGGCGCAGAAGCTGGGCATCAGCACCGTCTACCAGGAGGTCAACCTCTGCCCCAACCTCTCGGTGGCCGAGAACGTGTTCGCCGGCCGCTATCCGCGGCGCGGCGCGGCCGAGGGCTTTCGCATCGACTGGTCGGCGGTGAACCGGCGTGCGCGCGAGCTGCTGGCGCGCATCGGGCTGGACATCGATGTGGCGCGCCTGCTGTCGAGCTACCCGGTGGCGGTGCAGCAGATGGTCGCGATCGCGCGTGCGCTGGGCGTGTCCTCGAAGGTGCTGATCCTCGACGAGCCGACCTCCAGCCTGGACGAGGACGAGGTCCGCAAGCTCTTCGAGGTGCTGCGCCGGCTGCGCGACGAAGGGCTGGCGATCGTGTTCGTCACCCACTTCCTGAACCAGGTGTATGCGGTGTCGGACCGCATCACCGTGCTGCGCAACGGCGCATGGGTCGGCGAATGGCGGGCCAGCGAGCTGGGCCCGCAGGCGCTGATCGCCGCCATGCTGGGGCGCGAGCTGGCGGCGCAGTCGGCACGGCCGGCGGCGCTGCCGGCCGTGGCCATCGATGCGCCCGCGCTGCTGGAGGTGCAGGGACTGGGCCAGTCGGGCCAGCTGCAGCCGGTGGACTTGCGGGTGCGCGCCGGCGAGATCGTGGGCCTGGCCGGCCTGCTGGGTGCCGGACGCACGGAGCTCGCGCGTCTGCTCTTCGGGCTGGAGGCGCCGGATCGCGGGCAGCTGCGCATCGACGGCGAGCTGGTGCGCTTCGCGAGCCCCGCCGACGCGATCCGCCACGGGCTCGCGCTGTGCCCGGAAGAGCGCAAGACCGACGGCATCGTGGCCGAGCTGTCGCTGCGCGAGAACATCGCACTCGCCTTGCAGGCGCGGCTGGGGGCGCGCCGTTTCCTGTCGCGCGCCGAGCAGGCTGCGCTGGCCGAGCGCTACGTGACCGCACTGGACATCAAGGCCGCGAGCGTGGAGACGCCCATCGGCCTGCTCTCCGGCGGCAACCAGCAGAAGGCCATCATCGCGCGCTGGCTCGCCACCGAGCCGCGGCTGCTGATCCTCGACGAGCCGACGCGCGGCATCGACGTGGCCGCCAAGCAGGAAATCATGACGCAGATCCTGAGCCTGGCGAAGGCCGGCATGGCGGTGCTCTTCATCTCGTCGGAGATGAGCGAGGTGGTGCGCGTGGCGCATCGCATCGTGGTGCTGCGGGATCGCGCCAAGGTGGGCGAGCTGCCCGCCGGCAGCAGCGAAGACGAAGTCTGCGAACTGATTGCGGCCACGCCATGAGCTGCCGGGCCGTTCCCAAGGCGAATAGCACCAAGCCAAAGGCGAAGGTATCCCAGTGAGCACCACTCCCTCTTCCAACTTCCTTGCGACGGCATTTCGCCACCGGCTCGCGTGGCCGCTGCTCACGCTGTTGCTGCTGCTCGCGCTCAACGCGGTCTTCAACCCGGGCTTCCTGCACCTCGAATGGCGCGATGGCCATCTCTACGGCAGCCTGATCGACATCCTCAACCGCGCGGCGCCGCTGGTGCTGGTGTCGCTGGGCATGACGCTGGTGATCGCCACGCGGGGCATCGACATCTCGGTGGGCGCGGTGGTGGCCATCGCCGCGGCGCTGGCGGCCTGGATGATCGGCGGCTCGGTCTCGGGCAACGTGAGCCGCTTTCCGATGCCGGTGGCGATCGCGGCGGCCATCGGCATCGCACTGGTGTGCGGGCTTTGGAACGGCCTCCTGGTCGCGCGCGTGGGCATGCAGCCCATCATCGCGACGCTGATCCTGATGGTGGCCGGGCGCGGCATCGCGCAGCTCATCACCGGCGGGCAGATCATCACCATCTACTACCAGCCCTTCTTCTTTCTCGGCAGCGGCTACCTGCTGGGCCTGCCCTTCTCGCTCTTCGTGGTGGGGCTGGTCTTCGTCCTGCTCTACCTCGCGATCACGCGCACCGCGCTCGGCCTGTTCATCCAGGCCGTCGGCATCAACCCGACCGCTGCGCGCGTCGCCGGGGTGCAGGCGCGGCGGCTGGTGGTGGGCGCCTATGCCTTCTGCGGCGCCTGCGCGGGCGTGGCCGGCCTGCTCATCAGCTCCAACGTGAAGAGCGCCGACGGCAACAACGCCGGGCAACTGCTCGAGCTCGACGCGATCCTCGCCGTCACGCTGGGCGGCACGGCGCTCACGGGCGGGCGCTTCAGCCTGGTCGGCAGCGTGATCGGCGCGCTCATCATCCAGACCCTGACCTATGCCATCTATTCGCTGGGCGTGCCGCCCGAAATCAACCTGGTGGTGAAGGCAGTGGTGGTGTTCGCGGTGATGCTGATGCAGTCGCCGGAGTTCCGCGGCACCCTGGGCAACCTTGTGCGGCGCCCGGCGCTCGAGGGAGCGGAAGGATGAGCGCCGCACGGCCGCCCGAAGGCGCGAAGGCCCCCTCGGGGGGCAGCGCAGTACACGAAGTGACAAGCGTGGGGGTCCTATGAGCGCGGTGATGGACAAGCGGGAAGCGGCCGCCACCGGAACTGTGCCGGGCGCCGCCGATCGGCCGCGCTTCAACCCCAAATACCTGCCGCTGGCCGCCACCGTCTCGCTCTTCGTGACGATGGCCGCGCTCGGCTCGGTGCTCTACGACGGCTTCTTCTCGGCCCAGGTCTTCCTCAACCTGCTGATCGACAACGCCTTCCTGATCGTGGTGGCGATCGGCATGACCTTCGTGATCCTCTCCGGCGGCATCGACCTGTCGGTGGGCTCCGTGATCGCGCTCACCACCATGGTCTCGGCCTCGCTGGTGGAAAAGCATGGCTGGAATCCGGCGGCGGTCATCCCGCTCGTGCTGCTGATGGGCACCGTCTTCGGCGGGGTGATGGGCGTGCTGATCGAGCGCTTCCGGCTGCAGCCCTTCATCGTCACGCTGGCGGGCATGTTCCTCGCGCGCGGGCTCTGCTACCTCATCAGCATCGACTCGATCAGCATCACCAACGAGTTCTATTCCTCGGTCTCGCAGCTGCGCATTCCGGTGGGCTTCGACGCCTCGCTGTCGATCAGCGCAGTGATCGCGCTCGTCGTGCTGGCCGTCGCGGTCTTCATCGCGCACTGGACGCCCTTCGGCCGCACGGTCTATGCGATCGGCGGCAGCGAGCATTCGGCCATGCTGATGGGCCTGCCGGTGCGCTCCACGCTGGTGGGCGTGTATGCGCTGTCGGGCTTCTGCTCGGCGCTGGCCGGCGTGATCTTCACCTTCTACATGCTCTCGGGCTACGGCCTGCACGCGATGGGGCTGGAGCTCGACGCGATCGCAGCCGTGGTCATCGGCGGCACGCTGCTGACCGGCGGCGTCGGCTACGTGGCGGGCACGCTCTTCGGGGTGCTCACGCTCGGGATCATCCAGACCCTGATCGCCTTCGACGGCACGCTGAGCTCCTGGTGGACGCGCATCGTGGTGGGCGCCTTGCTCTTCTTCTTCTGCCTGCTGCAGCGCTTCTTCACGGCGCGCGCGCCGCGGCGCTGAGTTCCTCGCTTTTTTTCATTCCCCGTTCCCAAGAAAGCCCGCCTCATGCCGGATGCTCCCAAGAAACTACGTTCCGCCGAATGGTTCGGCCCGGCCGACAAGAACGGCTTCATGTACCGCAGCTGGATGAAGAACCAGGGCATCCCCGACCATGAATTCGACGGCCGCCCGATCGTGGGCATCTGCAACACCTGGTCGGAGCTCACGCCCTGCAACGCGCACTTCCGCAAGATCGCCGAGCACGTGAAGCGCGGCATCTCGGAGGCGGGCGGCTTCCCCGTGGAGTTCCCCGTGTTCTCCAACGGCGAGTCGAACCTGCGGCCCACCGCGATGCTCACCCGCAATCTCGCCAGCATGGACGTGGAAGAGGCGATCCGCGGCAACCCGATCGATGCCGTGGTGCTGCTCACCGGCTGCGACAAGACCACGCCCGCGCTGCTGATGGGCGCGGCCAGCTGCGACATCCCCGCCATCGTCGTGACCGGCGGCCCCATGCTCAACGGCAAGCTCGAGGGGCGCGACATCGGCTCGGGCACCGCGGTGTGGCAGCTGCACGAGTCGCTCAAGGCGGGCGAGATCGGCCTGCACCAGTTCCTCGCGGCCGAGGGCGGCATGTCGCGCTCGGCCGGCACCTGCAACACCATGGGCACGGCCTCCACCATGGCCTGCATGGCCGAGGCGCTGGGCACCTCGCTGCCGCACAACGCCGCGATTCCGGCCGTCGATGCGCGCCGCTACGTGCTGGCCCAGATGTCGGGCGCGCGTGCGGTGGCGATGGCGCGCGAGGGGCTGACGCTGTCGAAAATCCTCACGCGCGAGGCTTTCGAGAACGCGATTCGCGTCAACGCGGCGATCGGCGGCTCGACCAACGCGGTGATCCACCTCAAGGCCATCGCGGGACGCATCGGCGTCGAGCTGGAGCTGGAGGACTGGACGCGCATCGGCCGCGGCACGCCCACCATCGTCGACCTGTTGCCCTCGGGGCGCTTCCTGATGGAGGAGTTCTACTACGCGGGTGGCCTGCCTGCGGTGCTGCGCCGGCTCGGCGAGGCGGGCCTGCTGCCGCATCCCGGCGCGCTCACCGTCAACGGCCACTCGCTCTGGGACAACGTGCGCGAGGCGCCGAGCTACAACGACGAGGTGATCCGACCGCTCGACCGGCCGTTGATGGACGACGGCAGCATCCGCATCCTGCGCGGCAACCTGTCGCCGCGCGGCGCGGTGCTCAAGCCCTCGGCCGCCACGCCCGAGCTGCTCCAGCATCGCGGGCGCGCGGTGGTGTTCGAAGACTTCGACCACTACAAGCAGCGCATCGGCGACGAGTCGCTGGAGGTCGACGCCAGCTCGGTGCTGGTGATGAAGAACTGCGGCCCGCGGGGCTACCCCGGCATGGCCGAGGTCGGCAACATGGGCCTGCCGCCCAAGCTGCTGCGCCAGGGCGTGAAGGACATGGTGCGCATCTCGGATGCGCGCATGAGCGGCACGGCCTACGGCACGGTGGTGCTGCACGTCGCGCCCGAGGCGGCGGCCGGCGGCCCGCTCGCGGCGGTGCGCGACGGCGACTGGATCGAGCTGGACTGCGAGGCGGGCCGGCTGCACCTGGACATCAGCGACGAGGAGCTGGCGGCGCGCCTCGCGGCGCTGGCCGCGCCGGCCGAGGCGGTACCTGCGCCCGCGAAGGCGCGAGGCGGCTACCAGCGCCTGTACATCGACCATGTGCTGCAGGCCGACGAAGGCTGCGATTTCGACTTCCTGGTGGGCTGCCGCGGGGCCGAGGTGCCGCGGCACTCCCACTGATCCCACCCCACTCCTGGACCCTTCATGACGCTCGACAACCCCCGCCACCGCGGCATCTATCCGGTCGCGCCCACCACTTTCACCGAATCGGGCGAGCTCGACCTCGCGAGCCAGAAGCGCTGCATCGACTTCATGATCGATGCCGGCTCCGACGGCATCTGCATCCTGGCGAACTTCTCCGAGCAGTTTCTTTTGTCGGACGAGGAGCGCGAGGTGCTCACGCGCACCGTGCTCGAACATGTGGCGGGCCGCGTGCCGGTCATCGTCACCACCACGCACACCAGCACCCGCGTCTGCGCCCAGCGCAGCCGGCGCGCGCAGGACATGGGCGCTGCCATGGTGATGGTGATGCCGCCCTACCACGGCGCCACCTTCCGCTGCGTCGAGCCGCAGATCCAGGCCTTCTACGCCGGCATCTCGGACGCCATCGACATCCCCATCATGATCCAGGACGCGCCCGCGAGCGGCACGCCCTTGTCGGCTTCCTTCCTCGCGCGCCTGGCGATGGAGATCGAGCACGTGGCCTACTTCAAGATCGAGACCGCCGGCGCGGCCTCGAAGCTGCGCGAGCTGATCCGCCTGGGTGGCCAGACCATCGAGGGGCCATGGGACGGCGAGGAGGCGATCACGCTGCTGCCCGACCTGGATGCCGGCGCCACCGGCTCGATGACGGGCGGCGGCTATCCGGATGGCATCCGCCCCATCATCCAGGCGCATCGCAACGGCGACCGCGAGCGCGCGTATGCGCTCTACGAGCGCTGGCTGCCGCTCATCAACTACGAGAACCGGCAGGCCGGCTTTCTGGCCGCGAAGACGCTGATGAAGGAGGGCGGCGTGATCGCCTGCGAGGCGCCGCGTCAGCCGTGGCCGGCATTGCATCCGGAGACGCGCAAGGGCCTGATCGAGACGGCGAAGCGGCTCGATCCCATGGTGCTGCGCTGGGGGCGTTGACGGGGGAGCGTGCCGCGCTAGCATGAGCGCGAAAGGCTCCGCGATGACTTATCAGCTTCACTACTGGCCCACCATCCAGGGCCGCGGCGAATTCGTGCGGCTCGCGCTCGAGGCGGCCGGCGCCGAATACGTCGACGTTGCGCGCCAGCCGGCCGAAAAGGGCGGTGGGGAGTCCGCGCTGGCGCGGCGTTTGAGCGATCCCGGGAATCCGCGCCCTTCCTTCGCGCCGCCCTTCCTGGTAGACGGCGACGTGGTGGTCGGCCAGACTGCTGCGATCCTGCTCTACCTGGGCCCGCGCCTGGGCTTGGCCGGCATCGGCGAGCGCGACGGGCTGTGGACGCACCAGCTGCAGCTCACCATCGCCGACGTGGTGGCCGAGGCGCACGACACGCACCACCCGATTTCCGTCGGCGACTACTACGAGGACCAGCGCGAGGCCGCGCAGGCGCGCGCCAAGTGCTTTCGCGAGGAGCGCATTCCCAAGTACCTCGACTGGTTCGAGCGCGTGCTGCAGCGCAATCCGGCGGGGGACGTGCATCTGGTTGGAGACAGCCTGACCTATGCCGATCTGTCGCTGTTCCAGCTTGTGGCGGGGCTGCGCTATGCCTTTCCCAAGGCGACGGCGCGCGCATTGGCGCGCACGCCCGCGGTGGAAAAGCTGCATGCCAATGTCGCCCGGCGGCAGCGGGTGCGGGAGTACCTGCAGAGCGCGCGGCGGATTGCGTTCAATGAGGAGGGGATCTTCAGGTGTTATCCGGAGCTGGATGGTTAGGGCGCTGCGGGCGTGACTGGGGTGGGTGCGGGATCGTCCGGTGGGTTCAGCTTGAAAGTGACTGGGTAACGAAGTCGCGCCTTGACCGGTGTGCCGCGGTACGTGTGAGGTCGGAATTTCCCTTGACTGATGGCATTGACTGCCGCGTCTGCCAAGAGTTTGTGCGACTCCCCGATGACGGCCGTCCGAGCGACATTTCCACGCTCATCAACTTCCACTTCGACAATGACTCTTCCTTCAATGCCTGCTCGCCTCGCCTCGCGCGGATACGGGAAGGGCACTGCGTGGATGAGTCGAGTTGGCTGATCCAATCCAAGCGCGCCCTCTCCTGGAGCGGATTCTTCCATGAGGGCTGCTGCAGCTTGTTCAAAGGTCAGGAACTCGGACCCTCCAATCGAATACGTCGGAGGGTTGCTTGTGCAGCCAGTCAGGATGGAGG
>DATFFA010000143.1:0-8584 GCA_035250605.1 Variovorax sp. | reverse complement strand
TCAAAGATCTCCTGCTCGCTGGGCGCGACAGCGACGATGCGCAGCAAATCTTCTTGCCAGTTTTTCATAGTGCGCCTCGCAAGGACCTCCGGACGCAAAGAGTTTGCCAGTCGGCGTCGCTCGTCAATGCCCCCGGGGCAGAATTAATCACCATTTTGGAGATCTAGTTTGCATTCCCCCAACCTTGCGGCCCTGCGCCGTCCCCCGCTCGAGGCAGCCATCGTCGATCTCGATGGCACGATGGTCGACACGCTCGGCGATTTCGAGGTCGCGCTCAATCGGATGTTGAGAGAACTGGCCCTGCCCGCGATCACACGCGATGTCATCGGCACGATGGTCGGCAAGGGCTCCGAGCATCTCATCCGCTCAGTGCTGCGTCGCGTGCGCGAGGAGCGCGATGCGGACGGCGCGTTGTTCGACCAGGCCTGGGGGCGCTATGTGCACCACTACCTCGCCATCAACGGGCAGCATGCGCCGATCTACGCCGGCGTCGCCGAAGGCCTGGCCGCGCTTCGTGCAAGGGGCCTGCGCCTCGCCTGCCTGACCAACAAGCCCATCGCCTTCGCGCGCCCGCTGCTGGCGGCCAAGGGCCTCGACGGCTACTTCGAGCATCTGTTCGGCGGCGAGGCCTTCGAACGCAAGAAGCCCGATCCGCTGCCGCTCCTGAAGACCTGCGAGGCGCTCGGCAGTGCGCCCGCCCGCACGCTGATGGTCGGCGATTCGAGCAACGACGCGCAGGCCGCGCGCGCCGCCGGCTGCCCCGTGGTGCTGGTGAGCTATGGCTACAACCACGGCCAGCCGGTGCGCGAGGTGGATGCCGATGGCTTCGTCGATTCGCTGGCCGAGCTCGATGGGCTGCTCGGGTGGGGTTGACGATAGTTGACAGTCAAATTGATGAAAAGTAATGTATTGCCCAGCCCGTCGACCTGCGGATCGGCGGCCCGTGGCCCACAACACTTTTTGCTTTATGAACATCGCGATCCTGGGCGGCGGCCATGGCTGTTATGCCGCCGCTGCCGACTTGTCCGAAGCCGGCCATTCGGTGCGCCTGTGGCGCCGTGATGCCGATGCACTGGCGGCCGTGCGCCAGGCCGGCTCCATTTGCCTGAAGGATGCGCGCGGCGCACGCGACGTGCCCATCGCGCTGGCCACCGCCGACATCGGCGAAGCCTTGCGCGGCGCCTCGCTGATCGTGATCCCGACGCCCGCCATTGCGCAGGAAGACATCGCCCGCGCCATGGCACCGCACCTGGTCGACGGCCAGGTGGTGTTCCTGCCGCCGGGCACTTTCGGCAGCTTCGTCATGGCCCGCATCGTGAAGCAGGCCGGCAACCGCGCCGACGTGGCCTGGGCCGAAACCGGCACGCTGCCCTACCTCGCGCGCAAGCACGGCGAGCGCGAGGTCAACGTCACCATTCGCGCCATCCGCCTGCCGACCGGCGTTTATCCGGCGCGCAAGGAACGCGAGGCGCTGGAGGTGATACGCGCGGCCTACCCGAGCGTGCACGGCTGCGGCGATGCACTCTCGGGCGCGCTGATGAATGCCGGGCCGATCATCCATCCGCCGCTGATGGTGATGAACGCCGCGCCCCTGCAGCACTTCGAGCGCTGGGACATCCACAACGAGGGCACGCAGCGCGCGGTGCGCGACGTAACCGACCGGCTGGACCAGGAGCGCATCGCGGTGCGCGAGGCCTTCGGGCACGGCGCGCCGCACTATCCGCTGGCCGACCACTACAACAACGACCAGTGGATGTACGGCGATGCGCACAAGCAGCTGGTGAAGTCCGGCGACTGGCGCGAGAACATCGATCTCTACGCGCACCGCTACATCACCGAGGACACGGAACTCGGCCTGGCCTTCCTCGCGTCGGCAGCGCGCCATGCAGGCGTGGATGCGCCGATCGCGCACGGCCTGCTGGCCATCGTCGGCGGCTTCCTCGGCCGCGACCTGCGCCAGGGCCCGCGCACTTTCGAGGCGCTTGGCCTGGCCGGTCTGGACCAGGCCGCGCTGAAGAAGAGGCTGCACGATGGCGAGTGAGTCCGCCTCAGCGCCGCGCTTCGCCGCTGTCGGCGCGGGCCGCATGGGGCGCGGCATCGCGATTGCCTTCGCTTACGCGGGCCATCGCATCGCGCTGATCGACTTGCGCTCGCGAAGCGATGAAGCCTGGCAGAAGCTGCGCGCCGAAGCCCGAGCCGAGATCGAGGGCAGTCTCTCCGGCCTCGCGCAACTGGGCGTGCTCGATGCGGCGCAGGTGCCGGCGATGGCCGAGCGCGTCGAGCTCGTGGCCGCCGCCGACGCGCCGCGCGCATTGGCCGCAGCCGAGCTGGTGTTCGAAGGCGTGCCCGAAACGCTGGAGGCCAAGCGCGAGGCCTTCGAGCAGATCAACCGCCATTGCCGCGAGGACGCGATTCTCACTTCGACCACCAGCAGCATCCTGGTCACGCAGCTTGCCGCGCTGGTCAAGAGGCCGGAGCGCTTTCTCAACATGCACTGGCTCAACCCGGCGTATGTGATCCCGGTGGTGGAGCTCAGCTGCCACGCCGGCACCGATGCCGTCGTGCTGGCGCGCACCAAGGCGCTGATGGAGGCGATCGGCAAGCTGCCCGTGGTGTGCGGCCCGACGCCCGGCTACATCGTCCCGCGGCTGCAGGCGCTGGTCATGAACGAGGCCGCGCGCATGGTGGAAGAGGGCGCCGCGACCGCGGAGGAAATCGACAAGGCCACGCGCTACGGCCTGGGCCTGCGCTTCGCCGCGCTGGGCGTGGTGGAGTTCATCGACTTCGGCGGCGCCGACATCCTGCACCATGCGAGCCGCGAGATGTCGGGCTCGATCGATCCGGCGCGCTATGCGGCGCCGGCCATCCTCGACCGCATGATGGAAGAGGGCCGGCTGGGCCTGAAGAGTGGCAGCGGGTTCTACGACTATGCGGCCCGCGACGTGGGCGCCTACCGGCGCGACGTGCTGGCGCGCACGCTCGGCATGCTGAAGCACGCCGGGCTGTGGCGACCGCCGGCCGACAGGACGCAGCCATGACGAAGATCCGCCGCGCCTTCGCCGATCTGTCGGTCGGGCAGGTCCATTACGCGAGCTGCGGCGATCCGCGTGCCGAGACGGTGCTGCTGCTGCACCAGTCGCCGCGAAGTTGGGCCGAGTACCGCGATGTGCTGCCCTTGATCGGGCGCCGCTTCCGCGCGGTGGCCATGGACACCGCAGGCTTCGGCGATTCCGACGATGGTGGCGTGCCCGCAAGCATCGAGCAGTGGGCGCGTGTGGCCGTCGAGCTGCTCGACGCGCTGCGCATCGCCCGCGCGCATGTGGTGGGCCACCACACGGGCGGCGTGATCGCGGTCGAGCTGGCGAGCGCATTCGCCGCGCGTGTGCATGGGCTGGTGCTGTCGTCGACGCCGTACACCGACGCCGCTTTCCGCCGCGCACGGGCCGAGCGCCCGCCCATCGACGAGGTGGCGATGAGCGGCGACGGCAGCCATCTCGCGGCCCTGTGGCAGAAGCGTCTCGGCTTCTACCCGGCCGGGCGGCCCGAGTTGCTGGAAGCCTTCGTGCTGGATGCACTCAAGGTGAGCGGCCGCATGGAGGAGGGGCACCGCGCCGTCGCGGCCTATCGCATGGAAGAGCGCATCGGGAAGGTGCGGCAGCCCACGCTGATCGTGCGTGCCAGCGACGATCCCTTCGCCGCCCCGCATGCGCAGGAGCTGAAGTCGCACATTCCACAGGCGCGCATCGTCGACATCGAGGGCGGCATGGTGCCGCTGCCCGACCACATGCCCGGCGCCTTCGCCGACGCGGTGCTTTCTTTCCTGGAGTCGCTGTCGTGAAGGCCGTGCGCATTCCCGGCTTCGGCGCCGCGCCGGTGCTGGAGGACCTGCCCGATCCGCAGCCGCGCCCTGGCCGCACGATCGTGCGCATGGCGGCGGCCACCGTGGGCCATATCGATCGCACGATCTGGAGCGGCGCGTTCCTCCAGCATCCGCCGCTGCCCTACGTCGCCGGCGTCGAAGCCGCGGGCATTGTGTTCGCGAGCGAACGCCATGCGGCCGGCCAGCGCGTGTGGGTGCGCGGCAGCGGCCTGGGCACCACGAACGACGGCACCTGGTGCGAGCTGATCGACGCGCCCGACGAGGCGCTCGGCCTGTTGCCCGATGGGCTCGACATGGCGCTCGGCGCCGCCTTCTTCTCGCCCTGCACCTCGGCTTGGGTCGCGTTGCACGAAATCGCGAAGCTGCAGGCCGGCGAGCGCATGCTGGTAACCGGCGCGACGGGCGCGGTGGGATCGATGACGGTGCAGCTCGCGCGCGAGGTGGGCGCCGTCGTGCTCACGCGCACCGAGGACGCGGCGCAGCAACAGGGCGTCGACCTGCTGGTCGACACCGTCGGCGGCCCGGTGCTGGAGGCTGCCTTGCCCTGCGTCGTGCCCGGTGGCCGTGCGGTGCTGGTGGGCTACACGGCGGGCAACATGCTGCCCCTGAACATCGCGCATTTCCTGCAGCGCGACGTGGCGCTGTTGCCGCTCAACATGTTCCGGCGCGAAGCGGCCGGCCGCGCCGCAGTGCCGGCCTTGCTGGCGCGGCTGGCGGACGGACGGCTCACGCTCGAGGTGAAGCGCTTCGCGCTCGGCGAGGCGGCGAGCGCGCTCGAATGGATCACGCAGCGCGGGCATCGGGGCCGGGCGGTGCTGGTGCCCTGAGGAGGGCGCGGCGCGTGGATCTAAGATCCTTGCGCCCGCACTGTCAGGAGAACGCATCGACATGGACACCCCGCTTGCCTCATCCTGGCTCGCCCTGAGCGCGCCCGTGGCCGCTGCGCGCGCTGCCGGCCGCCCGCTCGTGGCGCTGGAGTCGACCATCATCGCGCACGGCATGCCCTATCCGGAGAACGTGCGCACGGCGCGCGAGGTGGAGGCATCCATCCGCAGCCTGGGCGCCGAGCCCGCGACCATTGCGCTGATGGGCGGTCGCATCCGCATCGGGCTGTCGGACGAGGAACTGGAACTGCTCGGCCGCTCCAACCAGGCGCACAAGGTCAGCCGGCGCGACCTGCCGGCGGTGCTGGCCAGCGGCGAGCTCGGTGCCACCACCGTGGCCGGCACCATGATCTGCGCGGCACTGGCGGGCATCGAGGTCTTCGTCACCGGCGGCATCGGCGGCGTGCATCGCGGTGCGGCGCAGAGCTTCGACATCTCGGCCGATCTGCAGGAACTGGCGAAGACTTCGGTGGCGGTGGTGTGCGCCGGCGCCAAGTCGATCCTGGATCTCGGGCTCACGCTGGAATACCTGGAGACGCATGGCGTGCCGGTGCTCAGCTGCGGGCAGGACAACTTCGCCGCCTTCTATACCCGCGACAGTGGCTTGCGCGCCGACTACCGGCTGGACGATGCGGATGCGCAGGCCCGCTTCATTCGCACCAAGTGGGCCCTGGGCCTCGCGGGTGGCGTGGTGCTGAGCACGCCGGTGCCGGAAGCCGCGGCCATGCCGCGCGAGGAGATCGATGCGATCACCGAGCAGGCCCTCGCGGAAGCCGCAGCACAGGGCATCGCCGGAAAGGCCGTCACGCCTTTCCTGCTGTCGCGCATCAAGTCGCTGACCGGCGGGCGCAGCCTCGCGACCAACATCGCGCTCGTGAAGCACAACGCCGAGGTGGGCGCGAGGCTGGCGCTGGCGTTGGCACGCCTGTAGGGGCCGTGCCGGTCAGGACACCTGGCAGTTCGTCTTCGTGCCGAAGACGAATGCTTTCATCTATCAGGGTTTTCTTTTCTCGCTCTTTCTCGCTGGCTTCCTTCGGCGGGCGCGAATCTGAATAAGGTTCGCGGCCAAGAAAGAGGCGCATGTGAGCCGTCCCCAAGCGGGTCGCTTGCAATGACGACCTCGCCCTAACCCTCTCGCGCATCTGAATCTCGCGCTGCCCATGACACACGGACAGCGCGGATGCATGCCGCGCGCACAAGAAGACCCACTTATCAAGGGAGCCCCCGTGGTCACAACAACCAGAATTCTGCGTGCCGCCGTCTGCGTGGCCGCGTTGGCCGTCGGCGGCATCGCTGCCGCACAGATCCAGAGCGGCGTGGCTCGCAAGGCGACACCGCCTTCCGTTGCCCTCGGCGTTCCGGCTGCCAATGCAAAAGCCAATGCCAGCCAGCGTTCGTCTTCTCTCGCCACGGCGGGCTCGGGCAGTTCCCTGAGTTTCACCAGCGGCCAGCCCGCCCTGCGCTACCTGCCGGACGACCTGCCCAATGCCAAGGACCCGGTGCGGCGCGAAGCCGTCAAGGACGGTGCCAAGGATGCCGGTGCGTCCGCCCGCGGTGCAGCCCCAACCGTCGCCGGCGGCGCTGGGGAGTTCGCTCCCGCCCCCGGCGTCCTGCGCGCCAACATGCCCCCCGTCAGCTTCGCCGACCTGTTAAATTCATCAAGGCGGCAGATGGAGTTGCAGATGCGGCGAAGGAAGCTGCAGCGTTTACGGAGATTTCGGTAGGCGCAAGAGCCACGAGGAACAGTGCCAATCAGCTGAACGTGGGTCTGACACAATCGCATGCGATCGAGAACCTGGCTGCGAATGGATATGTGAAGACGATGTCGAAAGATGGAACCGTCACCATCATGACGAACGGGGACAAGGTCTACAGGTTCTATCCTCAATCGACCGGCGGCGGTGTGCCGGGTGCGCCTGCCGGTGTGCCTTCTGCGTCTGTTTCCATCCTCGACAAGATCGTCACCAAGCTACGCTTTCTAGGGGAGTAACGTGGTAGCAGGCAATACTTGGCCTAGCTTGTGCGACGTATTGGCTACGGGAGCGGAGCTCCCCGCGAAGGTATTCAACCGACCATTCGAGCAGTACCTGTTTTTCGATGCGGACATTAGCTCATCAGAGGCAATGATCTCCGCGGTTCGAAACGTCGTCATCTCCTGTTTCGGTCTTGATGTCGAGGTCCAAATATTCGCTAGTTCGAATCGCGCTTTCCTCGCTCAGCTCGGGAAGTGCATGGATTGGTCAGACGAGATAAGTCGTCTCGGAAAGACGAACCGAGAATCTGGAGACGCTGGTGGACTGACGCTCGTGGATGCGAAGAGGAGATGGATTGCGCATCAAAGTCGCCCTGTGGACATCGGCATTTTCGCGATCGATTGCCACGCGGAACTAGGTGGCGTCCAAGGTATGAAGGATAGCTTTTTTGACTGCGTCGATATCTCTAATTGGCTTCGTCGGCAGACTCCGCGTGACGCGGATTTGGTAGCGGGTATCGGTGAGGACTTCCTTGCCACATTGGTAAAAAATTACCGGTGAGGCCTCCTCGACACATCGTGCACTTGCGGCAAAGCGACCTATCTGGTCGTCCACAAAGAAGCTGTCCTCGGTAGAGAACGCCCTTGGGCACTGGAACAAGCACAAAGCCGAGTTCCCGGAGCTCGCCAATTCGAAGCAGTATGTTGAGGCGGCCCATTCTATTGGGAACTACGTCGATCCTGTGACCGGTGAAAGGTCCCCTACTAGCATTGGCATCATCCACCACGGATCACGCGGTTCCCATATCGTTCCTGCGAGGCCAAGATGACGAACGCCGTTGAGCTAAGAGTTCGAGTATTGCTGACTCTTCAAGTCGCATTGCTGGGCATGGTGACTGCCAATATGCGATCCGTGGTGGTGTCGTGGACCGACAAGGATGTGCGAATCCGTGTCGTGTTCGACGAGAAAGTTGCGCCTGGGGACGCTGAACTCGCAAGCGAAATTGAGAGCGAGGTGATATCGCATTTGCCCCATCACACTGCATTTTGCGAAGCCGAAGCCTGCGTGCCTTCGAAGGGGGTGGAGATCAGTGCTGGAGAGGTGTTGGTGTTCCAACGCGCTCGAGGTAAAGCAGAGCAGTATGGCAGTAGGTGCAAACCGGATGCTACTTAGGAGTCCAACGGCCCACGAGCGCGCCATCGCCCACAACCGCTCTCGGACTACGCAGGTGGATGTGCCCAGAATTGGGTCGGATCGATCGATCTGCAGGCGATGTTGGATAACTGAGGGCGAGCAGGCTGTCCAATGAGAAATATCAGTGACCGGGACAGATCACATCGGAGCAGATGTCTCGCTCTACGCGGCACAGCATCGATTTGGTCCTCGGTATCTACGCACCTCCAGCAGAAGCGGTGAGCCAGGGTCGATCGGAAGATGATGGCCAAGCAGCCCGGAACGGCCTATGACTCAGGCCGCCGCCGGTCAAGACCGCGGCCCAGTTGGGCACCCTTGGCTGGTGATCTGCCAGTGCTACCGCGAGACCGGCAAGGCCACGCGCGAATGGGGACGGACTGTCACCCATGCGGCCACCAGTTGTCCCATCGAGGCAGCTCCGATGCCATTACCAACATCGCGTAGATGACGCCGCGGACCCGATTGCCGAGCACGACAGCCGCCAGCATTGCCTGTTCGCGTTGACGGGCCCTGATTTATACGCAGCCTAGATCGTGCGCAGCGAAGCCGCTACGGCTGCGAGTCCTCTTCCGCCTCCTCCGCCTCTCCAGGCGCACGGGCGTGCAGCTCGATCATCTGCCGCAAGGTGGTCTTGAGCTCTTCGGCGCGCAGCA
>DATFFA010000142.1:0-23717 GCA_035250605.1 Variovorax sp. | reverse complement strand
CAAACGCCCACGCTTATCGGCTGTATGTTTTTAACGATCCCCGCAAGCCCGACACATCCCTGCGCCTTTCTTGCTCACCTCGCTGCGATCAGCGAAGCCTTAGATTATTACACGGTTTTTGAAGAACCACCAAACTTTTTTTAAGCTTCTTTAAGAACCCAGCCAATCACTCGATCAACCCAGCCCCCACCAAAACCCCTCACCCCATCCACCACCGCAGCCACCAAAACCCCTGAGAGCTTCAACTGCCTGCCGTCTTGTGCGGAGCCCTCAATTATGACACGTCTTTGAAGACCCACCGCATCGAAGCCTGCTTTCTTTCGATTCTTGGCGCTTCGTAGAAGCCGCAAAGTGCATATCGATTTCAGCAGAGCCTACGAGTATATGCCAAGTTCTAGCCTCTCAACTATCTGCGGCAAACTGATCGGCACATCCCGGCCCTCATCTCCTCCAAGCCGCCATCGCGCCTTCACGCCAAGCCATCGACATGCCACTCCGATAATCCGCGCCACATGGCACTCATCACACTCCTCGACGCACAGCTGGCTTTCGGACACGTCCCGCTGCTGGATCATGCGGACTTCTCGCTTCTTGAATCCGAGCGCATCGGCTTGATCGGCCGCAACGGCGCAGGCAAATCCTCCCTTCTGAAGATCCTGGGCGGTCTGGAGAAGCCCGACGACGGCACGCTCCAGGCACAGCAGGGCTTGCGCGTCGCGTACGTGGCCCAGGATCCGCAACTTGACTTGGATGCCGACGTGTTCACAGCCGCCAGCACCGGCCTGGCCAATGCAATCGCTCTTCGCGAGCAATATCTCTCCGGAGCCCCAGGCCTGGACCTCGACGCGCTGCAATCGCAGATCGAAGCTTTCGACGCGTGGAACTGGGAGCAGCGCGTCGAGGAGACCTTGCATCGCCTGCACCTTGACGGCAGCGCGCGCGTGGGTGCGCTTTCGGGCGGGACCCGCAAGCGCGTGGCCCTGGCGCAGGCACTGGTGGCCGCGCCCAATGTTCTGCTGCTCGACGAGCCGACCAACCACCTCGACCTGGATTCGATCGAATGGCTCGAGCAGTTGCTGATCGACTTCAAGGGCAGCGTCGTCACCATCACGCACGACCGCAGCTTCCTGAACCGAGTGGCGACCCGCATCGTGGAGCTGGATCGCGGCAAGCTCAGCTCCTATCCAGGCAACTTCGAGCAGTACCTGGCGCAGAAGGAAGAGCAACTCGCCCAGGAAGCGATCATCAATGCCAAGGCGGACAAGCTGCTCGCCCAGGAGGAAGTCTGGATCCGCAAAGGCGTCGAGGCCCGCCGCACCCGCAGCCAGAGCCGCATCAACCGGCTCGAGACCCTGCGCGCCAGGCGCACGGCCCGGCGCGAGGCGCTCGGCAGCGTGAATATGGACGTGGCTTCCGGCCAGTCGAGCGGCAAGATCGTCGCGGAACTGACGGGCGCGACCAAAGCCTTCGGCGCCAAGACAGTGATCCGCAATTTCAGCGGCACCATCCTGCGCGGTGACAAGGTCGGCCTGCTGGGACCGAACGGCGCCGGCAAGACCACGCTGCTGAAACTCATCCTCGGCGAGCTCGAGCCGGATAGCGGCAAGATCCGCCGGGGCACCAACCTGCAGGTCGCCTATTTCGACCAGATGCGCGACGCGCTGCAGCTCGACGCCACATTGGAGGACTTCATCAGCCCAGGCAGCGAATGGATCGAGATCGGCAACCAGCGCAAGCACGTCAAGAGCTACCTCGCCGACTTCCTGTTCTCGCCGGCGCGCGCGCACTCGCCGGTACGCTCTCTCAGCGGCGGCGAGCGCAACCGCCTGTTGCTGGCGCGCCTGTTCGCACGCCCGGCCAATGTGCTGGTGCTCGACGAACCGACCAACGACCTCGACATCGACACGCTCGAGTTGCTTGAGGACCTGCTGCAGAACTACGACGGCACGGTCTTCCTGGTGAGCCACGACCGCACCTTCCTCGACAACGTGGTGACCAGCATCGTCGCCTTCGAAGGCGACGGCCTCTGGCGCGAATACGAAGGCGGCGTGGAAGACTGGATGATCCAATCCAAGCGCGCGCGCGAGATTGCCGCCCAGAGCGCCGCGGATTCGCCCGCACCCGCATCCGCAGCGGTGCCGGCGCCCCCCACGCCGCCAGCAGCCCCGCGCCTGGGAACACGCAGAAAGCTCAGCTACAAGGAGCAGCGCGAACTCGAGACCTTGCCCGCACAGATCGCCGACCTCGAGGAAGAGCAGAAGCGGATCACCGAAGTCCTGGAGCTCGACGGCGGCGCCATCTACGCCACCGAGGCCTCGCGCGCCGCCGAGCTTGCGCAACGTCACGCGCAGATCGACGAGGAATTGCTGGCGGCGATGGAGCGCTGGGAAGAGCTCGATTCGGCGCGACAGGGCTAGCCGACGGCGCCTTCGTCCGACGCGCAACTGGCCGCAGCTGCGCTATACAGGGCCTGTCCACGTTCCGATAGGGCTGCATGATTTCATTCAAGGCCTTCCATCCCTCCGCGGTCGCATGGCGACGCTGCGGCGCGGCCCTGTTCTCGGCCTTCCTCTTTCTCTCGGCCTGCGCCGAACTTCCGCAGAACGTGCACCGGCCGGTTTCCGCCGCGCTCGCCTCCCCCGCCGGCACGCCGCTGGCAGCCCTGGTCCAGCAGCGCCGCCAGGCCGCCGCGGCACGCAACGAGTCCGGCTTCCTCCTGCTCGACGGTCCGCCGGCCGCTTACGGCAGCCGCCTCGCGCTGGCCGAGGGTGCGCAGAAGACGCTCGATCTGCAGTACTACGCGATCCATGCCGACGCCAGCACCGGACGCCTGCTAGCCGCCGTGCGCGAAGCCGCCCGTCGCGGGGTACGCGTGCGCATCCTGCTGGACGACTTCCACAGCACCGGCCGCAATGCGTTGGTGATGCGCCTGGCCTTCGTGCCCAACATCGAGATGCGGATGTTCAATCCGCTACCCGGCTCGCGGGGTTCCAGCCTGGCCCGGATGTTCAACGCCGTCGAGGATGCCTCGCGCATCCAGCAGCGCATGCACAACAAGCTGTTCATCGCCGACAACGTGCTCGGGGTGACCGGCGGGCGCAACCTCGGCGACGCCTATTTCGGCAATGGGCAGGCAGGCAACTTCGTGGACATGGACGTTCTGGCGGCCGGCCCGATCGTGCAGGACCTGTCGCGCAGCTTCGATGCGTACTGGAACAACGAGCGCGCCTATCCCGTTCAGTCGTTGGTCACCCCCAAGGAACTCGATGCGCTGCGCAATGAAGCGCGCAGCGAGCGCGAAAAGGAAACGAATACCGGCGGGGCCCGGCCGCCCGACGGCGAGCCGCGGCCGCGCAATGCCGCGCCGTCTGCCGAGCAGCAGAACCGCGCCTGGGACGAAAAGCCGATGGACCTGCGCACGGCCAGCTTCGTTTGGGCGCCCGCCGCGGTGCTAGTCGACAAGCCGGCCAAGATCCCGGCGGACACGCCGCGCGGCGTTGCCGGCCCGGCCAAGGCGCCGGGCCTCGTCGTGGCCCAACAAGGCCAGCGCCGGACAGGTCCGGCGCCCCGCGGCTCGCTCGATGGTGCAGCCGATGCCGCCGCCAGTGGCGACACGGTGGTCGAGGGGCTGCTCCAGCTCATCGGCCTGGCCCAGCGCGAGCTCCTGATCATCTCGCCCTACTTCGTGCCGGGCCCGGACATGAAGAAGGCGTTTGCCTCGGCGCTGGCCCGCGGCGTCAGGATTCGCGTGCTGACCAATTCCCTCGCCTCCAACGATGCGCCCGTGGCCCATGTCGGCTACGCGCGGCATCGCGAAGAACTGCTGGCGATGGGCATCGGCTTGTACGAGCTGCGCAGCGAACAGGCCGGCCTCGGCAGCGCCTTCGGCTCCAACGGCAGCGGCAGCACGCCGGGCGAGTCGCGTTCGATGCTGCATTCCAAGGTGCTGGTGATGGACGGGCGGCTGCTGGTGGTCGGATCGATGAACCTCGACCTGCGCTCGCAACTGCAGAACACCGAGATCGCGCTGCTGATCCGCAGCAACGAGCTCTGCGCCGCCGCCGCCAGCCAGATCGAGACCGCGATGAACACCGGCGCCTGGCGCGTCGAGCAGAGCAACGGCCGCCTAGTCTGGCGTGCACCGCAGAACAGCGGCCTGGAGGACAGCACGACCGAGCCGGACGCAAGCCCCGGCCTGCGCCTGCTCCTCAGGCTGTTCGGCCCCTTCGCACCCGACAGGCTGCTTTGAGGCGCACCTTCAAAGCTGCGCCCGCACTCGCGCGAACACCTTCCAGAAAGTGGCGTCCTGCGCGGTCGCGAAGTTGATGCGCATCAGGGTGCTCGGCGGCCGCCGGGCGTGGAACAGCGAGCCAGGCGCGAGCAGGTAGCCCTCGTCGAGCATGCGCTGAGTGAGCGCATCGGTGTCGACGCCGGTGTCCACCCAGCCGAACAGCCCCGCCGGCTCGGAAGCCAGCGTGCAGCCGGCCGCCAGGGCCAGCTTCACCGTACGCCCGCGTGCGCCGTCCAGGCGCAGGCGCACGCGCTCGGCGTGGCGCCGCAGTTGCCCCTGGTCGATGCACCAGGCGAGCGCCCGCTCGAAAAGCGACGGCGTGGTGAGCGTGGCCAGCAGCTTGGTCTCGAGCATCCGGCCCACGAGCTCCGGCGAGGCCGCGAGGAAGCCGATGCGCCAGGCGGGCGCGAGGATCTTCGCGAAGCCGCTCACGTACACGGTGCGCTGAAGCCCGTCCAGTGCGCACAGGCGGGTGGCGTGTTCCGGCGCCAGGTGGCTGTAGGTGTCGTCCTCGACGATATGAAAGCCGTGTTGGTTGGCCAGTTGCAGCACCCGGTGCGCACTGCCGGGCGTCAGGCTGTAGCCGGTCGGGTTGTGCAGCACGCTCACGCTCACGAAGAGCTTGGGTTTGTGACCATCCCCCGCATGGCAATAGCGCTCCATCACCTCCAGGTCGGGTCCGTCGGCCTTGCGCGGCACCGGCAGGATGCGCATGCCCAGCATCTCGAGGCGCGCGAACTCCAGCGCCCAGCCCGGCTCCTCCACCATCACCGGATCGCCGGGACGCAGCAGCGTGCGGCTGACGATATCCAGCGCATGCGTGGCGCCG
This sequence comes from Variovorax sp., assembly GCA_035250605.1. Classification (GTDB taxonomy): domain Bacteria; phylum Pseudomonadota; class Gammaproteobacteria; order Burkholderiales; family Burkholderiaceae_C; genus Variovorax. The sequence goes on along the minus strand of DATFFA010000142.1, from coordinate 18,597 downwards.
ACCGTGGTCACGATCTGGTCTGCGCCGGCCGGCACGTTGATGCTGGCGAGCTTGGCGGCCAGGCTGCGCCGCAGGCCGCCGTCCCCCGCGGGCTCGCCGTATTGCAACGAGAAGTCCTGCAGCGCCCGGGTGCTGGTCAAGCGCCGCACGGCGGCGGCCGTAAAGGGCGACTCCAGCCACTCGGAGGGAAACACGCCCATGCCCGGCTGCGGTTTGTCGCTGGGGCGGTGGAACATGCCGCGGATCAGCGTGCTCGCGTCCGCCGGTACAGGCTGCAGCACCGGCGGCTCGGCGAGCGGGCCGACGGTCGCCAGCGCCGGCCCTGCTTGGGCCGCAATCGCATCACGCACGAAAAAGCCGCGCTGCCGGCGTGCTTCGACGAGTCCCTGCGCCAGCAGCTGGTCGTAGGCCGCGACCACCGTGTGCGGGCTCACGCCCTGCTGCCGCGCGCATTCGCGCACCGACGGAAGCCGCGCTCCGGGCGCCAGCAGGCGCGTGCGGATGCGCTCGGCAAAGCGGCCGGCCAACTGCTCCGTCAGCGATTGGGTGGAGGTTCGTGTCAGCATGCGCGAGTGCTCTGTGTCGACGATCTGACCGATACAGGCTCCAGTCATGTTCGACAAACTGTATCGGTACTGTAATGGTCATCAGTTTAGAGTGTGTGCCATGACCTGGCAAGATTTCACCGCGCTGCTGGCGCTGGCCACGGCGATGAGCTTCTCGCCCGGACCCAACACCACCCTGTCGACCGCGCTCGCGGCCAACGGCGGCCTGGCGCGGGCGATGCGCTTCGTCGTCGCCGTGCCGGTGGGCTGGACGCTGCTGCTGGGCCTGTGTGCCGCCGGCATCGGCGCGCTGGTGGTGGCGGCGCCCTCGCTGCGCTGGGCCATCAAGGCCTTCGGCGTCGCCTACCTGTTGTGGCTGGCCTGGAAGCTCAGTGGCAGCGCCACGATGGGCCAGGCCGACGGCAGGCAGCTGCACGTCGGCTTCCGCCAGGGCGTGATGCTGCAGTTCGTCAACATCAAGGCATGGCTGCTGGCGCTGACGCTGGTGGGCACCTGGATCGCGGGGCAGCCCGATCCGCTGAAGCGCTTCGCCATCGTGGCACCCGTGATGCTGGTCTACGCCTTTACCAGCAACTTCGCCTACGCGCTCGCAGGCTCGCTGCTGCGCAAGTGGCTGGCGCACGGGCATCGCCTGCTCTGGTTCAACCGCGGCATGGCCGCCGTGCTGGTGCTCACCGCCTGGTGGATGGCCAGCGTATGAAGATCAGGGACGAAACCCTCGGCATGTGGCTGGGCGTGCTCGGCGTGGCCTTCTTCGCCGTCACGCTGCCGATGACGAGGCTCGCCACCGGTACGGTGGAGGCGCCGCAGCTCTCGCCCTGGTTCCTGACCCTGGGCCGCGCGGCGCTGGCGGGCCTGCTGTCGGTCGTCTTCCTGCTTGCCACCCGCTCGCCCCGGCCTCAACGTCACCAGTGGAAGCCCCTCGGCATGGCCATGCTGGGCAACGCGATCGGCTTTCCGCTGCTGCTCGCTTTTGCCTTGCGCATCGTCAGCGCCAGCCATGCGGCGGTGATCACCGCCCTGCTGCCGCTGGTGACCGCGGCCTGCGCCGCCTGGGTGCTGCACCAGCGCGCACGGCTCGGCTTCTGGCTGTGTGCGCTGGCAGGCAGCGCGCTGGTGATCCTGTTCTCGGTGCTGCGTGCCGGCGAGCAGCAGTTCGGCTTTGCCTGGGGCGACCTTCTGCTGGTGGGCGCCGTGTTCGCCGCCTCGCTGGGCTACATCTACGGCGCGCAGGTCACCCCGGCGCTGGGCGCGGAGCGCGTGATCTGCTGGGTCTGCGTGATGGCCTTGCCGATCACGCTGCCGGGCGCGCTGTGGCTGTGGCCCGAGCAGCCGGTGGCGACCTCGTCCTGGCTGGGCTTCGTCTACGTCGGCGTCTTCTCGATGTGGGTGGGCTTCTTCGCCTGGTACCGGGGCCTCGCCATGGGCGGGGCGCTGCGCGTGAGCCAGACCCAGCTGCTGCAGCCCTTCCTCTCGATCCTCGCCGCGGTCCCGCTCCTGGGCGAACCGCTCGATCTCGTCACGTTCGGCTTCGCGGCCGCGGTGGTCGCCACCGTGGTCGCAGGCAAGAAGCTTTCGCAGGCGCGCCCCGCCGCCGCATCATCACAACGACTCGTCCATCCAAAGGAAACAACATGAACTGGAAACTCGCCGCCCGCGCCGAAAAGATGAACCCCTCGGTGATCCGCGAAATCCTCAAGGTCACCGAGCGCCCCGGCATCATCAGCCTGGCCGGCGGCCTGCCCTCGCCCAAGACCTTCCCGATCAGCGCCTTCGCCGAGGCCTGCGCCGAGGTGCTGCACAAGGACGGCCAGGCCGCGCTGCAGTACGCGGCCAGCGAAGGCTACGGTCCGCTGCGCGAAGCGGTCGCGGCCATGCTGCCCTGGCCGGTCGATCCGGCCCAGATCCTGATCACCACCGGCTCGCAGCAGGGCCTGGACCTGATCGCCAAGGTGCTGCTCGACCCCGGCAGCCGCGTGCTCGTCGAGACGCCAACCTACCTGGGCGCGCTGCAGGCCTTCTCGCCGATGGAGCCCGAGGCCGTGAGCGTTGCCAGCGACGACGAGGGCGTCCTGGTCGACGACCTGAAGGCCAAGGCCAAGGACGCGCGCTTCGTCTACCTGCTGCCCAATTTCCAGAACCCCACCGGCCGCACGATGACCGAGGCGCGCCGCGCTGCGGTCTCCGCCGCCGCCGCGGCGGCCGGCCTGCCGATCGTCGAGGACAACCCCTACGGCGACCTCTGGTTCGACGAGGCGCCGCCGCTGCCGCTGAGCGCCCGCAACCCCGACGGCTGCATCTACCTGGGCTCCTTCTCCAAGGTGTTGGCGCCGGGCCTGCGGCTGGGCTTCCTGGTGGCGCCCAAGGCCATCTTCCCCAAGCTGCTGCAGGCCAAGCAGGCGGCCGACCTGCACAGCCCCAGCTTCAACCAGCGCATGGTGGCGGAAGTGATGAAGGACGGCTTTCTCGGCCGCCATGTGCCCACCATCCGCGCCCTCTACAAGCGCCAGCGCGATGCGATGCTCACCGCGCTCGAGCGTGAAATGAAGGGCCTCGGCGTCAGCTTCAACAAGCCGGCCGGCGGCATGTTCCTGTGGCTGCGCCTGCCCGAGGGCCTGGACGCCGTGGCGCTGCTGCCGCAGGCCGTGGAACGCGGCGTGGCCTTCGTGCCCGGCACCCCCTTCTACGCGGGCGCCGGCGACCCGCGCACGCTGCGCCTGTCCTTCGTGACGGCCAGCGCCGAGGAGATCGACACCGCGATCGCCGCCCTGGCCGACGCCGTGCGCGAGCAGCTGGCGCACCAGGCCGCGGCCGAGGTCCAGCGCCAGCTGGCCGCCAGCGTTGCATAGCAGTCGTCGAAGCGGGCCGGCCATGCACATCGCGATCCTCACCTTCGACGGCTTCAACGAGCTCGATTCGCTCATCGCGCTCGGCGTCCTGAACCGCATCAAGAAACCTGGCTGGCGCGTGAGCCTGGCCGCGCCGGGCACGACGGTGCGGTCGATGAACGGCATCACGCTTCACGCGACGGCCACCTTGGCCGATGCGTGCGCGGCCGAGGCCGTGATCGTCGGCAGCGGCATCCGCACGCGCGAGATCGCCGCGGACCCGGCCGTTCTCTCGGCGCTGCGGCTCGACCCGGCACGCCAACTGATCGGCGCGCAATGCTCCGGCACGCTGCTGCTGGCCAAGCTGGGCATCCTCGGCGCGGTGCCGGCCTGCACCGACCTCACGACCAAGCCCTGGGTGCAGGAAGCGGGCGTCGAGGTGCTGGACCAGCCCTTCTTCGCCGCCGGCAACGTGGCGACGGCAGGCGGCTGCCTGGCCTCGCCCTACCTCGCGGCCTGGATCATCGCGCGCACCGAGGGAACCGAAGCAGCGGCTGACGCCCTCCACTACGTCGCCCCCGTCGGCGAGAAGGAGGCCTACGTGGCGCAGGCGCTTCGCAACATCGGCCCCTATCTGGCCCACGAGAAGGCGGCGGCATGATCGAGCCCGGCACGCTTTGGCTGTTCCTGGTGGCGGTGCTGGCGCTGTTCCTCTCGCCCGGGCCCAACATGGCCTTCGTGCTGTCGCACGGGATCGCGCTCGGACCGCGGGCCGGCTTTGCGGCAGGCCTCGGCATCGCCGCGGCAGACCTGCTCCACACCCTTTGCGCCGCGACCGGCGTCACGGCGCTGGTGGCCGCCTGGCCGCCCTCCTTCGACCTGCTGCGCTATGCCGGCGCGCTCTACCTGCTGTGGCTCGCCTGGCGAGCGCTCCGATCGGGCAGCGCGCACCTGCCGGCGCAGGCCGGGCGTGCCGGCTTCGCGCAGGTGCTGCGCAGCGCCTGGCTCAACAACCTGGTGAATCCGAAGGCGCTGCTCTTCTTCATGGTGTTCCTGCCGCAGTTCGTCGATCCGGCGCGCGGCAGCGTGCCGGCGCAGCTGGCGTTGCTGGGCGTCACGCTCTCCCTGGCCGGACTGCTGTTCAATACCGTGCTGGGCGCGTGCAGCGGCATCGTCGGGCGCCGGCTGCAGCAGCGCCGCGGGGCCGCCGGCTTCCAGCGAGGCCTGCTGGCCACGGTGATGGCCGGCCTCGCGCTTCGTCTTCTGCTCATCGACCGCCCCACGAAGGGATTCTGAAACATGCTCAACATCTGGGGGCGCATCAGCTCCATCAACGTGCGCAAGGTCGTGTGGTGCGCGCAGGAACTCGGCCTCGACTTCCAGCGCACCGAGGCGGGCGGCAGGTTCGGCATCGTGCAAACGCCGGAGTACCTCGCGCTCAATCCGAATGCGCTGGTGCCCGCCATCGACGACGGCGAGGGCGAAGGCCGGGTCACGCTCTGGGAGTCGAACGTGATCGTGCGCTACCTCTGCGCCAAGCATTCGCCGGGCAAGCTCTACCCCGAGCCGCTGCCGGCCCGCTTCGATGCCGAGCGCTGGATGGATTGGCAGCAGACCACGCTCAACCCGGTCAGCGCCGGCGCCTTCAGGCAATGGATCCGCACACCCGCCGACCAGCGCGACCCGGCCGTGATCGCGCACTCGGTGCGCGCCACGGAGCCGCTGTTCGCGCTGCTCGATGCGCACCTCGCCACCCGCCCCTACATGCTCGGCGAGCATTTCACGATGGCCGACATCCCGGTCGGCTGCGAAGCGCATCGCTGGTTCGGCCTGCCGCAGACCGAATACACGCGGCCCAGCTGGCCGCACGTCGAACGCTGGTTCGCCGACCTGCGCAGCCGCGCCGGCGCGCGCGGCGTGCTCGACCTCGCCCTGGAATGACAGCCATGAAAACCCGCCCCTTCAAGCAAGTCGATGTCTTCACGGCGAAGCCTTACGCCGGCAACCCGCTCGCGGTGGTGCTCGACGGCACCGGCCTGGACGACGCCGAAATGCAGGATTTCGCCAAGTGGACCAACCTCTCTGAAACCACCTTCCTGCTCCCGCCCACCGAGCCCTCGGCCGACTACCGCGTGCGCATCTTCACGCCCGGCGGCGAGCTGCCCTTCGCCGGCCATCCGACGCTGGGCAGCTGCCACGCCTGGCTCGAGGCCGGCGGCCGGCCCAAGGCCGGCGGGCGCATCGTGCAGCAATGCGCCCAGGGCCTGGTGCCGATCCGACACGAGGGCGAGCGCCTGGTCTTTGCGGCGCCACCCTCCCGGCGCAGCGCGCCCAGCCCTTCGCTGCTGGCCAAGGTGGCCGGCGCGCTGGGCCTGCGGGCGCAGCAGATCGTGGCCGCGCAGCTGCTGGACAACGGCCCCGTGTGGCTGGGCCTGCTGCTCGCCGATGCCGACACGGTGCTCGCGCTCAAGCCCGACCATCGCCTGCTCAAGGAGCTCGGCCAGAAGGTGGGCGTGGCCGGCATTCCCGCGCGCAACGAGGAATCGGCCACCCCGCTGATCTCGCGCTCCAACCGCGAGGCGCGCGCCTTCGCCCGTGCGGACGCCGAAGACATCGGCCTCGAGGTGCGCGCCTTCGCGGCCCCGGTCGGCATCGAGGAAGACCCGGTAACGGGCAGCCTCAACGCCAGCCTGGCGCAATGGCTGATCCCCGAAGGCCACCTGCCCGAGCGTTACCTCGCGGCGCAGGGCCAGTGCCTGGGCCGTGCGGGCCGCGTCCACGTCACGCATGATGCCGAAGGCCAGGTCTGGGTCGGCGGCGATTCCGTCACCTGCATCGACGGGAAGCTCACCCTCTAGGAGGAACCATGCCCGCGCGCATCGACCACCTCGTGATCGCCGCCCGCAGCCTGGACGAAGGCGTGGCCTGGTGCGAAGCCACGTTCGGCGTCGTGCCCGGCCCGGGCGGCGTGCACCGGCTGATGGGCACGCACAACCGCCTGCTGAAGATCGCCGCGGCAGACTTCCCGCGCGCCTACCTGGAGATCATCGCGATCGACCCCCGGCAGAAGCCGACCCGGCCCGCGACCTTCCACCGCTGGTTCGACCTCGACGATGCCGAGCTCCAGGCGACGCTGGCGCGCCGGGGACCCCAGCTGGTGCATTTCGTGGTCGAGGTGCCCGACGCCGACGCCGCCGTCCAGGCGCTGGCACGCCAACGCATCGACCGCGGCCGCCTGCTCGAGGCCTCGCGCGACACGCCGGCGGGCCGCCTCGACTGGCGCATCACGGTGCGCGACGACGGCCAGCGGCTCTTCTACGGCGCGCTGCCCACGCTGATCGCCTGGGGTGCGGCGCATCCCAGCGACAGCATGGCCGACTCCGGCACCCGGCTGCGCTCGCTGGCCCTGTCGCATCCGCGCGCCGTCGACCTGGCGAAGGCCCTGCAAGCCATCGGGCTCGCCGACACGCCGCTGAGTGCCGGCGCCCCCGGCCTGCGCGCGGTGTTCGACACGCCGCGCGGCACCGTCACGCTCGACTCCAAGGGAATCTGATGAACCTGCCGCTCCAGCTCACAGAACGCGTGCCGTTCGCGCTCGACGTGCGCATGGCACTGCCGGAGCGCCGCTGACATGCGCTTCACACGCGACGAGATCGAGGCCGCGCGCCGCACCGTCTACGCGGCGATGCCGCCGACGCCGCAGTACGCCTGGCCGCTGCTGGCGCAGCGCCTGGGCTGCACGGTCTGGGTCAAGCACGAGAACCACACGCCGGCCGGCGCCTTCAAAGTGCGCGGCGGGCTCACCTACTTCGAAACGCTGGCGCGCGAGCAGCCCGCCGTGCGCCGCGTGGTCAGCGCCACGCGCGGCAACCACGGCCAGTCGGTCGGCTTCGCGGCGCGGCGTCACGGACTGGAGGCGAGCATCGTGGTGCCGCACGGCAACTCGGTCGAGAAGAACGCTGCGATGCGGGCGCTGGGCGTCACGCTGATCGAGCACGGCGACGAGTTCCAGACTGCCAGCGAGCATGCAGGGCAGCTGGCCGAAGCCCAGGGCCTGCACCGCGTGCCCTCCTTCCATCGCGAACTGGTACGCGGCGTGACCACCGCCTACGTGGAGTTCTTCGAGGCGCTAGCCGCGGTGCCGGGCGGGCCGCCGGACGTGCTGTTCGTGCCGATCGGACTGGGCTCGGGCTTCGCAGCCGCGGCTGCCGCGCGCGCGCACTGCGGCGTGCAGACCCGGCTCGTGGGCGTGGTGTCGGCCCACGCCACCGCTTACCTCGACTCCTTCCGCGCGGGCCGGGCACTCGAATCGCCCGTCAGTACACGGCTGGCCGACGGCATGGCCTGCCGCACGCCGGTGCCCGAGGCGCTGGAGGTGCTGCGGCGTGAGGCCGACGACGTGGTCGCGGTGAGCGACCGGGACGTGGCCGAGGCGATGCGTGTGCTCTTCACCGACACCCACAACGTGGCCGAGGGCGCCGGCGCCGCCGCGCTGGCGGCCCTGATGCAGCAGCGCACGCGCTGGGCGGGCAAGTCGGTGGGCATCGCGCTGACCGGCGGCAACGTCGATGCCGCGATCTTCGCGCAAGTGCTCTCGCAGCCCGCCTGAACGCGGCGCCAGCTCGAAAGAGCCCGGCGGCGCGCAAAACACCTGGTCGATGCTGCGGCCGTACCGCTGCCGGTGGTCAGCGCCGACCGTCCGGGCGCCGGCGTTCAGACGGCGATGGCGATCGGGAAGCGCGCCAGCCAGCCGTCCGGCGCCCGCTCGAAGGGCACCGTCACCGCCTCGCGCGCCGGCTCCGGCAGGTTGCGCCACAGGAAGTCGCGCGCATTGCCCGGGTCGCCGGCCACGTAGAGCTGCGTGGTCAGCAGCTCGCGCCCGCCCAGCTTGACCTTGACGTGGATGTGGGGCGTGCGGCCGCTGTAGGCCACGGGCCGGATGGTGCGAAAGCGCCAGCGGCCCTCGCCGTCGACGGCCACGCGGCCGAAGCCCTGGAAGGCCGCGTCGGCGCGGTCGCCGTCGCCCGGGTGGTGGTAGTGGCCGGCCTGATCGCACTGCCAGATCTCGACCTGGGCGCCGCGCAGCGGACGGCCGTCGAGGTCGGTCACGCTGCCCTCGACCGACGCAGGCTGGCCGACGCGGTAGCTCAGCGTGCCGTTGCGCAGCAGGTCGTTGTCGCTGTCGGCCGGCGGCTTGACCGGGTAGAAGGGGCCTTCGGTTTGCGAAGGAGTGGCCATGCGTTTGGGCTGCGGCTGCGCGCGGGCGCCGAGCCAGAGCACCGGCGCCGCGACGAAAGCGGCAGCGACGGCGCGCCGCGGGAGAAGATGGGGGGAGTGGGTGGAGGTCGGCGCAGCCATGGGCGGTGGGAGCCGGCGGCCGCCCCCCGAGTTCCGCCCCCGGACCGCGATCTTTTCTCGTTACCAGCGCACGCGCACGCCCACGGCCCCCTGGATCGAGGACTTCACCCGGGTGTCGCCGCCGGTGCCGAAGACCTTGCCCAGCTCGCCGTACACGCTCACGGTCTTGCTCAGCGTCAGCGTGGCGCCCGCCGCGAGTTCGACCGACGTGTAGCTGCTCGAGCTCGCGATGGGCGTGGAGACGCCGCCGTTGATGAAGCGCGCCGTGTCGCCCGCGTCGTTGGCGTGGATGACGCCGACCCGGCCGTAGGGCTGCAGGCGGCCGGCAGCGGTCGCGAAGTCGCCCTTCACGCGCACGCCCAGTCCGGCGGTCCAGCCGCTGGCGTCGTCCTGCTGCACCAGCGCGCCGGAGATCCGCAGGTCGTCCAGCCTGGCCCGCCGGTAGCTGAGGTGCGCCTGCGGCTCGATGGTCCAGTTGCCGCTGAGCGCGAAGGCCTGGCCGACCTCGACCGCGGCGGTGAGGCTGTTCCCCTTGCCGGACGCGGCGAAGCCGCCGAGCGGACGGATCGTGTAGCGCTGCGAGCCGTACTGCAGCACGGTGTCGACATAGAAGCCCGTGGCGTTGGCGTAGCTGGCGTAGGCGCCCAGATAGCGCGCGCGCAGGTCCGTGCTGCCCACGGCGCGGTAGAGGCCGCTGGCGAAGCCGCTCAGGTCGGCATTGCCGTCGAGGGTGCCGGCGTAGATGCCCGCCCGCCAATCGCCCAGCGGCGAGACGTAGAGATCGGTTCCTGCCTGGACGCCGGCGACATGGCCCTGTGTCGAGGGATTGACCACGCCCGACTGGCGGATGTCCAGGTCGCTGTAGACGGCGCGCGCCCAGGCGCGGCGCTCGGTCGAGAGCGCGCCGGCCACCGGCGTGAGGCTCGCCATCGCGCGGCCGCTGGCATCGTCGTCGCCCATCCGGGTGCGCATGCTGCCGACCATCGCCATGTCGGCGCCCCGCATTTGCGACGGCAGGGCGGACAGCATCGAGGCCTCGGCGCGGTAGGCCGTAATCCCCATGGGTGCCGGTGCCGGTGCGGGCGCCGGTGGTGCCGGTGGTGCCGGTGGTGCCGGGGGCGCGGGCGGCGCCGGAGGAGCCGGAGGAGCCGGAGGAGCCGGAGGAGCCGGAGGCGCGGGAGGCGGAGGAGGCGGAGGGGGCGGCGGAGGCGGCGGCGGAATCACTTCAGAGCGCAAATACCAGTTCTCGCCGGCGCCTGTCGAATCGGCGGCGTACAGCCGGTACTCGAAGGCGCCCGCGTCCACGTGGCCCGTGCCACCGAGCGCGAAGGCATTCTTGGTGGTCTGCGCGGTGGTGGTGGCGCCGTTCAGCGCCGTGATCACCTCGATGCCGTTGCCCACGGTCTGGCCGCCGAGGCCGCCGAGGTTCGTGATCTGAAGGGTCGTGCTGCCGCTGGCGACGGCAGTGGGGCCGTCGAGCACCAGGCGATCGGAAGGCCCGCCGGCGCCGAGCACCGTACCCAGGCGCAGCGTGCCGTTGTTGCCGACATAGGGGCCGTTGATCGTGAGCGTGGTGCCTGCCGTGGTGCCGGCCAGCGAGACCGTGCCGCTGTTGCTCAGCGAGGCCATGCTCTGGCTGAAGCCCGCCAGGTCGAGCGTGGCGCCCGCGGCCACACTGTGCGCCGAGGCAGCGCTCAGGGCATTGGCGGCGCCCGTCTGGAGGGTGCCGCCGGCGACGGTGGTGCTGCCGGTGTAGCTGTTGGAGCCCGACAAGGTCAGCGTACCGGTGCCCGCCTTGACCAGCGAGCCGGAGCTCGCCGAGAAAGCCGGGCTGTCGGCGATCGAGCCGGAGAAGCTGCCGGCGCCGACCGTCAGCTCGGAGCCGGCGAGGCCGACCGTGCCGCTGCCGTTGAGCTGGGCCACCGTCTGGGTGGCGTTGAGCAGGAGCAGGCCGGGCTGCGCCTGCCCGTTCACCGTGTTGCCGGTCGAATTGACCGTGACGCTGGCCGCCGGCGACAGCCGGTTGTTGCCATCCGCGAAGACCGTCCCGTTGCCGTTCACCAGGAGGTCGCCCGGAACGTTGCCGGCCCCATTCACGAGCAGGGCGGCGTTGCCCTGCACGGTGGTCGTGCCGCCGTAATTGTTGGCGGCCTGGTAGTTGAAGCTGCCGAAAGAGCCGGCCGCGCTCGCGTCGAGCGTGATGCCGCCGGCGCCACCGATGCCGCCGTCGAAGATGAGCGCCCCTTGCGCCGGGACCATGGTCAGCGTGGAGCTGGTGTTCAGCGTGACCGGGCCGCTCCAGGTCATGGACCCGTTGGGCGCCAGGCCGGCACTGCCGTCGAGGACGACCGCGTTGGGCAGGATCTGGTTGACCGCCGTCGTTCCGAGCGTGCCGGCGCGCAGCGTGAGCGCGCCGCTGCCGAGCGTGGCCCCGCTCGCGACCGTGAGCCCGCCCGCGTTCAGGACGGTGCCGCCGCTGTAGCCGTTGACCGCCGTGACGGTCGTGGTGCCCGTGCCGGCCTGCGTCAATGTTCCCGAGCCGGAGATCGGATTGGCCAGCGAGTAGTTGTCCGATCGGTTGACGATCAGCGACGCGTTGTTGGTGATGGCGCCCAGCACGCTGCCGCTGGCATTGCCGTCGCCCAGTTGCAGTGCGCCGTCGCTGATGGTGGTGCCGCCCGTGTAGGTGTTGTCGCCGGTGAGGGTCAGGGTGCCCGCGCCGACCTTGATCACCCCGCCGCTGCCGGCGCCCAGCACCGGGTTGATGTAGATGCCGCCCACGCTGTCGAAGAGCCCCGGACCGGTGCTCGCGATCACGCCGCTCAGGGTGTCGTTCTTGCCGAGCGCCCCGATTTCCAACGTGGTGTCGCCGAGCACGACATTGCCCGAGCCCGAGAGGGAGCCCACCCTGGCGGGCGTGCCCGTCGTCATGCCGTTGACGTAGACCTGGCCGGTCAGGCCGTTGCCGATGTCGTTGTTGCTCACGACGGTGGCGCCGCTCAGGTCCGCCGTGTTCGAGATCTGGACGGCGCCGCCGTTGTTGTTGATGGTTGCGCTGCCGCCGGAGCTGGTCTCCTGGAAGATCACGCGCCCGCCGTTGTTGTTGAGGGTGGCCTGCTGCGCATTGGAGCCGCCGCCGCCGAAGAGGACGTAGGAGCCCTCCCCGTTGGTGTTGATCGTCGCCGTGCCGCCCTGCGCGCCGCCCTGGAACTGGACGCCGCTGTTGCTGCCGTTGACGTTGGTGTTGGCCAGGACCGAAATGCTCAGGTTGCCGGCGCTCGCGCTCCCGCCCTGAAAGCGCACTTCGGCGTTCTCCCGCAAGCTGATCGGGCCGGTGCCGAAGGAGCCTGTGGTGTGCGTCCAGACGTTCAGGCGCCCGCTCGTCCCGTTGCCCTGCAGCACGGTGCCGCCGGTGTAGTTGCTGGTGGCGTTGTCGAGGGTCAGGCGCTGCGTTTCCGCACCCAGAACGTTGGTGCCGGTGTTGCGCAGCGTGAGCACGCCGCTGCCCGTGATCTGGCCGGTGAGCGTATTGCCGCTGGTGCCGGCGACGTCGATGGTGCCGCCGGCGGCGCCCAACGCAATGGCGCGGCCGCTCGCGAAGTTGTCCGCGCCCAGGCGCAGCGTGCCGCCGCCGAAGACGATGCCGCCGCCCGTGCCCAGGTTGGCATCGGAGCTCACCTGCAGCGTGCCTGCATTGATGGTCGTGGCACCCTGGTAGGTATTGGCAGCGCTCAGCACGACGATGCCGGCACCGGTCTTGATGATGCCGTTGGCACCGATGATGGCGCCGCTTTGCGTCGCCGAGCCCGCGCCGAGGCTGTTGAGGGTCACGTTCGACGGCGTGGTGTCGATGGTTGCGCCCAGGTTGTCGCCGTCGTTGTAGTTGACCGTCTGTGCGGCGCCCGAGCTCGCCAGCACGCTCAGGCCCGCCGCCACCAGCACGGTGGCCAGGCCGCTCGCGCGCTTGCCGCGCGCCGCGGTGATCTCCGACACCGCGACCCAGGCGCCGAGCGCGTGGTTCCAGACACTCCGATAAGTCTTGTTCATGTTCCGTGCAGTCCCTCTCCGGTGGATGAGCGCCATTGCCGCGCGGAAGGGCTGGCGCGGCCATGTCAACGAAAGTTCGCATTCTTACACAATGAACACTTAAGGACTCATCCACTTACAGAATTCGTTGCTTATTTCACCCAAGCGCCCAAGCGATGCGCCAGCGCAACGGTCACGGCCGGGACGGCAGAGGGCGGGGCGCCCCGGCAAAATTCCGCGCATGGGAACCCTCTATCTCGTGCGTCACGGCCAGGCCAGCTTCGGCGCGGACGACTACGACCAGCTCAGCGAGCTGGGTCGACGGCAATCGCGGCGGCTGGGCGAGTACTGGCGCGAGCGCGGGATGCAGTTCGACGCGGTCATCACCGGCACGCTGAAGCGCCACCGCCAGACCTGGGAGGGGATCGCCGAGGGCCTGGGCCTGGTGCGCGACGACGTCCTGCCCTGGCCGGGGCTCAACGAGTACGACGCCGATGCCGTCATCGCCACCATCCATCCGGAAAAGCTGCAAAAGCCCGACTCGCCCGAGATGTACCGCCATCACTTCCGGCTGCTGCGCGATGGCCTGGGCGCCTGGATGCAGGGCCGCACGTCGCCCGTGGGCATGCCGAGCTATGTCGACTTTCTGGCCGGCGTGACCACCGCGCTCGACCATGTTCGCGGCAAGCACCACGGTGCCCGCGTGCTGGTGGTCTCCAGCGGCGGGCCGATCAGCACCGCGGTGGGCCATGTGCTGGGCACCAGTCCCGAGACCACGATCGAGCTCAACCTGCGCATCCGAAACACGGCCGTCACCGAGTTCGCCTTCACGCCCAAGCGCCACATGCTGGTGACCTACAACACCCTGCCGCACCTCGACGGCCCGGCCTACGAGGACTGGGTGACCTACGCCTGATCGGCGCCGGTGCTGCCGGCGGCGAGCCAGCGCAGGTAGTCCGGCGATCCGGCCGCGACCGGCACCTGCAGGATCTCCGGCGTCTCATAGCTGTGGCGCTCGCGGATGAAGGCCTCCAACTCCGGGAAGCGCGCCGCCAGCGTCTTGATCAGGAGCAGCCATTCCGGCTCGCGGTGCAGCTTCTCCTGCCAGATGTAGAAGCTGCGCACGCGCTCCACCTGGACGCAGGCGGCGAGCCGGGCCTCCACGATGGCGGCGGCCAGCGCTTCGGCCTCGTCCTCGGTGCTGGCGGTGGTCATGACGATGCAGGCGGGGTGATCCATGGACGTCTCCGAAGATTCAGGCTTGCCACACGCCGTAGCCTGCTTCTCGCAGGGCGATGCCGAGCTCGACTTCCATCTCGCGCGCCGCCTCGTAAGGCATGGGGTTGTACACGGCGTACAGCGCCGGCAGCAGCCTGAGGCCGTAGTCACGCACGAAGGCGTTGGCCTGGATGCCGGCCTTGTGCTTGTCGAAGCGTACGTCGGGATCCAGCCCCGTCATGCCCACGTAGACGAAAGGCTGGCCGAGGCGGTAGTCGGGATTGGCGCGCCGAAAGCGGCCGATGTTCCAGACCCGGTCGTCGAGCTCGACGACGTAGACATGATGGTGCGCCCTGGATCGACGGCCCATCGCCGCCCCCGCTTCCTTGTTTGCTACTTGCGCTTGAGCAAGCCCCAGATGAAGAGCAGCACGACCGCGCCCACCACCGAGGCGATGAAGCCTGCGCCCTGCCCCGCCTGGTACCAGCCCATGGCCTGGCCCAGGTAGGTCGCGATCAGCGAGCCGGCGATGCCGATCAGGGTGGTCACGATGAAGCCGGCCGAGTCGTCGCCCGGTTTGATGGCGCGTGCCACAAGGCCTGCGACGAAGCCGATCAGAATGGTCCAGACGATGCTCATACGCTTCCTTGTGTGGGTGGGAGAAGACAGGAGCCGCCCGGCGGGGGCCCGATTCATGATAGCGGAGCACCGCGCCGCTCTCGTGTCCTACACGCCGCCTGCGGGTCGCGCGCTATACCCGCGGCATGCTCGAGAAGCTCCCCGAAGCCATCGGCCAGGCGCTGCACGGCGTGCGCGCCGGCCTGGACGAAATCGCCTTCAACACCTTGGGCCTGCGCCAGGGCATGGCCTCCATCACTTTGGGCAGCCTGGCCTTCGCCGATCATGCGCCCCTGCCGCCACGCTACACGGCCGACGGCGAGGGCCTGTCGCCGCCGCTGCAATGGACCGGCGTCCCGGCCGGCGCGGCATCGCTGGTGCTGGTGGTGGAGGACGCCGACTCGCCCACGCCCCATCCGCTGGTCCATGCGATCGCGGTCGGACTGCCGGCGGAGGACGGCAACCTGCCGGAAGCCGCTTTCCCCAGCGCCGACAACGCCGGCAACGGCCTGCACGCCGGGCGCAACTCCTATCTTCAAGCCGCCTGGCTGCCGCCCGACCCGCCACCGGGGCACGGGGTGCACCGCTATGCCTTCCAGATCTTCGCGCTGGACAGCGCGCCGGAGTTCTCGGCCACGCCGGGGCGCGACGAGGTGATGGAGCAGCTGCGCAGCCACGCGGTGGCGAGCGGGCTCTTGATCGGCACCTGCGAGCGGCCCGACGGCACGATCAAGATCGAGGACACCGCGCCCGGCGGCCCGGCGGTCGCGGGCTGAACGCCGGCTTCTTCTCTAAGGCAGCGGCCCGGTATGCGCCGTCGCCAGGGGCAGGCGCGACACCTCGGCCAGCAGCACGGCGAGCTGGCGCGCTGCGGCCTCGACCACCGCACGTCCCTTCTCCGGGTTCGCCGCGGCCGCATTGCCGGCGGCGCCCTCGGGGTTGTAGTCCTCCATGGCCCAGCCGAGCCGGGCGCTCTTGCCGTTGCCGAGCAGCGGGTAGTCGGCCGCCCGCTGGCGCGAGCTCGAGCCGAAATCGCGTGCCGCCTGCATGTCCACCTGCGCCGGCGCCAGCGCCAGCATCATCGAGGTCTCGATCTCGCCCGCATGCACGCCGAAGCGGTGCTCCTCGGCGCTGAACTGCGCGCCGGCCTCGCCCAGGGGCAGGTTGAACCAGCTCGTGCTGTAGACGATCAGCCCATGGGCCGCGCGCAGCTCGCGCGCCACGATCTCCATCGCGCCGGTGTGCCCGCCATGGGCATTGAAGAAGACCAGCTTGCGCAGGCCGGCGCGCGCGACGCCGGCGCCGATCTCGCGCCACAGCCGGATCAGCGTCTCGGCCGACAAGGTCAGCGTGCCGGGGAAGCTGGCGTGCTCGGGGCTCAGGCCGATCGGCTGGCTGGGCAGGAAGAGCACCGGCAATTCGGCCGGCAGGAGCGGCACGGCCGCGGAAACGATGCCGTCGACCAGCGTCGAATCCACGCCCAGCGGCAGGTGCGGGCCGTGCTGCTCGGTCGCACCCAGGGGCAGCACCGCGACCGTTGCCGCCGGATCGAGCGCGGCGAAGTCGCGGGTGGTGAGCTGGGACCAGAAACGAGGAAGGGACATGCGGCGATCTTAGTAGCGCCTCAGCACCCCGCGGGCAAAACTGGCGCCGAGGAAATCAGTCCGGACTGATCGACACCCACTTGAATGGCATGTGGCTGTTCGGCAGTTGCACCAGCCTGACCCGGCGACTGACTCCCCAGGCCAGGGCCTGCTGGTGCAACGGGATGTGCCCAATATCATCTTGATGGATCTTGAAGGCCTCGCGGATCATTGCATCGCGCTTGGCTTCATCGGTCTCGTACCCGATGAGCCGCGTCAGCTCGTCGACTCTGGAATTGCTATAGGAGCCGAAGTTCACGTTCCCCTGCTCCGCACCGTTCGGCGTTGCCATCACGGCCGACAGCACGTTGTGGGCGTCGACGGTGTAGGGCGTCCAGCCCATCATGTAGAAGCTCGTTTCCCGCCGCCCCATCCGCGGGAAGAACCTGCTTTTCGATTCGGTTGTCACCCGTACCAAAATTCCGACTCGTGCGAGCTGAGCTGCAATCGCCTGACAGATCTCGTCGTCATTGACGTATCGATCGTTGGTGCAGTGCATCACCACTTCGAAACCTTCGGGATACCCCGCCTCGACAAGCAGGCGCTTGGCGGCCACAGGGTCATACGCAGGCCGCGTGTTCATGTCCGCCTGGAAACCTCGAACGCCGGGCGCAACCATCAGCGCCGTCGAAATCGACGCGTTTCGCATCACATTGCGCCTTATCGCCTCGGCGTCGATCGCCTGATACATGGCCTGGCGCACCCGCTTGTCCCGAAATGGATTTCGGCCCCTGACGTTGCTGAACAACAGTTCGTCGCGGCTCTGATCCATGCCCAGGTAGATCGTCCGCAGTTCCGGCCCTTCCAACACATCGAACCTGCCGGTCGACCGAATCCGCTCACGGTCACTCAGCGGAGTCGGTTCCATGACATCGACCTGCCCCGAGACCAACGCAGCTACGCGGGAGGCGTCATTAACAATCGGCGTGAAGATCACTTCATCGAGATTGCCGTCGATCGTGCCCCAGTACGTCGTGTTGCGAACCAGCACTGTGCGGAAGTCGGGCTGCCGTTCCTTGAGCTTGAACGGCCCGGTTCCGTTTGCGATGAAGTCGGCCGCACTCCGCACCCCGCTGCGACGATCGGCCGGTGCCAGCACCTTGTGCTGCTCGCACCATGATTTGCTCATGATCGGTATGTTGCTGATCATCTCGGGCAGGATCACAAGCGGCGCAAGTGTTTCAATTTCAATCGTGTGTTCGTCGATTTTGCGGACCTGCTTGAAAGAGGCAGTCGAAAACTTCCTGGCCGAAGTATCGGCAGCGGCACGTTCAAGACTGAAAACAACGTCGTCGGCGCTGAAGAGCCTGCCATCGTGAAAGCGGACGCCGCGGCGCAAGTTGAAGCGCCAGAGGGTGGCCGAGCTCCGCGCCCAGTCGGTTGCGAGCAGCGGCTCGATCTTCATGTTCTTGTCGCGCCCCACCAGCGGCTCGTACATATTCCCGGTGAAGCTCGAGTGAAGCGACTCGGACTGCGCGTGCGGATCGAGGGAGTTGACATCGCCCACGTTGGCCACCCTCAGTGTCGCTGCGTACGCCAGATGGCTGGCCAGCAGGACCATGCCAATTGTCAGAGTGATCGATGAGTGCATGGGGCTTCCTCCTACAAGCGGAATAGACTAACGCTTTCATCGATCTAGTTCCAGATCCCGATGGAGACCGTCACGCTCGCGCAAATCAAGATCAGGCCGCCGCGCCATCGCGCCGGCTTGATTGAGCGCCGGGAACTGGAACAAGCCTTCGGCAAGGCAGTTCTCAATCATCGGCTGGTCTTGCTGCTGGCGCCCGCCGGCTACGGGAAGACGGCTGCGCTGTCGCGCCAGTTGTCGCGGCTTTCCCCGGATTGCGCGAGCGCTTGGATTGCCCTGGACGAGGAAGACGATCTGACGCGCTTCGTCGGGTGTCTCATCGCCGCGCTCGAACCCTACGACCCGCCCTGGCGCATGGCGCCCGAGGCCATAGCCGACCAGTTCCAGAAGGGCGGCGGGCTGCGCGCAATGGCCGCCGAACTGATCAATGCACTTGGCGCGCTGGACGTCGCGCATGGTGTCCTCGCCCTGGACGACACGCACAGGATCACCGACCTCCGGATTTTCAAGCTGCTGGATCTCCTGCTTGACGGCCTGCCTCATCACTGGACCGTGGCCATGGCGACACGGTCGAAGCCGCCGCTCGCGCTGGCGCGTCTTCGTTCCCAGCGCGAACTGGTGGAATTCACGCAGGCCGATCTGAGTTTCAGTCGCGAGGAAATTCAGCGGCTGTGGGCGGCGGAGGGGCAGGATGACAGCAGCGATATGGCGCAGCGGCAGCTCACCCGAACGCAGGGCTGGCCGGCTGGCTT
>DATFFA010000141.1:0-7565 GCA_035250605.1 Variovorax sp. | reverse complement strand
CGCGCACCGATACGGTCGTGGCACAGCGGGTCCGCACGATAGCCCTCGACCACGGCCGGATCGTGGGAGAGATAGCGCTCATCGAGTCCGTTGCCCACGCGCAGCGTAGGCGCCGCGCGTGACAGCACGGCGACGAGCAGTTTCTGAAACGCGCTGAGCCCCGGATCCAATCCCGGCGACGAGAGCACCAGCGCATCGACGGGCCGCACCGCGCGCGCCACGAAGCTCGCCGCGACCAGCCCGCCGAGGCTGTGACCCAGCACGACCAGCGGCAGTCCCGGGTAAAGGCGGCGCGTGTCGTCGACGACCAGCGCGAGGTCGTCCACCAATCGCATCACGCTGGGCAGACCGCCGCGTGCGCCGCTCGATGCGCCGTGGCCGTAGTGGTCGGCGGCACGGACTGCGAAACCCCAGTCGTTGAGGGCTTGCGCCACATGCGCGTAACGGCCCGCATGCTCGCCGATGCCATGCACCAGCACGACGACGGCCCGGGCGGGGCGATCTTTCGGAAGCGGCCAGTCGTGCAGGGCCAGCGTCTCGCCGTCCGGCGTGCGCAATTGCGCTTGCGCCACGAATGCGGCGACCGGCTTCAGGCGCCGGCGGCGCGCGCGGCCGGCAGCGCGGCGATGACCTCGGCCACGGCCGCGGTCAGCTTCTTGGCATAAGGCACATGCAGGAACTCGTTGGGTCCGTGCGCATTGCTCTTGGGGCCGAGCACGCCGCAGACCATCATCTGCGCCTTCGGGAAGCCGACGCTCAGCATGTTCATGAGCGGAATGGTCCCGCCTTGCCCGATGTAGCCGCAGCTCGCGCCGAAGTGCGCCTGCGAGGCGGCGTTGAGTGCGCGCTCGAACCAGGGTGCGGTCGAAGGTGCATTCCAGCCGGTGGCGCCGCCGTTGCTCTCGAAGGTGACCTTGGCCTGGTAGGGCGCGTTGTCTTCGAGCAGCGCCTTGAGCTCCTGCACGGCCCGGTCGGCATCGACCAGCGGCGGCAGGCGCAGCGAGAGCTTGAACGCGGTGTACGGACGCAGCACGTTGCCCGCGTCCTTGAGCGCCGGGAAGCCCTCGGCGCCCGTCACGGAGAGCGTGGGCTTCCAGGTGCGGTTGATCAGCGCCTCCACCGGATCGCTGGTGGTCGGCAGAGCGAAAGCGGTCGCGCCGCCGCAGTCGTAGTGCGCCCAGGGAAAGCGCTTGTAAACCTCGTCGCCCAGGATTTCGGCGGTGGCCCTGGCCTGCGCGAGGCGATCGGCCGGCAGCTCGCAGTGGAAGCTCTGCGGCAGCAGGCGGCCGGTCTTGCTGTCCTCGAGGCGGTCCAGCACCTGGCGCATGATGCGGAAGCTCGAGGGCACCAGGCCCGAGGCGTCGCCGGAATGCACGCCCTCGGTCAGGACCTCGACCTTCAGCGTCCCGCTCGCCATGCCGCGCAGCGAGGTGGTGAGCCACAGCTGGTCGTAGTTGCCGGCACCCGAATCGAGGCAGATCACGAGGCCCACCTCGCCGAGGCGCGGCCGCAGCGCATCGATGTAGGGCAGCAGGTCGTAGGAGCCGGATTCCTCGCAGGTCTCGATCAGGCCGACCACGCGCGGATGGGCCGCGCCCTGCGCCTTCAGCGCCTGAAGCGCCGCGACGCTCGCGTACACCGCGTAGCCGTCATCCGCGCCGCCACGGCCGTAGAGCAGGCCGTCCTCGTACTTGGGTGTCCACGGGCCGAGGTCGCTGCGCCAGCCGGTGAACTCGGGCTGCTTGTCGAGGTGGCCGTACATCAGCACGGTCTCGCTCATGTCGGTGCCGGTGGCCGGCACCTCGAAGAAGAGCACCGGGGTGCGCCCTTCGAGGCGCACGATCTCGAGCGTCAGGCCCTCGACCTTCTGCGCCTCGACCCAGGCGGCGGCATTGCGCATCACGGTGTCCAGATAGCCGTTCTGCACCCAGTCCTTGTCGAAGCCGGGCGACTTGGCCGGGATGGCGATGTACTCGGTGAGCTGGCGGACGATGTCCTGGTCCCATTTCGTCGAGACGTCGGACAGGGCGCGCTCGGCGTCGAGCAGGCCCGAAGGCATTTCGCGGTGCAGGGGGGCGTTCATGGGGTTCTCCGCGTGGTGGGTCAGTGCGAGGATCTCGCGAATTATGGGCGCATGGCGCGCGGGCCGCAGGGCTTTGGGCTAATCTCTGCCGGCTTCGAAGTGGCAACCCGATCGGAGGCAGATCTTGAGCAGCAACAGCACGAACAAGCGTGTTCGCGTCGGCGTCGGCGGCTGGACCTACGAGCCCTGGCGCAACAACTTCTATCCCGAGGGCCTGCCGCACAGCCAGGAGCTGCACTACGCCAGCCGGCAGCTCACGGCCATCGAGGTCAACGGCACCTACTACAGCAGCTTCAAGCCGCCGACCTTCAAGAAGTGGCACGACGAGACGCCGGACGACTTCGTGTTCTCGCTCAAGGCCTCGCGCTTCGCGACCAACCGCAAGCAGCTGTCGGCCGCGGGCGAGTCGGTCTCGCGCTTTGTCGAAAGCGGCATCACGGAGCTCGCGAACAAGCTCGGCCCGATCGTCTGGCAGTTCATGCCGACCAAGGCCTTCGATCCCGAGGACTTCGAGGCCTTTCTCGCGCTGCTGCCGAAGAAGGTGGGCAGCCGTGCGCTGCGCCACGTGATGGATGTGCGGCATCCGAGCTTCATGGCGCCGGCCTACCTGGCGCTGGCGCGCAAGTACCAGGCGGCGACGGTCTTCACCGACGCAGACAAGTTCCCGTCCTTTGCCGACCTGACGAGCGACTTCGTCTATGCGCGGCTGATGATGAGCGACGCCGGGCAGAAGACCGGCTATGCGCCCAAGGCGCTCGATGCCTGGGCCGAGGCGGCGAAGCGCTGGGCCGGCGGCGGCCTGCCGGAAGCGCTGCCCTATGTCGAGGCGGACGGCAAGGGCACGAAGAGCGCGCGCGATGTCTTCATCTACTTCATCAACGGCGCAAAAGAAAAGGCACCGGCGGCGGCCGGTGCCTTGATTCAGCGCCTCGGTTGAGCGCGCGAGAGACGCCGCGGCGTCAGGCTGCGGCTTGCAGCGCCGGCTTGCTGGCGCTGCTGCTGCCGGCGGCGGCACCGAAGCTGATCTCGCCGGAGAGCTGGCCACCTTCCTCGACCACGATCTTGCCGTAACGGATCTTGCCGGTGACTTTGCCGGTGGAATGGATGACAAGCTTCTCGCGCACGGTCAGGTTGCCGTCGAACAGGCCTCGGATCTCGGCGATGTCGATTTCGGCCGAGCCCTTGAAGGCGCCTTGTTCGGCGATCTGCATCACGCGCGAGTCCATGGTCGCCTCGACCAGGCCTTCGACCACGAGCGTGTCGCAATCCGTGATCTCGACGCCCTTGAGTTTGATGTTGGGGCCGACGGTGAGCTTGCTGCCGCCTTCCTTGGCCGCCGCGCCCGCGGTCGACTGCGCCGACAGATTGGCCGGGGTCACGGGCGAACCCGACAGGTTGGTGCCGGAACCCATCAGTGGCGCGGGACGAGAGGCAAGGGGTTCGGCTTCGCGTTCACGCTTGCCGAAGAAGGGGGACTGTGTGGCCAATGGGAAGCTCCTCAAAAGGGGTCATCGTAAGAAGGCGCTCCGAGCTCGCTGCACTTCATTGCGCAAGAAGCGTAACTGAATACGTCTCGAATGGCAGTCGCTGGGAACTTTCGTCTGCGTCTCGATGCGTCGGCTCACGCAGTCTGCCACACCGCGCGCCCTTGAGCGGCATCGTCGACCGCTGCGATGAAGCCGGCGGCCACCGGCTCGGGCAAGCTGAGGGAGAAATGCACCAGGCTTTCATGGCGCACTTCGAGTAGCGTGGCGCCTGCCCTCGCCATCTCTCGGCGCACGACGCCCTCGAGCGCGTAAGGGACGGCGCATTGCACACAGCATTGCTTCACGAGCGGCACCAGCGTTGCGCCGAGCAGGGCCTGCGCAATGCTGTCGGTGTAGGCGCGCACCAATCCGCCCGCACCCAGCTTGACGCCACCGAAGTAGCGCACAACGGTCGCGAGCACGCCTTCGAGCGCGTGGTGCCGCAGCACTTCCAGCATGGGGCGGCCCGCGGTGCCACCGGGCTCTCCGTCGTCGTTGGCGGCCGACTGCCCGCCGGCCATCAGCGCCCAGCACACATGGGCCGCGCCGGGATGCGCGCTGCGCAGCGCATCGACGATGGCCTGCGCGGCCGCGCGATCGGCCACCGGCTGCACGCAGCCGATGAAGCGGCTCTTCTTGATCAGCAGTTCGCTGTGCAGCGGCGCGGCGAGGGTGAAGGCCATTGTTCCGGGCGCGGGACCGAAGCTCGGCTACTTCAGCGCTCGCGCTCGAACTTGAAGACGGCCGTGCCGGCACGCGCGTTCGGCAGCCAGCGCACCTCGGTGCCTTCCTGCAGGCCGAAGGCGTCGAGCACGCGCAGGCGGTTCTTGTGCGCAAGCACTTCGAAGTCCTTGAAGGTGCCGACGCGGATGTTGGGCGTGTCGTACCACTGATAAGGAAGACGTCGCGTGACGGGCATGCGCCCGCGCGCGACGCTGATGCGGTTCGGCCAGTGCGCGAAATTGGGGAAAGCGACGATGCCGATGCGGCCGACGCGTGCCGTTTCGCGCAGCATCACCTCGGCATTGCGAAGATGCTGCAGCGTGTCGATCTGCAGCACGACGTCGAAGGAGGCATCGTCGAACATCGCCAGGCCTTCGTCGAGGTTGAGCTGGATCACATCGACGCCGCGGCGGATGCATTGCAGCACGTTGCCGTCGGCGATCTCGACGCCGTAGCCGCTGCAGCCGCGCTCGCGCTGCAACAGGTCGAGCAAGGCGCCGTCGCCGCAGCCGAGGTCGAGCACGCGCGAGCCCTCGGGCACGAGGCGCGCGATCAGGCGCTGGGTGTTCAGGTCACTCATCGAGACACCCCCTCTTTCGCGATGTTCTCGAAGTACGAGCGAACGAGGCTCATGTAGCGCACGTCGTCCAGCAGGAAGGCGTCGTGCCCGTGCGGCGCGTCGATCTCCGCATTGCTCACGTTGCGGCGGTTGTCGAGCAGCGCCTTCACGATCTCACGGCTGCGCGCAGGGGCGAAACGCCAGTCGGTGGTGAAGCTCACGAGCAGGAAGCGGGCGGTCGCCGGCGCCAGCGCGGCGCGCAGGTCGCCACCGTGTGCGCGCGCGGGGTCGAAGTAGTCGAGCGCGCGCGTGATCAGCAGGTAGGTGTTGGCGTCGAAGTACTCGCTGAATTTGTCGCCGTTGTAGCGCAGATAGCTTTCGATCTGGAACTCGACCTCCTGGGTCGAGTAGAGGAAGTCCTTGCCGGCCACATCGCCCTCGACGGCGCTGCGCAGCGCGCGGCCGAACTTCTCGTTCATCAGGTCGTCGCTCTGGTAGGTGATGTGGCCGATCATGCGGGCGATGCGCAGGCCGCGCTTGGGGATCACGCCATGCTCGTAGAAGTGGCCGCCGTTGAAGTCGGGGTCGGTCACGATGGCGCGGCGGGCCACCTCGTTGAAGGCGATGTTCTGCGCCGTCAGGCTGGGCGCGCTCGCGATCACGACCGCATGGCGCACGCGCTGCGGATACTGCAAGGTCCACGACAGCGCCTGCATGCCGCCCAGGCTGCCGCCCATCACGGCGGCCAGCGTGTCGATGCCGAGTGCGTCGAGCAGGGCGGCCTGCGCGCGCACCCAGTCCTCGACGGTGACCACCGGGAAGTCGGCGCCGTAGATGCGCCCCGTCGCGGGATTGACGTGCATCGGACCGGTGGAGCCGAAGCAGGAGCCGAGGTTGTTGATGCCGATCACGAAGAAGCGATCGGTGTCGACCGGCTTGCCCGGGCCGATCATGTTGTCCCACCAGCCTTCCGATCTCTCCTGGCCCGCATACACGCCGGCCACGTGGTGCGACGCGTTCAGCGCATGACAAACCAGCACGGCGTTGCTGCGCTGCGCGTTGAGCGTGCCGTAGGTCTCGTAGGCCAGGCTGTAGTCGGAGAGCGTCGCGCCGCTGCTGAGCGGCAGCGGACCCGCGAAGGACATGGATTGCGAAGAGACGAGCAGCGACATGGAAAAGAAAAACCCGGCCTCGCCAAAAACGAGCCGGGTCGGGCATCCGTCTTTAGCAGCATTTGTTAAGCGCCCGCAAGCTGGAGCAAATCGGCGCGTCCGGAAGTATATGCCGCTCAAGCCCAGCCGATCAACGCGCCGGCGCCGAGCAGGAGGAAGAGGGCGGCGGACACGCCGTGCAGCAGCTTGATGGGCACGCGCTTGACGATGCGCTCGCCCAGCCACACCACCGGCGCGTTGGCCAGCATCATGCCCAGCGTGGTGCCGAGCACGACCCAGGCATAGGCATCCACGTAGCGCGCGGCGAGCATGACGGTGGCAATCTGCGTCTTGTCGCCCATTTCGGCCAGAAAGAAAGCGATCAGGGTGGTGCCGAAGACGCCGAAGCGCGAGCTCTTCGGAAGCTGATCGTCGTCGAGCTTGTCGGGAACCAGCATCCACAGCGCCATGGCGATAAAGGAGCCGCCCAGGATCCAGCGCAGCACGTCGGGCCCCAGCGTGTGGGTGACCCAATTGCCCACCGCGCCCGCCAACGCGTGGTTGACGACCGTGGCCGCAAAGATGCCCAGCACGATGGGCCAGGGCCTGCGAAAACGCGCGGCGAGGACCAGCGAGAGCAGCTGGGTCTTGTCGCCCATTTCGGCGAGCGCGACCACGCCGGTCGCAACGAGAAAAGCTTCCATGAAAAAGGGATTCCTGGGCCGAAGGACGCGATTGACCGTGCAACACCTTCGGCCACATCCGAAGCTGCACGGTCAAAGGTCTCGCCAGGTGGAACACTGTCTGCGCCATGTCCGGCACGGAGGCCGGGCAAGTCTGTTGACGCACACCCTTCTCGCAACGGAAGGCGGCTACTCCCCAATGACCGGGCGATTCTAGCCATGCGCGTGCTCCGCTTTGTGAGCAGGCGCAAACTTCTCATTTATTTTTTGAGAGGGCGCCATTGCGGGCAAATTCCTACTTGCGTGCGAATCGTTTCACCCATAATGCACGAGCCTCTCACTTGAGTTTTCGGGAGAGGGGCGATTCGGTGATCGGTCAGTTTCGCGCGGCCCAGCGGCATTTTCGTGGGTGGTGCTCCCGGGACTCCATCGCTTTTTCTTCGTGTTTATAGGAGTCCCTTCATGGGCAACAAACTGTACGTCGGCAACTTGCCTTATTCGGCACGCGACGGTGATCTTGAGCACGCATTCAGCCAGTTCGGCACGGTGACGAGCGCCAAGGTCATGATGGAGCGCGACTCCAGCCCGCCTCGTTCCAAGGGTTTCGGATTCGTTGAAATGGGCAGCGACGCGGAAGCGCAAGCAGCCATCAAGGGCATGAACGGCCAGGACATGGGCGGCCGCAGCGTCGTCGTGAACGAAGCGCGTCCCATGGAAGCGCGCCCGCCGCGTAGCGGCGGCTACGGTGGTGGCGGCGGTGGCTACGGCGGCGGTGGCGGTGGCGGCGGCTACGGTGGTGGTGGCGGCGGCGGTCGCAGCGGCGGTGGCGGCTACGGCGGC
>DATFFA010000140.1:0-3323 GCA_035250605.1 Variovorax sp. | reverse complement strand
TCGCTTCGGGATAGTGATGGCTCCCCGGGGCCGGCGCCGTCCACCCGCCATGGCACCAGCCGTTGGGCCCGGCAAGCGCCGCGCCCTCGTCCAGCGGCACCACCATGTTGAACTCGCCGTAGGGATGCGCGTGGTAGTCGCCGCGGAAGCTGCCGCCGTCGTTGCCCTGGTCGTTGCCGGTGCTGTCCATGTAGACGGTGGTAATGCTGAATCCCAGCGTCTGCGGCGTGGCCTCGCTGATGCGGCTGCGGCGGTAGCGCTGGCCGCGAATCTCGACGTTGGCGGCCCAGCCGTCGCGCACGCCGGCCTTCACCAGCCCGGCAAGCCGTTCGTAGAGCGGGCTGCCGGGGCCGTGATTCGCGTTCAACCACTTCTCTACGTCGGTGCCTGCGGTCATGTTCTTGATCTGCTCGAGAAAAGGCAGGCTCGCGGCGATGAGTTCTTCCTGGTCGGTCATGGGTGCTCTCCTTGCGTTGTCACTCGTCGGCCTTGAAGCCGGATGCGGCCACGATCGGCTTCCACCGCTCGCGCTCGGCAGCGATGGTCTGCACATACTCGGCCGGGCCGACGTAGGCGGCCTCCAGTCCGATCTGTTCCAGGCCACCGGCCAGCGCCTTGTCGGCGGCGGCAGTCCGCGTGGCGGCCGCGAGCGCGGACACCACCGCGTCCGGCGTGCCGGCCGGCGCGAACAGGCCATAGCTTTCCACGCCCACCACGGAGCCGAAGCCCTGCTCGGCGAAGGTGGGAACGTCCTTGAGGAAACGGGAGCGCCGTTCGCTGGTCACGGCCAGCAGCCGCAGCTTGCCGCTGCCCAGGTACTGCAGGAAGTCGCCGACGAAGCCGAGGTAGGCAGGCACCTGTCCGCCCAGCAGGTCCTGCAGGGCCGGCGCGGAGCCGCGGTAGGGCACGTGGGCCAGCGGGACTCCCGCAGCCTGGGAGAAGCGGAAGCCGAGGAACTGGGCCAGCGAGCCGGCGGCGGGCGAGGCATAGCTGCGGCCGGCCTCGTTGGCCTTCAGCCAGCCGACATAGTCGGCCAGCGTGCGCACCTCGGTGGGCACCGCAGCGCTGACCGCCAGCACGCAGGTGGACGATGCCAGCGCCGCAACCGGGCGCAGGTCGCGGACCGGGTCGTAGGACAGCCGCGTGTAGACATGCGGGTAGATCGTCATCGCCGAGGTCTGGGTGCACAGCACGACGCTGCCATCGGCGCGTTCGCGCTTCATCTGGGCGGTGGCGATGCGGCCTGCGGCGCCGGGGCGGTTGTCCACGAGGTAGGCGCGGTTCTGCGCGCGCCAGGACTCGGCGAGGCGCCGCGCGGTCTGGTCCATCGTCCCGCCGGCCGGATAGCCGACCACGATGCGGCCCGGCGCGCCGTCCGGCTGCGCTCGCGCCGGGGTGGCGAGCATGGCGGGGACCGGCACGAGGCAGGCCACATACTTGGCGAATCGTCGCCGGGAGATTTCGGTCATCGCGGGGCTCCATCGGGTTCGGTGAAGGCCTGGACATTGCCAGCGCTGCGCCGCCGCCGGAAGCGATGAATCTGCAACCGCCACATGCACGAGGTGCAACATGACCACCAGAGCGCAGGCCGCGCTGAACGCGAAGCGCATCGACCTGAACCTGCTGCGCGTCTTCGACGCCGTGTTCGAAGACCGCAATCTGCTGCGCGCGGGCAAGCGGCTGCACCTGAGCCAGTCCGCCATCAGCCATGCGCTGGGGCGGCTGCGCGAGGCGCTGCAGGACGAGCTCTTCGTGCGGACGCCCAAGGGCATGGAGCCGACCGCACGCGCGCTGGCCATGGCGCCTGCCTTGCGCGAGGCCTTGCGCAGCATTCACGACACGCTCGGCGTGCGGCCGTTCGACCCCGCGAGCACGGCGCGCAGCTTCGTGGTCGCGGCCAACGATTACGTGAGCTCGGTGCTGCTGACGCGGCTGGCCGCCTGCATGGCCGAGGTGGCGCCGGCGATCGATCTGGTGGTGCGCCCTTCGACGCGGCTGGACCTGGCGGAGCAGATCGATGTCGGCCGCATCGACATCGCGCTGGGCATCTTCGCCGAGGTCCCGGCCCGCTTCCAGGGCGCGCGCCTGTGGCTGCAGGAGGACGTGCTGGTCTTCCGTCGCGGGCATGCGCTCGCGCGCCGCAAGCCGCGCATCGCCGATCTGGCCGACTTTCCGCTGCTGACGGTGTCGCTGGGCGGCCAGGAGGAGGGCGCGGTCAGCGGCTTCATCGCGGAGCGCGGGCTGGCGCGCCAGTCGGAGATGTTCGACCGTGCGGCGCTGGAGGACGCACTGGCCTCGGCCGGCCTGCGCCCGCGCTACCGGATCACCGTGCCGCATTCGCTCGCCGTGCCCGATCTGCTGGCCGGCAGCGACATGCTGTCGATCGTTCCGGCGCCGCTGGCGCAGGCCTTCGTCGCCCGGCGCGAGCTGCTGGCGAAGGCGCTGCCGTATGCGACCCAGCAGGCGACGATGCGCGCCGTCTGGCATCGGCGGCACGAGCACGATCCGGCGCATGTCTGGCTGAGGGAGCAGCTCGCCCGGCTCGCCCTGTCGTTTCGTGCATGAGCATCTTGCGCAATGTTCAGTGGATGCCGGCGCGGCGCTCGTGCACCATGGCGGCATGACGAAATCAGAACCGCTGGTGGCCGAGGGCGACGTCGTTGCCGGCATCGTGGATGCCGTGATCCGCTCGCGAAGAGCCGTGCGCGCCTTCAGGCCGACCCCGGTCCCGCGCGCGGTGGTGGCGGACATCCTCGGCGTGGCGCGCTGCGCGCCCAGCAACTCCAACTCCCAGCCCTGGAGGGTGCATGTGCTGGAGGGCGAGCCCAAGCGGCGCCTGAGCGAAGCGCTGATGCAGGCGCACGAGCGCAACGAGCTGCCGCCTTCGCCGCATTTTCCGGCCGACCTGCCGGCGGAGTGCGCGTTGCGGCAGGCCGACTTCGGCGCCCGCTACTACGCCGCGCTGGGCATCGACCGCAAGGACACGTCGGCGCGCTACCGGCAGTCGGGGCGCAACCTCTGCTTCTTCGATGCGCCGGTGGGGCTGCTCTTCACCATCGACCGCCGGCTCACCCGGCACAGCTGGGCCGACTACGGGATGTTCCTGCAGACGATCATGATTGCCGCAAGGGCCCGGGGGCTCGACACATGCCCGCAGGTCTCGTTCGTGCGCTACGAGCCGGTCGTCTCGGAGTTCCTCGGCCTGCCGGCGACGCAGGCGCTGGTCTGCGGCATGTCCCTGGGGTATGCGGACATCGAGGCTGAGGTGAACGATCTCGGGATGCCGAGGGAAGCGGTCGAGGATTTCGCGGTGTTCTGGGGCT
>DATFFA010000139.1:0-37239 GCA_035250605.1 Variovorax sp. | reverse complement strand
GCCGTCGGCCTCGATGCGGCCCCCGCCGGCGCGCACCACGGCCTCGGGCAGAGTCCAGGTGCTGCCGTCGAAGCTGGCGCGGGCCCGGACCTGCTCGATGGGCAGCTGGCCGCTGTCCCAGGGGCCGGGCTTCGCATTGCGGATGTCGGCGCGGGCCTGCCAGACCGCGCTGCCGCCAGGCGCGCTGGCGTCGGGGCCGGCCTCGATCTCGCCCGTCAAGAGGGTGCTCGGCGCCCCGGCCCACAGGACGGCCGCGTCGAGATTTTGAAGCTGCGCCTTGGCGTCGATCACGGGCTGCGGCTGCCAGGGCGCGATGTTGGCCTGCAGCTGCGCCTCCATCGGCGCTTCGGCCACGGGCTCGGCGGGCTTCAACCGGGCGCTCACGGCCAGCCGGGCATCGGTGGTCGCGAGCGTGCCCTTGGCACTGGCCTCGGCCAGCACCTCGATGTTGCGGCCCTCGGCCAGCGGCGTGCGCACCCGGCCTTCGAGCGCAGCGTCGAAGGCCATCGGCGCCGGGCCTTGCAGCGTGACCCGTGCGCCGTAGTGGCCTTCGGCGATGTCCACGCCATCGATCGCCAGCTGGTGTTCGTCGCCGGCGTAGCGATAGCGGCCCGACAGCTTGTCCGCCTGAAAGGCGGGCGGGCCGGCCCAGCGCAATTCGTCGATGCGAAAGGGCAGGTCCACCTCCACCGGAAGCACGATCGGCTCCAGCGGCTCGACGGGCTTGTCCTGCACCGGCCCCCGGCGCTCGATCAGCAGCCGCGCCGCATGCACCTCGCCGAGCTGCACCTTGCGCTTCAGCAAGGGTGCAAGCTGCCAGCCGATGTCGGCCTCGTGCACTTCCACCGCCAGGCTTTCGCTCTGCCAGCGCAGCCAGCCGATGCGTCCGCCGGTGCGCAGCGAGCCACTGACTTCGCGGCTCTCCAGGCTCTGGCCGGCAGGCAGGTAGCGCGCCGCCCGCGCGAGTGCAAAAGCCAGCGACTGGTTCGAACCCAGCCACCACCAGGCGCCGGCGGTGAGCACGCCCACCAGCAGGACCAGGGCGAGCAGGCTCCAGGCCAGGGCCCGCAGCGCCCGCCGGCTGCGCGAGCGCGCGGGCGTGGGGGAGGAGGGCTGTGCGTCCGATCGCATGTCAGAAAGTGAAGCCCAGCCGCAGGTGCAGCCTGAACTTCTTGGTATCCACGCCGTAGGCCACGTCGGCCTGCACGGGTCCGACCGGGCTGCGCCAGCGCGCCCCCACGCCGATGCCGACCTTCGTCTTGAGGTCGCCGGGCCGGTCGGCGACGGCGCCGGCGTCGATGAAGACGGCGCTCTCCCACTCGGTCAGCTTGCCCTGGTAGACGAAGGGCCGCTGCCACTCGACGCTGGCCACCGTCATGTAGCGGCCCGCGACGATCTGGCCGTCAGCACGCCGGGTGCCGATCTCGCGGTAGCCATAGCCGCGCACGGTGGTGTCGCCGCCGGTCAGGAACATCAGGGTGGAAGGGATTTGCGCTCTGTCCTTCGCGGTCACCGCGCCCGCCTCTGCGCGCAGCTGGAGGCGGCTGCTGCGGGCCGCGCTGGCACTGTCGTCCTTGCCGGCCCAGTCCAGCGGCACGATGCCGAGCCAGCGCCCGTAGACGCGGGTGAAGGGCAGGTGATCGCCGGTCAGCGTGTAGCCCGCACCGAGCTCCAGCGCCAGGCCATGGCCGCGCGTCGGCACGCCCGGGTCGTCGAAGTAGCGTCCCGTCCAGCCCCAGTTGACCGACAGCGCCGAGGCCGACGGCGGCGCATCGACGCCGCGGTTGCGCGCATAGTCGTACTGCAGGAAGTAGGTGTTGTCGATGTGGTCGCTCGACTTGCCCACGCCGCCGCGCAGCCGCCCGCTGTCGACCTCGTAGCTGCCGGAGGTCTCGCTCTTGAGCTGGCCGGCGGCGAACCGGCGCCAGCCCTTGTCGTCGGGCACGTCGTTCCATTCGGTGCCCAACGCCTGCGTTTCGCGATCGACCGAGAGCTTGGAGACCGCCCGCCAGCCCAGCAGGGGCATGCGGTTGTGGATGTGGTCCAGCGACAGCCGCGGCCCGCTGTCGGTGGTGAAGCCGACGCCCATCACCACTTTCTGCAGCGGTGCCTCGCGCACCTGGGCGACGACGGGCGCCCACAGCGGGTTGCTGCCGTCGGTGTCCAGCGTGAGAAAGACCGAGTCGTAGTAGCCGCTGCTGGCCAGGCGCTGCTGCGCATCGAGCAGCTTCTGCTGGTCATAGTCGCTGCCGGTGGGTACGCGTGCGATGCGGCGTGCGGCGTCGGCGTCGTAGCGCTCGCTGCCGCGAACTTCCAGCGGGCCGAAGCGGTAGGCGGGGCCCGAGCTGTAGTCGACGCGCAGCCGGGCCTGGCCGCGGTCGGCATCGATCTCGGCGCGGCTCAGCGCCACGCTGCCGGTCGGGAAGCGCTTGGCCGTCAGGCTGCGCAGCGCGGCCGACTTGGCGTTGTCCCAGCCGAGCTGGGTAAAGACCTGGCCGGTGCGCAGCGGCCAGTCCTTGCGGATGGCCTCGCGCTGGGGCTCGGCGGTGGGATCGGTCGCGATGGGGCCGCTGAAGTCGATCTGCACCTGGTGCACCCGCGTGGGCTCGCCCGGATCGACCGTGATGCGCACCTCGCGCGGCGCCCTGGCCTCGGGTGTCTCCTGCAGTTCCAGCGTGAGCGTCGGCGTGAAATAGCCGAGGGTCCCCAGCAGCTCACGCGCATTGCCTTCGGCCGCCACCATGAGGCGCGAGAGCTCGGCCGCGCCCAGGTCGTCGATCTGGCGATAGCGTTGGATCTCCAGGTTGCGCTCGAGGTAGTCGCGCACGGTGTCGGGGGCTTTCACCGACACGCTGAAGGCTTCGCGCGCGCCGGCCGGCTTCTCGCCGCCGACGGGCTTGGCGCCTGTTTCGGTTTCGGCCGGCTCGCTCTTCGGCAGCAGGCTGCAGCCCTGCAACAGCAGAAGCAGGCCTGCACAAAAAAACGCCGGCATCCACGCCGGCGCGAGCGACCGAAACACCCTGAGCATGCGGCCATTTTGACAGCACGCCCGGGGAGGCCCCCGTAGGCGGGAGCCGCGGAGAGCAACCGAGAGGCTCAGGCCCGGCCGGTGACCTTCCGTGCCAGCAGCCAGATCACCGGCGGCGTGATCATGCGGGCGACGGCCTTGGCGCGGTCCATGCTGTGCATCTTCATGAAGACCGAGGCCGATTCGTCGCCGTGCTGCTTGCCGGCCAGCGGGCTGCTGTAGTAGTAGGCGGCGACCGAGCGGCGCGGGCGGTCGTCCGGTGCCTGCAGCGGCTTGGTGTGGCCGTGGTAGCTGATCGGGCCGTGCGGCAGCAGGATGGTGCGGCCGAACTCGGGCTGCACGGTGGTCACGCAGCGGTCGTGCTTCTTGTCCCAGAGCTCCAGGCCCGAGCCCCAGTCCGGGTTCCATCCCTTGTTGAGATAGGTGATGAAAACCATCTCGTTCTTCAGCCCGAGGTGCCGGTGGCGGTTGAAGTCGCGATGCACGGCGAAGGTCGCGCCCGTGCGGCTTTCGTGCAGGCCGCCGCCGAACAGCTTGGGGTCGGGCAGCAGGTAAGGCACGCCGGTCAGGGATGAAAGCCAGTCGATGAACCAGCCCGAATGGACGATGTCGAAATACAGCTGGGTCGCCGGACCCAGCGTCGGCCCGAGCACCGAGCGGCGGGTCGATTCATAGCGGCTCTTGACCTCGGCCCAGCAGTTGACGGGCTGGGCATCGAATTCCTCGGCCACCAGGTCCAGCAGAGCCGGGTTGAACAGGTTCTCCAGCACGAGGTGCGGGAAGGGAGAGGCGGCCATCAGAGTGTTGCGCAGGCGATCGCGCTGGTCCGGCGAGAACAGGGCGCGATCGACCAGCTCGGCGCGCGGCAGGTGCACGCCGCGGATGCTCACGAAGTCGCCGGGGGGGTGGAAGCGCGGATCCTGTTCCGCCGCAGGCAAGGGTTGCTCGAGAACCGGCGGGTCGAGCGGCAGCGAAAGAACGGCAGACATGGCAACACCTCCTGCGGACCGGCGTCGACAAGACGCTTTTATTTGAATCCTTAGGTGTTAACTGTAACTCGGCGTCTTCGAGTTGTGACAACTTTTTTCGCAATAATCCACCCCAGAACGCTAGCACCTCCGGTCTAAGCCGGGTGGCGGCGCCCGCCTATTTGGAGAGGAGTCGCATGGCTTCCTCGAGCCCCTTGAGGGTCAGCGGGTACATGCGGTGGGATACGAGTTGTTGCATGACCGCGATACTTTGGCGGTATTGCCAGACGCCCTGCGGTTCGGGGTTGATCCAGGCGAACTTGGGGAAGGCATGGGTGAGGCGCTGGATCCATTCGGCGCCCGCCTCCTCGTTGTTGTATTCGACGCTGCCGCCCGGCTGCAGGATCTCGTAGGGACTCATGGTCGCGTCGCCGACGAAGACCAGCTTGTAGTCCTTGTTGTACTTGCGAATGATGTCCCAGGTGGCGAACTTCTCGGAGAAGCGCCGCCGGTTGTTCTTCCACATGAAGTCGTAGACGCAGTTGTGGAAGTAATAGAACTCCAGGTGCTTGAACTCGGTCTTGACGGCCGAGAACAGCTCCTCGACGCGCTGGATGTGCTCGTCCATGGTGCCGCCCACATCCATCAGCAACAGCACCTTGACGTTGTTGTGGCGCTCGGGCCGCATCTTGATGTCGAGGTAGCCGGCGTTGGCGGCCGTCTTGTGGATCGTCTCGTCCAGGTCCAGCTCGTCCTCGTGGCCTTCGCGCGCGAACTTGCGCAGCCGCCGCAGTGCGATCTTGATGTTGCGCGTGCCCAGCTCCTGGCTGTCGTCGTAGTCCTTGTAGGCGCGCTGGTCCCACACCTTCACCGCGCTCTTGTTCTTGCCCGCGCCGCCGATGCGGATGCCCTGCGGGTTGTAGCCGCCATGGCCGAAGGGCGAGGTGCCGCCGGTGCCGATCCACTTGCTGCCGCCCTCGTGGCGCTCCTTCTGCTCCTCGAAGCGCTTCTTGAGCGTTTCCATGAGCTCGTCCCAGCCCATCTTCTCGATCTTGGCCTTCTCCTCGGCCGTGAACTCGCGCTCCAGCGTCTTGCGCAGCCAGTCGAGCGGCACTTCCTTGGTGAAGTCGGTCACCAGCTCCACGCCCTTGAAGTAGGCCGCGAAGGCACGGTCGAACTTGTCGTAGTGCTTCTCGTCCTTCACCAGCGCGGTGCGCGAGAGGTAGTAGAAGTCGTCGAGCCCGAAGGCGCCGTCCGAGTTCGGGCCGACCACGTCGGCCTGCAACGCTTCGAGCAGGCTCAGGTATTCCTTGACGGACACCGGCAGCTTGGCCGAGCGCAAGGTGTAGAAGAAGTCGATCAGCATGGCGAATCACTCCCGGGTTTCAGGGCGCGGCTTGTCCAGCAGGTAGAGCAGCTGGGCTCGCACCTCGGGCCACTCGCCCGATCGCAGGCTGTACATCACGGTATCGCGGATGGTGCCGTCGCGGCGCAGCGCATGGCCGCGGATCACGCCGTCCTTGCGGGCGCCCAGGCGCTCGATGGCGCGCTGCGAGGCGTGGTTGAAGTTGTCGGTGCGCCAGCCCACCACATGGCAGGCCAAGGCGTCGAAGGCGTGCGTCATCATCAGCAGCTTGCAGGTGGTGTTGACGTGCGTGCGCTGGCAGCGCCCGGCATACCAGGTGTAGCCGATCTCGACGCGCTTCACCGCGGGAAGGATGTCGTGATAGCTGGTCGAGCCGAGCACCGTGCCGCTGGCCTCGTCGGTGACGGCGAAGGCGAAGCGGTGGCCGGCCTCGCGTGCGGCCAGGGCCGTCTCGATGTAGGCGCGCGTTTCTTGCGGCTCGGGCACGGAGGTGACGCGGATCTTCCACAGCTCGCCGTCGGCGGCGGCGGCGCGCAGGCCGTCCTCGTGGTCCAGCGCCAGCGGCACCAGCGCGATGCCGCGCGACCTCAGCGTGACCGGCTCGACAAATGCCATCTTCCTCAACTCCTCGATGAACCGTACTTTCGCGTGAACCAGGCCCGCGCGAGCTGCGCGCCGGCGCCGCCGCCCAGTCCGATCAGCAGGATGCCGAACACGGCACTGTTGCTGTAGCCGGAGCCGAAGGCATCCAGCCCTAGGGCCAGGCCGAGCCAGCGGCCCAGGAGCGCGCCGGCGATGAACAGGACCGCCTGTGCCAGGCCCAGCAGCATCAACTGGCGAGTGGAGGGGCGGCCTTGGTTCATCGGTTGTGGCGTTGCATGAAGACCAGCTTTTCGAACAGCGTCACGTCCTGTTCGTTCTTGAGCAGCGCCCCCACCAGCGGCGGGACCGCGACCTTGTCGTCCTTGCTCTGCAGCGCCTCGAGCGGAATGTCCTCCGCCACCAGCAGCTTGAGCCAG
Source organism: Variovorax sp. (assembly GCA_035250605.1). Taxonomy (GTDB): domain Bacteria; phylum Pseudomonadota; class Gammaproteobacteria; order Burkholderiales; family Burkholderiaceae_C; genus Variovorax. The sequence continues at coordinate 30,858 of DATFFA010000139.1, read as the reverse complement.
TCCAGCAGCTCCGATGTCGACGGCTTCTTCTTCAGGCCCGGCAGGTTGCGCACGTCGTAGAAGGTCTTCATGGCCGAGGCCAGCAGCTCCTGCTTGAGCTTGGGGAAGTGCACCGCCACGATGCTCTTCATGGTCTCCGCGTCGGGGAACTTGATGTAGTGGAAGAAGCAGCGGCGCAGGAAGGCGTCGGGCAGCTCCTTCTCGTTGTTCGAGGTGATGAAGACCACCGGCCGGTGCTTCGCCTGGATCAGCTCGCGCGTCTCGTAGCAGTAGAACTCCATGCGGTCGAGCTCGCGCAGGAGGTCGTTCGGGAATTCGATGTCGGCCTTGTCGATCTCGTCGATCAGGAGCGCCACGGGCTCATCGGCAGTGAAGGCCTGCCACAGCACGCCCTTCACGATGTAGTTGTGAATGTCCTTCACGCGCTCGTCGCCCAATTGCGAATCGCGCAGCCGGCTCACTGCGTCGTACTCGTAGAGGCCCTGCTGGGCTTTGGTAGTCGACTTGATGTGCCACTGCAAGAGCGGCAGCCCGAGCGAGCCCGCCACCTCTTCCGCGAGCATCGTCTTGCCGGTGCCGGGCTCGCCCTTGACGAGCAGCGGGCGCTTGAGTGCGATGGACGCGTTGACCGCGAGCATCAGATCCTGTGTGGCGACGTAGTTGTCGGAACCCTTGAATTTCATGGATGACGTAGAGCAGAGGGGGTGGGTGAAGGACTCAACATTCCATGCATCTGCGTCGCGCAACGCCTTAGTCCACTGAATCACTGAAATGACACCCGCTGTCGCGCGCCATTTCAATGATTCAGTGGACTGGTGCCTCACGCACGGGGCCGCCGGGAGCCCCCGCATATAATCAAATGTTGACTAGAAAACCAGTTCTCCACGAGATTGTGCGCGCAAAATGAACAAGTTGTTGTCCACGGTGTTTGCCCTCGCTGTCGCTTGCGTGACGGTCTCCGCCCAAGCCCAGAAGGTCACGGGCAATGCCGAAAACGGCTCGAAGAAGGTGGCGATGTGCGTCGGCTGCCACGGCATCATCGGCTACCAGGCCAGCTTTCCTGAAGTTCACAAGGTCCCGATGATCGCGGGCCAGAGTGCCAGCTACATGATCTCGGCCCTCACGGCCTACAAAGGCGGCGACCGCAAGCACCCGACCATGCGCGCCATCGCCGACTCGCTGAACGAGCAGGACATCGCAGACGTCGCAGCCTATTACAGCCAACTGGGCGTCCAGGAAGGCGATGCCCCGCCGGCCGCCGCGGCCAAGCAGCCCAGCGAACGCGTGCAGGCTTTGATCTCGCGCGACAAGGACAACGCCTGCACCAAGTGCCACGGCGTCAACTTCAACACCCCGAACGACGGCACGGTCCCCAAGCTGGCCGGCCAGCACGCCGACTACCTGTACGTCGCTCTCAAGTCCTACAAGATCGAGAAGCACGCGACCATCGGCCGCTCCAACGGCGTGATGAGCGGCCAGGCCAAGAAGTTCAGCAACACGGAGCTGAAGGACCTGGCCAGCTACATCGGCTCGCTGCCCGGCGAATTGAAGACGGTGCCGGACTCGAAGCTGCACCACGCCAGGTAAGAGCGCATCGCTCACGATAAAAAGCCCGCTGCATCGCAAGCGGGCTTTTTTGCATCGGGTCGTGCGCCGCTCGAGCGCCGCCTCAGACGTCGAAGAACACCGTCTCCTGGGCACCCTGCATGTGGATGTCGAAGCGGTACGTGACCTGCCCACCCGTCTCGCTGCGCTGCGCGATCAGCGTCTGCCGCCGCTCGGCCGGCACGCTGGCCAGTACCTTGTCGTCGGCATTCGCCTTCGCCTCGTCGCTGAAGTAGATGCGCGTGAAGGCGTGCAGCAGCATGCCGCGCATCAGCACGATCACGTTGACGTGCGGTGCCTCGCCAGCCGATTCGGCGCCGGGCTTGACGGTGTGGAACACGAAGCGCTTCTGCGCATCGGTGCCCGTGCCCGCGCGGCCGAAAGCGCGGAAGCCGATGGCCTGCGCCTCTTCCACCGACTGCGGGTAGGCGCCGGTGCCGTCCGGCTGGCTGATCTCGACCAGCGCATCGTCGATCGGCTTGCCGTCGCCGTCGATCACCCGGCCCTCGATGCGGATGCGCTCACCGCGTGCGTTGTCCAGCGCGAGCACGGCGTCGAAGGGCTGGTCGAAGTCGTAGCCGTACTGGGTGGCCGTGAGGCCGTAGGCGAAGTAGGGGCCGACCGTCTGCGAAGGGGTCTGGCCGAAGTTGGTTTCGAGTGCGCTCATCATGGTGCGTTGTCTCCTGTGCTTCAGCGGGTTTCGAAAGGCGTCTCGTCGGCGCCGCGCAGCACCATGTCGAACACGTAGCCGAGCGCGTAGCCCTCTTCGGTGACGTCCAGGCTGAAGTCGGCGATCAGCCGGTTGCGCACCTTCTCCGGCGTGCCCGTGATCATCGGGTCGTACTGCTGCAGCGGGTCGCCGGGGAAGTACATCTGCGTCACCAGCCGGCTCGCAAAATGCTCGCCGAAAAGCGACAGGTGGATGTGCTGCGGCCGCCAGGCGTTGGGATGATTGCCCCACGGGTAGGCGCCCGGCTTGATGGTGAGGAAGCGGTAGCGGCCCTCGTTGTCGGTGAGGCAGCGGCCGGCGCCCAGGAAGTTGGGGTCCAGCGGCGCATCGTGCCGGTCGACCTTGTGCACATAGCGGCCGCAGGCGTTGGCCTGCCACAGCTCCACCAGCGTGTTGCGCACCGGCCGGCGGCGCTCGTCGAGCACCTGGCCGGTGAGGATCATGCGTTCGCCCAGCGGCTCGCCATTCTTGCGCGCGTTGCGGGTGAGGTCGTTGTCCAGCTCGCCGATGCTGCTGTGGCCGTACACCGGCTGGCGCAGCTCGCCCAATGAAGCCTTCAGCGGGATCAGCGGCTGCGTCGGCCCGCGCTTGGCGGTCGACTTGTAGCCGGGGTAGAGATAGGAGGGATGGCTGGGCCAGTCGCGCGGCGTCAGGGTGGGCAGCGCGCCGTCTTGCGAGGAAGAGCTCATGAACTTGTCTCCGGTTTCGTGGGGGGATGAGGCGACTGTATTCATGCGAATTGCTGATGTAAATTGACGTTCTTGCTATTTTTTATAAGTATTGGTAATTGAATGGCCGCCAAGTCCGAAGCCTTCCTGCGCGGTGTGCAGCTCAGGCACCTGCGCTGCCTGGTGGCGGTGGCGCAGGAGCGCCATCTGGCCCGCGCGGCCGAGCGGCTCGCCTTGAGCCAGCCGGCGGTCTCCAAGACCCTGGCCGAGCTCGAGGCGCTGGCCGGCGCCCGGCTGGTGGAGCGCGGCATGGCGGGGCGGCGCGGCATTCAAGGCTTCACCGTCGCCGGCGAGCAGCTGCTGGCGCATGCGCTGCGCGTGCTGGAGGCCCTCGACGCCAGCGCCCTGGCGCTGATGCCCGTCGCCGGCGCGCGCCTGGAGCGCCTGCGCATCGGCGCGCTGCCCAGCGTGGCACCCTCCCTGTTGCCGGCGGCGCTGGCCGCGCTGCGCGAGCGCTTGCCCCAGGTGCAAGTGCAGGTGCAGACCGGTGCCAACGCACTCCTGCTCGATGCGCTGCGTGCCGGCGAGCTGGACCTGGTGGCCGGCCGCATGAGCGACCCGCAGCTGATGGCCGGCCTCACCTTCGAACTGCTCTACACCGAGCCGTTGGCCCTGGTCGCGCGCGCCGGCCATCCGCTGGCGGGTGCTGCGCCCTCGGTACAGGAGGTGTTGAACTATCCCCTGGTGATCTACAGCGAGAGCACGATCCCGCGCCACCACACCGAGAGCTTTCTGTCGGGCCTCGGCCTGCGCCTGCCGGCGCATGGGACGCAGACGCTGGACCTGTCGGTGGCGCGGGCGCTGCTGCTGCGCTCCGATGCCGTGTGGTTCACACCCATCGGCGCCGCGCTCGACGACCTCGCCAGCGGACAGCTGGTGCGCCTGGCGGTCGACACCGCGGGCACCGAGGAGCCGGTGGGCCTGCTGCTGCGCAGCGATGCCGAACCCTCGGCCGCGCGCCATGCACTGATCGCCCTGCTGCGCGAGAGCGGCGCGGATCAGTCGCGCGTGGCGCGCCGCTGAACGCAGGCCACGTAGGCCTCGCCGTCGGGCGGGCGGCCGGCGCGCTGGCTCTCCCACATCATTTGCCCCAGGCACTCCATGGCCTCGTGGTGCGCCTCCAGCAGCGAGTCGCGGCGTGCGGCCAGCAACTCGACCGCCTGTCGGATGCCGCGCGGCTGGTCGATGGAGCATTGCTCGCTGATCGACAGGTGCATCGACAGATGCAGGAAGGGGTTCTCGCGTCCGTCCTTGCCGTCGTAGACGCGCGCCACTGCCGCGTCGGCATCGGCCAGGTCGGCGTGGTACTCGGGGTGCTCGTCGATCCATCGGCTGGCGATGATCTCCAGCGCTTCCATCGGCAGGCCCTGCCGGCTCTTGGCGTAGACGTCGCAGAAGAAGCGGCGCACTTCTTCCTGGGTGGGATTGAACATGGGCCAGAGGTTAGCACCGCCCCCAAGAGCAAATGCCCCGTGCCGCCGCTACATTGCGAAGCCATGGACCGACTGGAAAACATCGAGACATTCGTCCGGGTGGCGCAGACGCAGAGCTTCGCCGAGGCGGCCCGGCAGATGCGCGTGGCCAAGTCGGTGGTCACGACCCGGGTCAAGCAACTGGAGGAGCACGTGGGCGCGCCGCTCTTCCACCGCAGCACGCGCGTGGTGCGGCTCAGCGATGTCGGACAGGCCTTCCTGCGCGACTGCATCGAGCTCGTGGGCCGGGCCAACGACGTCATGGACCAGATGCGCGGCGCCCGCGCCGGGCCCACGGGCACGCTGCGCATCCATGCGCTGACCGGCTTCGTGCTGGGCCATCTGGCGTCGGTGCTGCGCGCTTTCCAGGCCAGCTATCCCGACATCCACCTGGAGCTGATCGTGAGCGACACGGTGGTCGATCCGGTCAAGGCAGGGGTGGATTGCGCGCTGCAGATCTTTCCGGCCGCCTCCACCGAGCTGGTCTCGCGCCCGCTGTTCCCCGTGCGCCGCGTGTTCTGCGCCACGCCCGAGTACCTGCGCGCGAACGGCACGCCGCAGACGCCGCGCGAGCTGCACAAGCACCGGCTGGGCCTCTACTCCGGCTACCCGAGCCGCGACCGGTGGACCTTTCATCACGAGAGCGAGCAGGTGACGATCTACATGACCGCCGCGCTGCTCACCAACAGCGTCCACCTGCTGCGCGAGTACGCGCTGGAGCATGCCGGCATCGTGTGCCTGCCGACGCTGGTGGCGGGCGACCCCATCCTGCGCGGGCAGCTGAAGGTGGTGCTGCCTGAGCACCAGCTGTCGTCGTTCTCGCTCAACGCGGTCTATGCGGGCACCTCGCGCAATGCCTTCAAGCTCAAGCTCTTCATCGAGCACATCACGGCGGCTTTCACGCGGGTGGCGCCCTGGGATGCCGAGATGATCGAGCGCGGGTTGTTGCCGGCCGAATTGGTGGCCGAGGTCTAGGGTCTACCGGGAAAACCCTGCCGATTGACCGCGTTCTGCGAACAATGCGGCCCGCTTTTGATCCCTACCGAAGGCGCTCCCGGCTTCCTACAGTTCGTTCCATCGCAGCACCGCTGCAAGGCCGACCCAGGAGACAAGCCCATGACCGCCACCGCTTACCAGACCCGCTTCGGATCGCTCAAGAGTTACGAGAAGGGGCACGTCGAGCCCATCGCCGACGATGTCAAGCACTACGCGATGTCCAACTGCTTCGACATCGCCAGCAAGAGCAAGCCCTATGAAAAGGTCGTGTTCGGCCAGAACCAGATCTACGTGCTCGAGACCCTGCGCGCCGAGGGCAGCTCGCCTTGGTACACCTGCGCGCATGACGAGTTCGCGCTGGTGATGGACGGCGAGGTCGAGGTGCACCTCGTCAAGCTCGATGATTCCCAGACGGTCGGCGACGCAGAGAAAAACGGCGCCGTCTTCGTGAAGGGCGAACCCAAGGGCCGGAAGATGGGCTGGATGAAGCTCACGCGCGGCCACCAGGGCCTGCTGCCGAAGAACACCGCTTACCAGTTCCGCGCGCCCGGCGAGCCCGGCGTGATCGTGCTGCAAACGTGCAAGGGCGAACTCTCCGTCGAGAAATGGGCCGACATCTGCCAGACCCACTGAGCCCCACCCATACCCAGAGGAGACAAGCCATGAACGCACCCGCAGAACTCGCCAAGGTCATCGCGTCCCGGCCGGACGCCACGCTCGGCTACAAGGACTTCGAGCTCGGCAGCTTCGGCTTCCACCGCGACGAGTACTTCGCCCACATCACCTGGAAGACCCGCGACGGGCGCCCGATGAGCCACACGCTGGACGTCGGCAACTACCTGCGCGCCCTGATGCGCGACGTCGCCTGGGGCTTCTTCTACGGCTGGGTCAACTTCGACGACGTGGTCGGCACCGTCAACCACTACCAGTCGGTGGACCTCTACGCCGGCAGCTACAACGGCACCATGAAGGAAGCGGGCATCGACCTGCTGGAGAACTTTCCCACCGCCCAGATCCGCGCCACCTTCGAGGCCATGCTCGACGACTGGACCAACGAGAGCTTCGACCCCTTCAGCGCGCCGCAGGAAACCGGCTCGCCCTATGGCCGCAAGAAGGGCAACAACACCGCCAAGATCACGCGGGCCCGCGAGCTCGCCAAGCGCTGCGTCGGCCTGAAGGACGACCTCCGGCTGCGCAGCGACGACACCGGCGCCCCGGTCAACCGCGCCTTCGCCGACGTGCCGCAGGGCCAGCCCGAGCTGCATCCCGAGCCCGGCTTCGAGAACGAGGTCCATGCCTTCAACCTCTTCGGCTTCCTGAGCCGCTCGCAGGTGACGTGGAACCCGAGCTTCACCTCGGTCGTCAAGCACAGCTTCATGTGCCCGACCACCGAAGAGCACATCCTGCCGATCATCCACGGCAACGACCGCGTCGAGTGGTTCTTCCAGATGACCGACGAGATCCATTGGGACTGCGGCGACAAGAACACCGGCCGGCCGATGGCCCGCGTGATCATGAAGGCCGGCGACATGGCCGCCATGCCTGCCTACTGCCGGCATCAGGGCTTCAGCCCCAAGCGCTCGATGCTGCTGGTGTGGGAGAACGGCTCGCCGAGCCTGGTCTACGAGATCCAGAAGGGCGAGAGCCCCGAGATCCCGGTGAGCTTCTAAACAGGCGATAACGCGCCGCACTTGCGGCGCGTCCTTCCGAGCTTCGCTTCTTTCCAGAGGAGACAACAAATGGCAGACCGCATCCGGTCCGATGCCGGCGCAGCTTCGCGCCGGCGATTCATGCAGCAAGCCGGCGCCGGCTCGGCAGCCGTCGCGGCGGCAACCCTGGGGCTCGCGACGCAAGAGGCCGACGCGGCAACGGCACCGGCATTCGACGCCACCTACGACATCGTGGTCGCCGGCAGCGGCTGCGGCGGCCTGGCCTCGGCGCTGTTCGCGCGCTGGCAGGGCAACAGCGCCGTCATCCTGGAGAAGGCCGGCAGCATCGGCGGCACCACCGCCAAGGCCGCCTTCTGGTACTGGGTGCCGAACAACGAGGCCATGAAGAAGGCCGGTATCGCCGACCCCAAGCCCGACTTCCTGAAGTACGTCGCGCGGCTGTCGAACCCGCAGGGTTACGACCCCAGCCACCCGCGCTACGGCTTCAGCCAGTGGGAGTACGACATGTGCTCCGCCTTCTACGACAGCGCCTCGCCCGCAGCCGAGCTGCTGGCGGCCAAGGGCGCACTGCCTTACCGCCACGTGGCCGACGTACCCGACTACTTCGCCGAGCTGCCCGAGGACAAGGCGCCCAAGGGCCGTGTGCTGGTGCCCAAGGAGGCGATCCCCAGCATGTCCGACGGTGGCCTGGTGGCGGTGCGCACCCTGTCCACCAAGGCAAGGCAGGAGGGCATCCCGATACGTACCGGCATGCGCGTCACCAAGCTCCTCCAGGACAAGAGCGGCCGCGTGATCGGCGTCGAGGCCAGGGACGAACTCGACGCCACCGTGCGCCTGCGCGCCCGCAAGGCCGTGATCTTCGCCACCGGCGGCTTCACCCACAACGTGGAGTTGCGCAAGAACTTCCTCAACGGCCCCATCTTCGGCGGCTGCGCGGCCCCGAGCAACGAAGGCGATTTCGTGCCGATCGCCGGCGCGCTGGGTGCGCAGCTGCGCAACATGAACTACGCCTGGACCTGCCCGATCCCGCTGGAAAAGGCGATCGCGAAGGACGGCTCCATCTCCGGCATGTTCTCGGTGGCCGGCGACTCGATGCTCTTCGTCAACAAGTACGGACATCGCAACGTCAACGAGAAGCTGCAGTACAACGAGCTGGCCCAGACCTTCTTCGAATGGGACGGCGCCAAGGCCGAGTACCCGAACCTCGTGCGCATCGCGATCTGGGACCAGCGCTCGCAGCAGCATTCGGCCAGCGCCGAGTATGGGCGGCTGATCGTGCCGCCCGGCACCGACGACCGCCATGTGATCAAGGGCGCCACGCTGGCCGAGCTGGCGCGCGCCATCGACGAACGCTTCGTCAAGTACGCGAGCGCCATCGGCGGCGCCCGGCTGGCGCCCGAGTTCCTGCCCAATCTGCAGGCCGCCATCGCGCGCTTCAACCAATTCGCCAAGACCGGCAAGGACCTGGACTTCCACCGCGGCGAGCGGGTGGTGGAACAGCTCTTCAACGGCGACGTGAAGGCCGAACCCGGCCGCAGCAATCCCACGATGTGGCCGCTGGCCGAAACCGGCCCCTACTACGCGGCGCTGGTGGTGGCCGGCACGCTCGACACCAAGGGCGGCCCGAAGACCGATCCCAGCGGCCGCGTGCTCGACGCTCGCGACCAGCCCATCCCCGGCCTGTACGGCGTCGGCAACTGCGTGGCGTCTGCCTCGGGGCGCGCCTACTGGGCGGGTGGCGCGACGCTGGGGCCGATCATCGCCTTCGCCTACCGGGCGGCGAATGCGGCCCATGCCGAAGGCAGGAGTGCCGCATGAAATCGGCGCTGCTGCTCCCGATCGCCGCGCTCCTCGTGGCCGCCGCGAATCCGGCTCACGCGCAATCGCCGGGCCAGCGCCTGGCCCAGAACGCCTGCATCCAGTGCCACAGCTTCGGCAAGGGCGAGCCGAACGGCGTGGGCCCCAATCTCCACGGCCTGCTCGGCAAGCCCGCCGCGGGCAGCCCCGGCTTCAGCTACTCGAAGCAGTACCTCGACGCGATGAAAGGCAAGACCTGGGACCGCGCGCTGCTCGACAAGTGGCTTGCCGACACCCAGGCCGTCGCGCCCGGCAGCACGATGGCCTATTTCCAGGACGACCCGAAGAAGCGCGCCGCGCTCATCGAGTACATGCAGTCACTCAAGTGAAAGAAGGAGACCCACCATGGCCATCACCCGTCAATCCATGACCGACGAGCAACGCAAGTCGGTGGCCCTCGAATACCTCAAGGCCTACGACAACGGCGGCATCACCTCCACCGGCGGCTCCATCCTCGACCTGTTCGCCGGCGATGCGCAGGTCTACTTCCCCAAGTGGGGGCTGGCCAACGGCAAGGACGAGATCGGCAAGCTCTTCGGCGAGGTGGGCAGCCGCGGCAAGTCCATTCGCCACGACTACGCCGGCTTCAACTGGATCTTCACCGGCACCGACCTGTTCGCCTGCGAAGGCACGAGCCACGGCGAGCATGCCGACGGCCCCTGGCGCGCCGGCGTGCCGGAGTGGGGTGCCGGCCGCTGGTGCGATGTGTTCGAGGTGCGCGACTTCCTGATCCAGCGCTGCTTCATCTACCTCGACCCCGACTACGCCGGCAAGGACACGGCACGCTATCCCTGGCTGGCCGGGCGAGGCACCGACAACTGAACCATCATGAACCTCGCAGCCATCCAGCAGGCCGCCGGCCTCAAGACGCCGATCCGTCACCAGCTCTTCATCGACGGCCGCTTCGTCGATGCCGAGTCCGGCGAGACGCTCGCCACGCTCAACCCGCACGACAACTCGACCATTGCCGAGGTGGCGCTGGCGGGCAAGGCCGATGTCGACAAGGCGGTGGCCGCCGCCGGGCGCGCCTTTCCGGCCTGGAGCCGCATGGCCGCGGCGGACCGCGGCCGCATCCTGCTGAAGCTCGCCGACCTGATCGAGGCCAATGCCGAGGAGCTCGCGCGCCTCGAGTCGCTGGACACCGGCCATCCGCTGCGCGATTCGCGCCGCCTCGACGTGCCGCGCACGGCGGCATGCTTTCGCTATTTCGGCGGCATGGCCGACAAGTTCCAGGGCGAGACCATTCCGGTCGAGGCCGGCTTCCTCAACTACACGCTGCGCGAGCCGGTCGGCATCGTGGGCCAGGTGGTGCCGTGGAACTTCCCGCTGATGTTCACCAGCTGGAAGATGGCGCCCGCGCTCGCGGCCGGCAACTGCATCGTGATGAAGCCGGCCGAGATCACGCCGCTCAGCTCGCTCAAGATCGTCGAGCTGATGGCCGAGGCCGGCATGCCCGCGGGCGTGGTCAACATGGTGCCGGGGCTGGGCGGCGTCGCGGGGCAGTACATCGCCGAGCATCCGGAGATCGCCAAGATCGCCTTCACCGGCAGCACCGCGACCGGCAGGCGCATCGTCGCGGCCAGTGCCGGCAACCTCAAGAAGGTGCAGCTGGAGCTTGGCGGCAAGGGCCCCAACATCGTGTTCGAGGACGCCAACCTGCAGGCCGCCATCAACGGCAGCGCCTGGGCGATCTTCCACAACCAGGGGCAGGCCTGCATCGCGGGCTCGCGGCTGATGCTGCACGAGAGGATCGCCGATGCCTTCCTCGATCGGTTCATCCCTCTGGCGCAATCGATCAGGCTCGGCAATCCGCTCGACGAGGCCACCGAGATGGGCCCGCTCACCAGCGCCCAGCATCGCGAGCGCGTGCTGAGCTACGTCGAGGTCGCGAAGGGGGAGGGCGGGGAGGTGCTCGCGGGCGGCAAGTCGCCCGCAGGCGAGTTGGCGCGGGGCTGCTATGTCGAGCCGACGGTCGTGCGCGCGAGCTCCTTCCGCGACCGCGTGGCGCAGGAGGAAGTCTTCGGCCCCTTCGTCACGGTGCTCACCTTCAGGGACGACGAGGAGGCCCTGCGCATCGCCAACGGCACCGACTACGGCCTCGGCAGCGGCCTGTGGACGACCAACCTCCAGCGCGCCCATCGTGTCGCACGCGATCTGCATGCCGGCATGGTCTGGATCAACAGCTACAAGCGCGTGAATCCGGGCTCGCCCTTCGGCGGCGTGGGCCAGAGCGGCTACGGCCGCGAGATGGGCTTCGACGCGATGCGCGAGTACACCCAGGTCAAGAGCGTGTGGGTCAATGTCGACGCGCAGATCCCGCCGCACTTCGTGCGCTGATCGATCCCCATGCGCGACTTCATCTACACCAGCCAGCCGCAGCGCGTGGTCTTCGGCGCCGGCAGCCTGGCCCGCCTGGGCCGCGAGATCGAGGCGCTGGGCGCGCGGCGCGCCCTGGTGCTCTCGACGCCCGAGCAGCGCGGCCAGGCCGAGCGCGTGGCCGCGCTGCTCGGCCCGCAGGCCGCCGGCATCTTCGACCGGGCCGTCATGCATGTGCCCATCGAGACCGCCCGCGCGGCCCGTGAAGCCGCACGCAAGCTCGACGCCGACTGCGCCGTGGCCATCGGCGGCGGCTCCACCACCGGCCTGGGCAAGGCCATCGCGCTGGAGGCGGGCCTGCCCATCGTGGCCATTCCCACCACCTACGCCGGCAGCGAGATGACGCCCATCTACGGCCTGACCGAAGCCGGCCTCAAGAAGACCGGCAAGGACTTCCGGGTGCTGCCGCGCACCGTGATCTACGACCCCGAGCTCTCGCGCAGCCTGCCGGTGGGCCTGAGCGTGACCAGCGGCATCAACGCCATCGCCCATGCGGCCGAGGGCCTGTATGCGCAGGACAGCAACCCGGTGATGGACCTGATGGCCGAGGAAGGCATCGCCGCCATCGCGCGGGCGCTGCCGGCGATCCGGCGCAGCCCCGAGGACATCGAGGCGAGGTCCGATGCCCTCTACGGCGCCTGGCTGTGCGGCAGCGTGCTGGGCAACGTGGGCATGGCGCTGCACCACAAGCTGTGCCACACGCTGGGCGGCAGCTTCAACCTGCCGCATGCGGAGGTGCACGCGGTGGTGCTGCCGCATGCGATCGCCTTCAATGCCGAGGCGGCGCCGGGTGCGATGCAGCGCATCGCGAGAGCGCTGGGCACGTCCGACGCCGCGCAAGGCCTGCAGGCGCTGGCGCGCGACAACGGCGCGCCGACCGCGCTGAAGGACATTGGCATGCAGGAGGCCGACCTGGACCGCGCCGCCGATCTGGCGGTGAGCAACCCCTACTGGAATCCGCGGCCTTTCGGCCCGGCGGAGCGCGGCGCCATCCGCGCGCTGCTGCAGCGCGCCTACGAGGGCGCGCCGCCCGCCTGACGCCATCACTGGTTTGTGCAAGAAGAGAACGACGAAGGAGACCACCATGACCCTCAATCGCAGACAGTTCACCCAGGCCGCGGCCGCCCTGGCCGCCGGCGGGGCAGCGCCGCTGGTGTTCGCCGCCGACACGCTCAAGATCGGCTATGTCTCGCCGCAGACCGGCCCGCTGGCGCCCTTCGGCGAGGCCGACAAGTGGGTCATCGACCAGATGAAGACCGCCTTCAAGGACGGGATCGCCGTCGGCGGGAAGAAGTACGCGGTGCAGATCGTGCTCAAGGACAGCCAGTCCAATCCCAACCGCGCGGGCGAGGTCGCCAACGACCTGATCCTCAAGGACAAGGTCGCGCTGGTGCTCACCGCCGGCACGCCCGAGACCGCCAACCCGGTGAGCGACGCCTGCGAGCTGAACGAGGTGCCCTGCGTCTCCAGCGTGGTGCCCTGGCAGCCCTGGTTCTTCGGCCGCAAGGGCGATCCGGCCAAGGGCTTCGCCTGGACCTACCACCTGTTCTGGGGACTCGAGGACGTCATCGCCAATTTCACCAACGGTTGGAAGACCGTCAGCACCAACAAGAAGGTGGGCGGGCTCTTCCCCAATGACGGCGACGGCAACGCCTGGGGCGACAAGGAGCTCGGCTTTCCGAAGCCGCTGTCGCAGATGGGCTTCACGCTCACCGACCCCGGCCGGTTCCAGAACGGCACGCAGGATTTCAGCGCGCAGATCGCCGCCTTCAAGCGCGACAACGTCGAGATCGTGACCGGCGTGGTGATCCCGCCCGATGCCAAGACTTTTCTCACGCAGGCGCGGCAGCAGGGCTTCAAGCCCAAGGTCGTCACGCTGGGGAAGGCGCTGCTGTTCCCGGGCGCGATCGAGGCGCTGGGCGAGCTGGGCCATGGCTTGTCGACGGAGGTGTGGTGGAGCCCTTCTCATCCCTTCACGTCGAGCCTGACGAAGCAGAGCGCGAAGTCGCTGGCCGAGGCCTACGAGGCCGGCGCGAAGAAGCAGTGGACGCAGCCGATCGGCTTTGCGCATGCCTTGTTCGAGGTCGCCTCGAACGCGCTCTCGCGCGCCAAGTCGACCAAGGCCGGCGACGTGCGCGACGCCGTCGCGGCGACTTCGCTCGACACGGTGGTCGGCCCGGTGAAGTGGGGCGGGCAGGGGCCATTCAAGAACGTGAGCAAGACGCCCCTGGTGCTGGGCCAGTGGAACAAGGGCCAGAAGTACAAGGTCGAGCTGAGCATCGTCAACAACGAGGCCGCAAGGAACATCCCGGCCACGGGCACGCTGCAGCTGCTGTCATGACGCTCCTTGCGCTGCATGGCGTTCGCAAGTCCTACGGCGCGCTCAAGGTCACCGACGACATCACGCTCGCGGTGGCCGAGGGCGAAACCCTGGGCATCCTCGGGCCCAATGGCGCGGGCAAGACCACGTTGTTCAACCTGATCTCGGGCGACGTGCGCGTCGATGCCGGCCGCGTCGAGTACGAGGGGCGCGACGTGACCGCCCTCAAGCCGCACCAGCGCTGCCATGCCGGCATCGGCCGCAGCTACCAGGTGCCGCAGCCCTTCGGCAACATGAGCGTGTTCGAGAACCTGGTTACGGCCGCCTGCTTCGGCGGCGGCCAGCCCGAGCGCGAGGCCTGGAAGACAGCGCACGAGGTCCTGGCCGAGACCGGGCTGATGGCGCACGCCAACAGGCCGGCCGGCGGGCTCACGCTGCTGGACCGCAAGCGGCTGGAGCTGGCACGCGCGCTCGCGACGCGCCCCAGGCTGCTGCTGCTCGACGAGATCGCGGGCGGGCTGACCGAGCCCGAGGCCCGCCTGCTGGTGGAGGAGTTGAAGCGCATCAAGGCGCGCGGGGTGACCATGATCTGGATCGAGCATGTGGTGCATGCGCTGCTGTCGCTGGCCGATCGGCTGTTCGTCATCAACTTCGGGCAGAAGCTGGCGGAGGGGGAGCCGCGTGCAGTGATGGGCGACTCCGAGGTGCGCCGTGTGTACATGGGGATGGAAGCATGATGAGCGCGCTGCTCGAAGCCCATGGCCTCCAGGCCTTCTACGGCGATGCCCAGGCCCTCTTCGGCATCGACCTTTCCCTCGCCCAGGGCGAGCTGGTCGCGATCATCGGCGCCAATGGTGCGGGCAAGTCCACGCTGCTCAAGTGCCTCACGGGCCTGGTGCGCACCCCGCGCGAGGCGGTGCGCTTCAAGGGCGAGGCCATCGGCGGCCTGCCACCCGGCGAGATCGTCAAGCGCGGCCTCGCGATGGTGCCCGAGGGCCGCCGTCTCTTCCCCAGCCTGAGCGTCGAGGAGAACCTGCTGATCGGCGGCCTGGCCGGCCGCAAGGGTCCATGGAACCTGCAGCGCCTCTACGGCCTCTTTCCCATCCTGGCCGAGAAGCGCCACAACCCGGGCACCGAGCTGTCGGGCGGCCAGCAGCAGATGGTGGCGCTGGGCCGCGCGCTGATGAGCAACCCCGAGCTGCTCCTGTGCGACGAGCTCTCGCTCGGCCTGGCGCCGATCGTGATCCGCGAGATCTACGCTGCGATGCCCGCCATCACCGGCGAGGGCATGACGGTGGTGATCGTCGAGCAGGACCTGACCATGGCCCAGCGCGTGTCGCAGCGCATCTACTGCCTGCAGGAGGGCCGCGTCTCGCTCGCCGGCCGCTCCGACGCGCTTTCGCGCGAGCAGATCTCGCAGGCCTACTTCGGCATCTAGGAACGAAGACGGAGCCCCGCCACACCATGATCGAAATCTTCCTCCAAGGCATCCTCCTCGGCGGCCTCTACACGCTCTTCGCGCTGGGCCAGTCGCTGATGTTCGGCGTCATGCGCCTCACCAACACCGCGCAGGGCGACTTCATCATCCTCGGCGCCTTCGCGGTGGTCGCCGGCACCGCGCTGGCGGGCGGCGCGCCCTTCGCCGTCGCACTGGCCGTGCTGCCCCTGGCGTTCGGCTTCGGCTACGCGCTGCAGCGCTACGTGCTCAACGGCACGCTGGGCAAGGACCCGCTGCCCTCGCTGGTCGTGACCTTCGGACTTTCGATCGTGATTCAGAACCTGCTGCTGGAGCTGTTCTCGGCCGACCCGCGATCGATCGAGACCGGCGGCCTCAACACGCAGGGCCTCGCCCTCGGCGAATCGCTCTCGCTGGGCGTGCTGCCGCTGGTGATTCTCGCCATCGCGGTCGCCGCCACCGCCGGGCTGCAATGGCTGTTCGCACGCACCGCGCTGGGCCGCTCCTTCCGCGCCGTGTCGGACGATCGCGAGATCGCCGAGCTCATGGGACTGGATGCGAAGAAGGTCTACGCCTTCGCCACCGCCATCGCCTTCGTGCTGATCGCCGTGGCCGGCGCGCTGCAGGGCATGCGCACGACGGTCTCGCCCTCGGACGGGCCGCTGCTGCTGCTGTTCGCCTTCGAGGCCGTGATCATCGGCGGCATGGGCTCCTTCTGGGGCACGCTGGCGGGCGCAATGATCCTCGGCATCACGCAGCAGATCGGCTTCCGGCTCGATCCGGGCTGGGGCATCTGGGTCGGCCACATCGTGTTCCTGATCGTGCTGGTGCTCCGGCCGCAGGGGCTGTTCCCCAAGACGCGAGGCTGAGGCGATGAGCCGCCCGCCCGTTCCCAAGTCAAATCCGCAGCCGAAAGCGAAGGTACTCCGATGACCCGCAACCCACCCCTCGCCGCGAGCACCACGCCTGCGGCCTTCGACGTGGTGCGCAGCACCGTTGCCAGCCGGGCCGCGCTCGGCGTGGCCGTCGCGCTGGCCGTGCTCGCCGCCACGCTGCCCTTCTGGGGCGAGTCGAGCTGGATGCGGGAGTTCGTCGAGATCGCCTGCTACCTCATCTTCGCGATCATGTGGAACCTGCTCGCCGGCTACGGCGGCATGGTCAGCATCGGGCAGCAGGCCTTCTTCGGCTTCGGCGGCTACGTGATGCTCATGCTGGGCAACTTCGCGGGCGTGAATCCCTTCATCGCGATTCCGCTGGGCGCGCTGGCGGCCGCAGCGATCGCGGTGCCGGTGTCCTTCGTCGCCTTCCGGCTCTCGGGCGGCTACTTTGCCATCGGCACCTGGGTCATCGCGGAGGTGTTCCGCCTCAGCTTCGCGAACGTCTCTGCGGTGGGCGGCGGCTCCGGCACCACGCTGACCGCGCTGCGCGGCATCGAGCGTGCGACGCGCGAGAGCGTGACCTACTGGATGGCGCTGGCTTGCGTGGTGGCTGCCATCGCGCTGGTCTATTTGTTCCTGCGCAGCAAGCGCGGCCTGGCTTTGCTCGCGATTCGCGACAACGAGGTCGCGGCCGAGTCGCAGGGCATCCCGGTGGTGCGCATGAAGCTCGCCGTGTATGTGGTGGCGGCCTTCGGCGCAGGCCTGGCGGGGGCCCTCTATTTCGTCGGCAACCTGCGCATCAGCCCGGACGCCGCCTTCAGCGTGAACTGGACGGCCTTCGCAATCTTCATGGTGGTGATCGGCGGCATCGGGCGCATCGAGGGGCCGCTGGTGGGGGCACTGATCTTCTGGGCGCTCAACAAGTTCTTGAGCGACTATGGGACCTGGTACCTGCTGGGACTGGGACTGCTGGCGATCGTGGTGACGATCTTCTTCAAGCAGGGCCTGTGGGGGTATGCGCAGCAGCGCTGGGGGTGGTCGCTGTTTCCGACGCAGCGGGTGCTGGCGGATGGCGAGCGCGTGCCACGGCGTTGAGCCAAGCGAATGGCTGCCGGCAGCGATGCCGAGCCGGCCGAGGCCCGATGCATGGTGCGCTGCCCGGGTCTTCCGCGGGCGGCGAGCAGCCCAAGTTCTGCACCATCCGCGAGGACGGCCACCCCGTGATCGTCAAGTTTTCGCCTGCCGGCGGCTCCGCGCCCGAACGCCGGTGGGCGGGACCTGGCAGCGCCCGCGCCAGGTGCCGCTACCCGGCCGCCGCGAGCGCGCCCGCGGTGTCGTAGAACTCCATGAAGTCCACGACCTTGCCATCGCGAAGGCGATGCACGTCGGCCTTGGGCGACTTCACGATCTTGCCGGTGCCGCGGTGCTTCCATTCGCAGCTGCCCAGCATCACGACGCGATCGCCCTGGGCGATGAACTCGTTCGCGTCGTAGCTGAGCAGTTCCCAGTCCTTGCCCAGCTCCTGGAAATAGTTTTGCACTTCGTCCTTCGAGCGGCAGGCCCGGGTGAATTCCATGCCGGCAGCGCCTGCGGCCAGCGAGCGCCACTGCACGTCGTCCGAGAGCAGCGCCATCCAGCAGGAGACGCCCTCGCAGTCGGCCTTGGACTGGTTCCACAGCGCATAGCCCTTCTTGAGCAGCGCCACGTTGTTGCTCTCCTCTTCGGTCATGAGTGCCTCCGGTTCTACGGTTCTTCTTTCACGGAAAAGCGGACGCATCGGCCTGCGACCGCCAGCGACTGACGACCCGCGCATCTTGCGCCGCATCCGGCGGAATGCGCAATCGGCCGTTGGACAGATGCCCCCGCGCTGCCTGCGAATCACGGCGCGCTCGCGGGCAGTGGATATGTCGCAGGCAGGCCACTGGAGGCCGTGCGCTTTTGCACGCTTTGCGCGCTTGCCTGCATTCCGGGCGCGTGGCGTGACTTTCGCCACTTCCGCCCGGCGCGGTGCGGACGTTCAATGACCTGACCCGCCTTCCTCCGAGCCTGCTCATGTTCACGACCCTGTTGAGCTCCTGCATCCGCATCTGGCGCCGGTCCCCGGGACGGCGCCAGCGCCTGTCCGTCTTCGCACAGGCGCACGGCCAGACCATGCTGCTGGACTGCCAGCGGCACCCGCGCGGCTGGTCGGGCGTGGTGAAGATCCGAGAGGCATCGGAAGAGCGCGTCGTCCATGTGTGCACCGAACTGCGCGCGACGCCCGACGACGCGCTGGGCGACGCCGAGCACGATGCGCAGCGGCTGGCGCTGATGTTCGTGCAGTGAGGACGGCGCTGGCGGTGCAGGTTTCGGGCATCGACCCGGAGCGATCGAGGATCGCCAAGAGTTCTTGGTTTGCAGATCGATGGACCTTTGGCAACTCGTGTAATGTCGTGCTCTTGCGGGAACTCAGCTTCAGGCCATGAGCAAGGCATTCACCAAAGAGAGCGACTCGGACGACGACGACGACGGCACCGCCGGCATTCCGCCGCTGCCCGCCGGGAGCAAGAACTACATCACGCCGCAGGGCTATGCGCGCCTTCGCGACGAGCTGCTCGAATTGATGGACGTCGAGCGGCCCAAGGTCGTCGAGGCGGTTCACTGGGCGGCCAAGAACGGCGACCGGTCCGAGAACGGCGACTACCTTTACGGCAAGAAGCGCTTGCGCGAGATCGACCGGCGAATCCGCTTTCTGACCAAACGGCTCGAGGTGGCCGAGGTGACGGACCCTTCGGTCCACCATGGCCGCGACCAGATCTTCTTCGGTGCCACCGTCCGCTACGCAGACGAGACCGGCAACGAGCGTGAGCTGACCATCCTGGGCATCGACGAGGCCGAGAGCGCACAAGGCCAGGTGAGCTGGATCTCCCCGATCGCCCGGGCCCTGCTCAAGGCGCGCGAAGGCGAGGTGGTCAAGCTGGCAACGCCCGGGGGCGTGCACGAGATCGAGGTGTTGTCGGTGAGCTATCCGCCGCCGGCGCCCGCGGCGAGCTGAAGCTCAGGGCGCGGGAACCGTCCGCGCGGCGGCGAGTACCGATGGGGTGCGCCGCGCCGCCCGCAGGACGGCCTCGAGGTGGGTGCGGTCGCGCACCGCGATCACGAAGCGCAGGTCGGTGGAGTCCTGCGGCGTCTCATCGGCCATCTCGACGTGGGTGATGTCGGCTTCGGCATCCGCCAGCGTGGCGGCGACGCGTGCCAGCACGCCCTTGTCGTTGCGCACGGTGATCACGACGCCGGTCTCGAAGGGGCGCACCGGCTCGTCCGCCCATTCGACGGCGAAGAAGCGTTCGCTGTCCTTGTGCCGCAGGCGCTGGCCGACGCCGCAGGCCTCGGTGTGCACCACCAGGCCTTCGCCGTGTCCGAGATAGCCCACGATCGGGTCGTCGGGAATGGGCCGGCAGCACAGCGCGAAGCGTACCGAGGAGTTCTCGCTGCCGTCCAGCGTGACGGCACCTTGCGAGACGGCCTCGTGCGCGGTGAAGCGCTCGCGGCTCAGCATCAGCGCATCGGGCTTCTCGCCGCGTTCCGCCAGCAGCGCCATCAGCCGCTTGGCAACGATGGTCGCGATGCGCTTGCCCAGGCCGATGTCGGTCAGCAGTTCGGAGCGGCTGCGATTGCCGGTGAAGCGCAGCAGCTTTTCCCAGATCTGCTGGTGCTCCTCGTTGTCTTCCGGCAGGTTGCCGAGGCCCTCGGCGCGCAGCGCCTGCGCCAGCAGCTTTTCGCCCAGGCCTTCCGACTCGGCATGCGCGAGGGTCTTGAGATAGTGGCGGATCTTCGAGCGCGCACGGCCGGTGCGCACGAAGCCCAGCCAGGCCGGATTGGGCGTCGACACCGGCGCCGTGATGACCTCCACCACATCGCCGTTCTTGAGTTCGGTGCGCAAGGGGACCTGGTCGCCGTTGATGCGCGCAGCCGAGGTGTGATCGCCGATGTTGCTGTGGATGGCATAGGCGAAATCGACCACCGTCGCGCCGCGCGGCAGTGCCAGGATCTGGCTCTTGGGCGTGAACACGTAGACCGCATCCGGGAAGAGGTCGACCTTGACGTGGTCCCAGAACTCGGCCGCGTCGCGCGTCTCGTCCTGGATGTCGAGCAGGGACTGCAGCCACTTGGTGCCCAGCCGGTCGCCGGTTGCCGCGCTGGGTTCGGCCGCCTTGTAGAGCCAGTGGGCGGCCACGCCGGACTCGGCGACCACGTGCATGGCCTCGGTGCGCAGCTGAAACTCGACGCTCACGCCGGCCGGCCCCACCAGCGTGGTGTGCAGCGACTGGTAGCCGTTGAGCTTGGCGATCGCGATGTGGTCCTTGAACTTGCCCGGCAGGGGCTTGTACATCTGGTGCAGGATGCCCAGGCCGGTGTAGCAGGCGATCACCGTCGGCACGATGAGGCGGAAGCCGTAGATGTCGGTCACCTGGGCGAAGCTCAGGTGCTTTTCTTCCATCTTGCGGTAGATGGAATAGAGCGTTTTCTCGCGGCCCGCGATGCGCACGCTCATGTTGGCCCCGGCGAATGCGGTCTCCAGTTCCTGTTGCACCTTCTGGATCAGGTCGCGGCGCCGGCCGCGGGCCTTGGCAACGGCCTTGGCGAGGATCGCGTAACGCCAGGGCCGCAGGTGGCGGAAGGACAGGTCCTGCAGCTCGCGGTAAGTCTGGTTGAGCCCCAGCCGATGCGCGATCGGTGCGTAGATTTCGAGGGTTTCGCGCGAGATGCGGGCCCACTTCTCGCGCGGCGCATCTTCGAGCGTGCGCATGTTGTGGGTGCGGTCCGCCAGCTTGACCAAGATGACCCGCACGTCGCGCGCCATCGCCAGCAGCATCTTGCGAAAGGACTCGGCCTGGTTCTCCTCGCGCGTGTTGAAGCGCAGCTTGTCCAGCTTGGTGAGGCCGTCGACCAGTTCCGCCACCGGTGCGCCGAAGCGCTCGATCAGCTCCGATTTGGTGACGCCGCAATCCTCGATCGCATCGTGCAGCAGGGCAGCCATGAGCGCCTGCGCGTCGAGCTTCCACTCCGCGCACTGCGCGGCCACGGCGATGGGGTGGGTGATGTAGGGCTCTCCGCTGTTGCGCAGCTGGCCCAGGTGAGCCTCGTCGGCGAAGCGGTAGGCGCGGCGCACCTGCTCCACATCCTCGGCGCTCAGATAGTCGAGGCGGTCCGTCAGCGCGGCAAAGCTGGCGGCTGCTGCGTTCAGCGCCGCCGGACTGGGCCGGGGCGTGCCCTTGGGGGCACCGGACTGGGACTTGACAACCGCGCTCATGCTTGTCACTTTAGCTTGGCGGCCGGCTCGATGTGTTTGTGCAACAAAAAAGCACCGCGTCGCGGTGCTTCTTTGTTGCAGGTGTGCGTCAGCTCAACCGGGGACCTTCTTGAGCATTTCAAGGCCGATCTTGCCTTCCGCGATCTCCCGCAGGGCCGTGACGCCCGGCTTGTTCTTGCTCTCGATCTTCGGCGCGTGGCCCTGGCTCAGCATGCGCGCACGGTAGGTGGCGGCCAGCACGAGCTCGAAGCGGTTCGGGATCTTCTGCAGGCAATCTTCGACGGTGATACGGGCCATGGTGGTCTTTCGGCTTACGGCGGGAGGGGTCGATCAGGGAATGTTCAGTGCGGCGAAGGTGTCGGCACGCGCCCGGCGCTGTGCGGAGTACCGGAGCCGCTGAGCGTGGACGATCGCCTTCAGGTCGAAAAGTGCGCGCTCAAATAACTCGTTGATTATAACGAAGTCGAATTCGTTGGCGCGTGCCATCTCTTCCGCGGCGTTCTGCAGCCGCAGCTCGATGACCTCCGCGCTGTCCTCGCCGCGCCGCTCGAGCCGGGATCGCAGCTCTTCCCAGCTCGGCGGCAGGATGAAGATCGTCACCGCG
This sequence comes from Variovorax sp., assembly GCA_035250605.1. Taxonomy (GTDB): domain Bacteria; phylum Pseudomonadota; class Gammaproteobacteria; order Burkholderiales; family Burkholderiaceae_C; genus Variovorax. The sequence continues at coordinate 8,873 of DATFFA010000139.1, read as the reverse complement.
TTGGCGAAGGTCTTGCGGATCTGGGTCGCGCCCTGGAAATCGATCTCCAGGATGACGTCCGCGCCTTTGGCGATGCGGTCCTCGATGGCCTTCTTCGAGGTGCCGTAGCGCTGCCCGTGCACGTGCGCCCATTCGACGAAGGCACCGGCGGCGACCATTGCATCGAATTCCGAATGCGGGACGAAGAAGTATTCGCGGCCGTGCTTCTCCTGGCCGCGCGGCGGGCGCGTGGTATGCGACACCGAGGGCTGGACCGCGGTGTCGAGCTCCATCAAGGCCTTGACCAGGCTCGACTTGCCGGCGCCGCTCGGCGCAGCGACCACGAAGATATTGCCGGGGTATTCCATTCGCGCGTTCCCTGTTTTCCTGTTATTCGATGTTCTGCACTTGCTCGCGCATCTGTTCGATGAGCACCTTCATGTCCACGCCGATGCGGGTGAGCTCGAGCGTCGCCGACTTGGAGCCGAGGGTGTTGGCTTCGCGATGCAGTTCCTGGATCAGGAAGTCGAGCCGCTTGCCGATCTCGCCGCCCTTCTTGACCAGGCGCTCGATCTCGTCCAGGTGCGAACCCAGGCGCGTGAGCTCTTCCGCGACGTCGATGCGGATCGCGAAGGCGGTGGCCTCGGCCAGCGCGCGGTCTTGTGCGGCCTCCGGCGGAGTGCCACCGCTCGCGCCCAGTGCTTCCTGCCAGCGCTCGAGGAAGCGGTTGCGCTGCTGCTCGACCAGCTGGGGGACCAGCGGCAGCGCCTGCGCCACCAGGGCGCGCAGCTGGGCCAGGTGGTCCTGCAGCATCTTGGCCAGGCGTGCGCCTTCGCGTTCGCGCGAGGTCATCAGGCCCTTGAGCGTCTTCGCCGCCAGCTCGGAAAGTTCAGGGCCCCAGTCGCTCCTGGCGCTGGTGTCGCCGGCCGCCAGGCGCAGCACGTCGGCCACGCTGAGCTCGCGGGCGGCGGGCAGCCAGGCGCGGATGCTGTCCTGAAGCCCGTTGAGCCGTTGCAGCAGCTTGGTCGAGGGCTCGCCGATGCCCCCCGCAGCGCCGCTCTCGATCGCAGCGCGCAGCTCGACCTTGCCGCGCTTGAGCTGCCCGGTCAGCATCTCGCGCAGCATGGGCTCGTGCTGACGCAGCTCTTCGGGGAGCTTGAATGTGAGGTCGAGAAAGCGGCTGTTGACCGAGCGGATCTCGACTCCGAGCCGGCCCGCGCCGGCGGTTCGCGGCTCGGCATCCGGGTGACCGCGGCCCGCGGCGCTCTGGCCGCTGGCATAGCCGGTCATGCTGTAAACTGGCATCGCGCCTCGCTCTTGAATTGGTGTGCACGCTCCGAGACAACGGCACCGCCTTCGCTTGCCGCACCTCCGCCTTCGGGCGAAACTCCCGGATTATGTCAAAGGTCAAACCTTCGCCCTTGCTGCCCGACACGGTCATAGGCGGTTATCGCGTCGTGCGTCGCATCTCCGCAGGCGGATTCGGTGTGGTTTATCTTGCCGTCGACCACAGCGGGCAGCAGGTTGCGATCAAGGAATACCTGCCCTCCTCGCTGGCCACGCGCGGCACCGGCGAACTCTGCCCCCAGGTGCCACCCGAGAAGCTGTCGCTCTATCGCCTGGGGCTCAAGAGCTTCTTCGAAGAAGGGCGTTCGCTCGCGCAGATCTCGCATGCATCGGTGGTCAGCGTGCTCAACTTCTTCCGCGAGAACGAAACCGTCTACATGGTCATGAATTACCTGGAGGGCGCCACCCTGCAGGACTTCATCGTGACCGCACGCGATCTCAAGAAACAGAAGGTCTTCCGCGAATCCACCATCCGCTCGTTGTTCGACGAGATCCTGCGCGGCCTGCGCATCGTGCACCAGCACAAGATGCTGCACCTGGACATCAAGCCGGCCAACATCTTCGTGACCGATGACGACCGCGCGGTGATGATCGACTTCGGCGCCGCGCGCGAGGTGCTCTCCAAGGAAGGCAACTTCATCCGCCCGATGTACACGCCCGGCTTCGCGGCTCCGGAGATGTACCGCCGCGACTCGTCGATGGGCCCGTGGACCGACATCTATGCCATCGGCGCCTGCATCTACGCCTGCATGCAGGGCTATCCCCCCAACGACGCACCTCAGCGCATCGAGAAAGACCGGCTCGGCCTGTCGCTGTCGCGCCTGCGCGGCATCTATTCGGACAACCTGATCGAGGTGGTCGAATGGTGCATGTCGCTCGACCCGCTGTCACGCCCGCAATCGGTCTTCGCGCTGCAGAAGGAGCTCAGCCGCGAGGGCGAGCGCCGTTACACCAAGCTCACCGTCAGCGAGAAAGTGCGGCTGTCGATCGACAACATGCGCTCCTTCGAAAAGAAAGGCCTGCCCAAGGCGGCCGCCCCCACTACACGCCCCGCATGAAATTCTCCGTCTTCCAGGTCAGCCGCAAGGGCGGCCGTCTCAAGAACGAAGACCGCATGGGCTACTGCTACACGCGCGAGTCGGGCCTCTTCGTGCTGGCCGACGGCATGGGCGGGCATCCCGAAGGCGAAGTGGCCGCCCAGATGGCGCTGCAGACCATTGCGGCGCTCTACCAGCGCGAGGCGCGGCCGGTGTTGAAGGATGTGAAGGCCTTCCTCACGGCGTCGGTGATGGCCGCGCACCAGCAGATCATGCGCTACGCGGGCAACAAGGGCATGCTCGACACGCCCCGCACGACCGTGGTGGCGGCGGTCCTGCAAGGCACCACCGCGACCTGGATCCACTGCGGAGACTCCCGGCTCTACGTGATTCGCGACGGCGAGATGCTGATGCGCACGCGCGACCATTCGCATGCCGAGCGGCCGCGGCCCGGCGGCGCGATGAGCGGCGACGTCGTCAACCGCAACCTGCTGCTGACCTGCCTCGGCTCGCCCACCACGCCCCTGTTCGACATCTCGCCCCCGCTGCAGCTGCAGCGGGGCGATCGCATCATGCTGTGCTCCGACGGCCTGTGGAGCGTGCTGGACGAAGGCTTGATCGTGCGCACGCTGTCCTCCGGCAAGCCGGTGTCGGACGCCGCGCCGGATCTCGCCGAGATGGCACTGCGCAACGGCGGCACCCACAGCGACAACGTGACGCTGATCGCGCTCGAATGGGAAACGCCGGACGCGCCGGGCCAGACGCGCGGCGTGTCTACCGACAGCATCAGCGACGGCGTCTTCGCCTCCACCATCCAGGCGGGCATGCCGTCCGACAGCGAGCTCGACGACCTCGACGAGGACGCCATCGAGCGCTCCATCGCAGAGATCAACGAAGCCATCAAGCGCTCCTCTGCCGCGCGCAAGTCCTGATTCTTCTTCTTTTTCTTGGGTTGACATGACAGTTTTCGTACGAAGCGGCGACCGTGCCGCCGACCAGCTGCGCCCCGTCCGCATCACGCGCGGCTTCACCATCCATGCCGAGGGCTCGGTGCTGATCGAGTTCGGCCAGACGCGCGTGCTCTGCACCGCCTCGGTCGAGGAAAAGGTGCCGCCGCACAAGCGCGGCAGCGGCGAGGGCTGGGTCACGGCCGAGTACGGCATGCTCCCGCGCGCCACCCACACGCGCAGCGACCGCGAGGCCGCGCGCGGCAAGCAAAGCGGCCGCACGCAGGAGATCCAGCGTCTCATCGGCCGCTCGATGCGCGCCGTCTTCGATCTGGCCGCCCTCGGCGAGCGCACCATCCATCTCGACTGCGACGTGCTCCAGGCCGATGGCGGCACCCGCACCGCGGCCATCACCGGCGCCTTCGTCGCGGCGCAGGATGCGGTCAACAAGCTGCTGGCGGCCGGCACCCTCGCGGCCTCGCCGATCCGGGGCCATGTGGCCGCCGTTTCCGTCGGCATCGTGCAAGGCACGCCGCTGCTCGACCTCGAGTACGTCGAAGATTTCGCCTGCGACACCGACATGAACGTGGTGATGACCGGCGCCGGGCATTTCGTCGAAGTGCAGGGCACGGCCGAAGGGGCCGCCTTCTCGCGCGAAGAGATGAATGCGCTGCTGCTGCTGGCCGAGAAGGGCATCGCCGAGCTGACGGCGATGCAGGCGCAGGCGCTGGCCGGTTGATGGAGCGGGGACGCCGATGAAGCTGGTCCTGGCCTCCAACAACGCCGGCAAGCTCGCCGAGCTGCAGCAGTTGTTTGCGCCGCTCGGCGTTGCGCTGGTGCGCCAGGCGGAGCTCGGCGTCGGCGAGGCAGACGAGCCCTTCTTCACCTTCGTCGAGAACGCGCTGGCCAAGGCGCGGCACGCCGCGGCGGCCACCGGCCTGCCGGCGATCGCCGACGATGCGGGCCTTTGCGTCGAGGCCTTCGGCGGCCTGCCCGGCGTGGCCACCGCCTACTACGCCACGCGATTCGGCTACGAAAAGGGCGACGCCAACAACGTGCGCGCGCTGCTCGAACAGATGGCAGGAGTCGACGATCGCCGTGCTGCGCTCGTCAGCACGCTGGTGGCGCTGCGCAGCCCCGAGGACCCGGAACCGCTGATCGCCGTCGGCCGTGCCGCGGGCCAGATCACCCGCGAGCCGATCGGCGAGAACGGCTTCGGCTTCGACCCCGTGATGTGGCTGCCGCAGTTCGGCAAGACCTTCGCCCAGCTGCCGCCCGAGCTGAAGAACGCCCACAGCCATCGGGGCCAGGCAGCGCGCGCGATGCTGGCCCTGATGCGGGAGCGCTGGCTGTGAGCCTTGCCATCCCGATCGCCGACGAGCGCGCACAGGCGCGCGGCGACGGCGCGGAGCGGGCAAACGACGTACTGCACTGGATGCGCCCCGGCCCGCTGCAGCTGAGCGCCTTGCCGCCGCTCTCGCTCTACGTGCATCTGCCCTGGTGCCTGCGCAAGTGCCCCTATTGCGACTTCAATTCGCACGAATGGCGCGGCGATGGCGGCGAGGCGCCGCTGCCCGAGCAGCGCTACCTGGATGCGCTGATCGCCGACCTCGACGCGGCGCTGCCGCTCGTCTGGGGCCGCAGCGTGCACAGCATCTTCATCGGCGGGGGGACGCCCAGCCTGTTCTCGCCGGCCTCCATCGACCGCCTGCTGGGCGACCTGCGTGCCCGGCTCAAGCTGGCACCCGACTGCGAGATCACGCTGGAGGCCAATCCGGGCACCTTCGAGCGCGACCGCTTCCGCGGCTACCGCGCCGCCGGCGTCACCCGGCTGTCGGTCGGCGTGCAGAGCTTCAACGACGCGCATTTGAAGGCGCTCGGCCGGGTGCATGACCGTGCCCAGGCCATCGCGGCGGTCGAGGAGGCGGCGCAGGCCTTCGACACCTTCAACCTCGACCTGATGTACGCGCTGCCGGGCCAGACGCCCGACGAGCTCGACGCCGACCTGACGCAGGCGCTGGCGCTCGCGCCGCCGCATCTGTCGGTCTACCACCTGACCATCGAGCCCAACACCTACTTCGCCAAGTTCCCGCCGGTGGTGCCGGAGGACGACGTGGCCTACGCCATGCTCGACCGCATCACCGAGCGCACGGCGCAACGCGGCCTGGAGCGCTACGAGGTCTCCGCCTATGCGCGGCCCGGCCACCGCTGCGTCCACAACACCAACTACTGGCAGTTCGGCGACTATCTCGGCATCGGGGCCGGCGCGCACAGCAAGCTGAGCTTTGCGCATCGCATCGTGCGGCAGGTGCGCTTTCGCGAGCCGCGCCTGTACATGGACCAAGCGCTCGCCGCTCGCGCGGTCGCGCAGAGCGACGAGGTCGGCATTGCCGAGCTGCCTTTCGAATTCATGCTCAATGCGCTGCGCCTCAAGGAAGGCTTCACGCTGGCTCAGTTCGGCGAGCGCACCGGCCTGGCCATCACCGCCATCCAGCGCGGGCTCGAGGAAGCCGAGCGCAAGGGCCTGATCGAGCGCGATCTGGCACGCGTCTGGCCCACCGCCCGCGGCTTCGACTTCCTGAGCGACCTGCAGGGCATTTTTCTTTCCGACAGCTGAGACAATCAGCGCTGCCATGTCGACCCGAACCTTGCCGGAAGAAGAAGTCACCAAGCGCCGCTCGCGCGGACGGCCCAGTCCCGAACAGGCGGTGGCGCTGCGCGAGGCTTTCCTCGGCGCGGCACTGAAATCCTTCCTCGAGCATGGCTATGCGGCCACCAGCATCGAAGCCATCGCGCGCGATGCGGGCGTGGCCAAGATCACGATCTACCGCCAGTTCGAGAACAAGGAAGCCCTGTTCCGCGAGGTCGTGCATCGCGCCGTCAGCAGTGCCCGGGAGACGATGCAGGCCACGCTGGTGCGCTCAGGCGCCGACGAGAGGCAGGTGCTGCTGGACCTGGTCGAGCGCATGTACCTGAGCGCCACCGAAGCGCAGACCCTGGCGCTGCTGCGCCTGGTGATCGCCGAGGCCGTGCGCTTTCCGGAGCTCGCGAAGTCGCTCTACGCCGAGAACAGCTATGTGCTCGCGCCGGTGGTCGAATACCTCGGCGAGGCGCACCGCAGCGGCACGCTGCACGTGCCCGATCCCGAACTGGCGGCGGTGCAACTCTCGACCCTGGCCTTCGGCGGAGTGCGCTTCTTTATCTCGAAGCCGCTGGCCGGCCCCGAGGAGCGCCGCGCCTGGGCCGAGGGCGTGGTCGATTTGGTGCTGCGGGGCTGGATGCCGGCGCCCGCGGACACGGCAGGCGACGGCCAGGCACCGGACGCCAGCGACTAAAATCCCTCGGCGCTCGTGCAATGCGAGCGCCTTCCGGAGAGTTGGGTGAGTGGTTTAAACCAGCAGTCTTGAAAACTGCCGACGGGCAACCGTCCGTGAGTTCGAATCTCACACTCTCCGCCAGTTGGGCATCCAGGATCGGAAAAGGCGGGAGCGGCTTCAGTGAGGTGAGCATGGCATTCCTGGATTCGCGTTGGTTCCGAGCATTTTTCGCTGCGGCATTCGGAATCGCCGTGTTCGCGGTGGTCGTCACGGCTTGGTGGGCCTCCACCTACATGATTCCGGTTGGACAGGTGAGAGACGCGGTGCAAGAGAAGCTGGGAGGCGGGGAGCCGGCGACCTTCGAACAGGTGATCTTCAACAAGGCGACGCGTGTCGGGTGCGGCTATGCCCTCGTGAAGAATCGCGCGGGCGGGGGCACGGAGAGAACGAGAACGCACTTCATCCTGTTTCCCAATGGAGAACTTGCGCTCGCCCCGTCGGACACGACGGAAGGCAATGCGGCGCAGCAGATTGCCGCGCTTGAAAAGCAGGCTCGCTACGCGGCCCTGGTCGTGTCGAACTGCACGAGTTGAGCCGAACCCTCATCGGCGTCCCATGCATTCGGGAGCGCCAAGCCGGCCGCTGACCGGCTCCCCTCAAAGGAACTACCGCACCAGGGCCTATTGACTGGCGCGGCCGCAGCAGCGGACTCATAATGCCTTCCCGCGGCCGTGCCGGGGCTGCCTTTTCCAGCGATGAAGTGCTGCGTCGCACCGACGCACAGCCAAGGGTCTTCGTTTCCCGGCGCTCTCAAGAGGACGACCAAAAATGAGTTCATTGCAGAAGTTGCTGCCGGCCTGCGAGCCGGCGCGGAGCGAAGCCCTGGCACTCCTGGCCAAGGCCCATCACGTCCCGCGGCACCTGGTCAAAGGCATTGCGAAGCGCGGCCTGGCCGCGGTCGGCATGCCGCAGCAGCAACAACAGCAGGAGCCCGCGCAGGGACGACCTCAATCCCCGGAAGCTCCGCTCCAGCCCAGCTGATCTCATCCCTCGTTCGACTTCGCCCGCGCAGCGCGTCCTGGTCTCAGATCAGCGGCACGCTGGCTTCCTTGAGCACGCGCAGCACGAAGTGCGACTGGCTGTGGCGAATGCCGGGAATCTTGTAGAGCTTCTCGCGCAGGAGCCGCTCGTAGTCGCGCGTGTCGCGCACCGCGATGCGAATGTAGTAGTCGTAATCGCCTGAAACCAGATACGCCTCCTGAATCTCCGGGATGCTGGCCAGCGCGCGACCGAACTCGTACAGCGTCTCGTCGCTGTGGCTCTCCAGCGTGAGCTGCACGATCACCGAATCGTGGTAGCCCAGCCGCGCCGCGTCGACGTCCACCGTGTAACGCTTGATGACGCCGCTGGCCTCCAGCTTCTTGATGCGGCTCCAGCAGGTGGTGGCCGCCAGGCCGACCTCGGCACCGATCTCCTGCAGCGTCTTGCGCGAGTCGTGCAGCAGCACGCGCAGGATCGCCATGTCGATCTTGTCGAGAAATTCTTCGGTTCCTGATGGGTTTTTGCGATGGGTCTTCAAGGAAGGTGCCTGATTCGTCCAAAAAACGAAGCACATTCTGCATCAACGCCGGAAGAATCGACGCATGCAAACTCTCGCCCCCACGCCCGCGCTGCTCGGCTTGCGCAACGGTGCCCAGGCTCTGCTCCAGACGCTCGTCGAATGCGGCGTCGACACGATCTTCGGCTACCCGGGCGGCGCCGCGCTGCCGCTCTACGACGCGCTCTTCGGCGAGCCGCGCCTGCGCCATGTGCTGGTGCGGCACGAGCAGGCGGCCGTCCATGCGGCCGAGGGCTATGCGCGCAGCACGGGCCGGGTCGGCGTGGTGCTGGTGACCTCGGGGCCCGGCGTGGGCAACACGATCACGGGGCTGCTCGATGCGATCAGCGATTCGGTTCCGCTGCTGTGCATCAGCGGCCAGGTCGCGACTGCGGTGATCGGCACCGATGCCTTCCAGGAGAGCGATGCGTTGGGCATGTCGCGGCCCGTGACCAAGTGGAACCACCAGCTGCGCACGGCCGAGGAGATCCCGTCCCGGGTCCGCCAGGCGCTGGAGATCGCCGCCGGCGGCCGGCCCGGGCCGGTGTTGCTCGACGTGCCCAAGGATGTGCAGCAGGCGCTGCCCGGGAACCACGCTGCCGGGGCCACGACGGCGCGCCGTTACCGCAGCGGCGCCGATGCCCGGCTG
>DATFFA010000138.1:0-29333 GCA_035250605.1 Variovorax sp. | reverse complement strand
GGCGAGGTGAAGCAGGCGATCTCGGTGCTCAAGAAGCGCGGCGGCGCGCACGAGCGCACCATCCGCTCCTTCTCGCTGGACGCGCAGGGCATCCATGTCGGGGAGCCGCTGCGCAATTTCCGGGGCATCCTGACCGGCGTGCCCATCCCGATCGACGGAGTCCGGTCGCCATCGTGAGCGCTGCTCCGCCCGATCTCGACGAACGCATCCTGCTGCGGACGGCGACCACCAGGGACGCCGGCATGGCGCGCGCCGTGCTGGAGCGTGCGCATTTCGTGTCGCATGTGTGCGGCGACATGCACTCGCTGGTGGAGGAGCTGCTGCGCGGCGCCGGCGCCATCATGCTGGCAGAGGAAGTGCTCGCCGGCCCCGCGCTGGCCGAGCTCACCGGCGCGCTCGCCGCGCAGCCGCCCTGGTCCGACGTGCCGGTGCTGGTGCTGGCGCGCCAGGGGGCGGATTCGCGCGCCGTCGCCAACGCCATGGACGAGTTCGCCAACGTCACGGTGATCGAGCGGCCGATGCGCGTGGCCGCGCTGGTGAGCGCGGTGCGCACCGCCCTGCGCTCGCGCCGCCGGCAGTACGAGTTGCGCAACCTGCTGGAGGGGCTGCGCGAAGCCGACCAGCGCAAGACCGAGTTCCTCGCCACGCTGGCGCACGAGCTGCGCAATCCGCTGGCGCCCTTGGGCACGGCCCTGTCGCTCCTGCAGCGCAAGAGGCCGGCACCGGAGGAGGCCGGCAAGTACTACGAGCTCATGAACCGCCAGGTCGAGCACATGGTGCGCCTGGTGAACGACTTGATGGAGGTCTCGCGCATCACGCGCGGCAAGATCGAGCTGCACCTCGGCCCGGTGCTGCTCGACGCGGTGATCGACGACGCGGTCGAGCTGAGCCGACCGCTCTTCGAGCGCGCCGGGCATACGCTCACGGTCGATGTCGCGGGCGAGCCGCTGGTGGTGCGCGGCGATGCGGTGCGCCTCACGCAGGTGTTCTCGAACCTGATGAACAACGCGGCCAAGTACACGCCCGCGGGCGGCCGGGTGACCGTGGCCGCGCGGCAGGAAGGGCGGCAGGCCGTGGTGTCGGTGAGCGACACCGGCACCGGCCTCGCGCCGGAGATGCTGAAGTCGATCTTCGAGATGTTCGTGCAGGTGAGCGGCACGGCGCGCGAGGCGCAGGGCGGGCTGGGCATCGGCCTCACGCTGGTGAAGAGCCTGGTCGAGCTGCAGGGCGGCAGCGTCGAGGCCGCGAGCGAGGGCCTGGGCCGCGGCGCGACCTTCACCGTGCGCCTGCCGCTGGCGAAGAGCACCACCGTGACCGGCCGGCGCACGCGCATGTCGCAGGATGGATGGGCGCCTTCCATCGAGGGCACGATCCTGGTCGTCGACGACAACCGCGACGCGGCCGACAGCCTGGCCGAACTGCTGGCCTCGATGGGCGCGACGGCGCTGGTGGCCTACGGCGGCGAAGAGGCGCTGCAGCTGGCCCGGGAGCACGACATCGACATCGCCGTGCTCGACATCGGCATGCCCGGCATGGACGGCTGCGAGCTCGCGCGCCATCTGCGCGCCGGGCCCCGCGGCGCGGACCTGAAGCTGATCGCGCTGACGGGCTGGGGCCAGCAGGGCTACCGCGACCGCATCGCGGCGGCGGGCTTCGATCACCACCTGCTCAAGCCCCTGAACCTGGGCGAGTTCATGGCGCTGCTGTAGCGCCATGGAACTCAGCCGATCGCCACGCCCACCTTCGCCCCCGCCGCCACGATCTCGCTCCAGGTCGCGTCGTCGATCCAGATGCCTTCGCGCTCGCGGGCGGCGCGGGCCTTGCGCTCGGGCTCGCCGGCAATCTGCACGCCGTCGAAGCCCTGGCCCGGCGGGCTTTGCCGCAGCCAGTCGACGAAGGCGCGCGCCTCCTGCTCGAAGCTGGCCTGCGTGCCCAGCTTGCCCGGGTCGATCACGATGGCCAGCATGCCGTTGAGCACCGTGCGCGCGGTGTCCGCCTGCCGGTGCCAGGTGCCGCCGCCGGTGAGCGCACCGCCCAGCAGCTCGCAGGCCACGGCCATGCCGTAGCCTTTGTGCTCGCCGAAGGTCATCAGCGCGCCGAAGAGGCCATTGCCCTGCGGCACCACGACCACGCCGGGGTCGTCGGTGGGCGCGCCGTGCTCGTCGATCAGGTAGCCGGGCGGCACGCGCTCGCCCTTGTTGTGGGCCAAGCGCATCTTGCCCTGGGCCACGCGGCTGGTGGCGTAGTCGAGGATGAAGGGTTCGGCGCCGTTCAGCGGAATGCCGATGCAGCACGGATTGGTGCCGAAGCGCCCGTCGCCGCCGCCCCAGGGCGCGACCACCGGGCGCGAGAGCACGTTGACGAAGTGCAGGGAGACCAGGCCCTGCGCCGTCGCCATCTCGGCGAAGTGGCCGATGCGGCCCAGGTGGTGGGCGTTGGCCAGCGACAGGACGCAGCTGCCGTGCTGCTTCGCGCGCTCGATCGCCATTTGCATGGCCTGCACGCCGACGATCTGCCCGTAGCCGCGCTGGCCGTCGAGGGCGAGCATGGCGCCGGTGTCGAGGTTGATCTTGACCGCCGCATTGGGCTTCAGGCCGCCCTCGGCAGCGGCATCGACGTAGCGCGGGACCATGCCGACGCCGTGGGAGTCATGGCCGCTGAGGTTGGCGAGCACGAGGTTGGCGGCGACCTGCTCGGCTTCGGCCGGGGTGCTGCCGGTGCCGGCGATGATGGAGGCGATCTGGGTGCGAAGCGTCGCGGCTTGAAGGGTCAGAGGCATTGAAAAAGGCTCCTTGGTATGGGCTCCCTCCCCCGGAAAGAGAGGGAGCATGACGGTCACATCACGGCACCGACCTGCCACGGCACGAACTCGTTCTGCCCATATCCATGCTTCTCGCTCTTGCTCGGCTCCCCCGAGGCCGTCGCCAGCACCAGCTCGAAGATGCGCTGCCCCATCTCCTGGATGGAGACGCTGCCTTCGACGATCTCGCCGCAGTTGATGTCCATGTCCTCTTCCTGCCGCTGCCACAGCGCCGAGTTGGTCGCGAGCTTGAGCGACGGGGAGGGCGCGCAGCCGTAGGCCGAGCCGCGGCCGGTGGTAAAGCAGATCATGTTGGCGCCGCCCGCCACCTGGCCGGTGGCGCTCACCGGGTCGTAGCCCGGCGTGTCCATGTAGACGAAGCCGTGCGCCGTGACCGGCTCGGCGTACTCGTACACGGCTTCGAGGTTGCTGGTGCCGCCCTTGGCCACCGCGCCCAGGCTCTTCTCGAGGATGGTGGTGAGCCCGCCCGCCTTGTTGCCGGGCGAGGGATTGTTGTTCATCTCGCCCTCGTTGATGGCGGTGTAGTGCTCCCACCAGCGGATGCGCTCGACCAGCTTCTCGCCCACCTCGCGCTTCACCGCGCGTCGCGTGAGCAGGTGCTCGGCGCCGTAGATCTCGGGCGTCTCCGAGAGGATGGCGGTGCCGCCGTGCGCCACCAGCAGGTCCACCGCCGCGCCCAGCGCGGGGTTGGCGCTGATGCCCGAGTAGCCGTCCGAGCCGCCGCACTGCAGGCCGATGGTGATGTGCGCCGCGCTGCAGGGCTCGCGCTTCACCGCGTTGGCACGCGGCAGCATCTCGTTGATGAGCGCAACGCCTTTCTCCACCGTCTTGCGCGTGCCGCCGGTGTCCTGGATGTTGAAGACGCGCAGGTTCTCGCCCTCGCGCAGGTTGCCGGTGGCAAGCCAGGCATTGATCTGGTTGGCCTCGCAGCCCAGGCCCACCACCAGCACCGCCGCGAAGTTGGGGTGCGTGGCATAGCCGGTGAGCGTGCGCTCCAGCAGCTGCATGCCCATGCCCTGGGTGTCCATGCCGCAGCCGGTGCCGTGCGTGAGCGCGACCACGCCGTCGACCATGGGGTAAGGCGCGAGCGCCTGCGGGTTGGTCCGGCGCGAGAAGTGATCGGCGATGGCGCGCGCCGCGGTGGCCGAGCAGTTCACGCTGGTCAGCACGCCGATGTAGTTGCGCGTGGCGACGCGGCCATCGGCGCGCTTGATGCCCATGAAGGTGGCCTCGCGCCGCGGCGGAGGCGCCTTGACGTCGGCCCCGAAGGCGTAGTCGCGATCGAAGTGGCCCTTGTCCGGGCCCATGTCGAGGTTGTGCGTGTGCACGTGCTCGCCGGGCCCGATGGGGCGGCTCGCGAAGCCGATGATCTGGTTGTAGCGGCGCACCGGCTCGCCCTGGGCGATGGCGCGCACGGCAACCTTGTGGCCGGGCGGAATCAGGCCGCGGGTGGTCACGCCTTCGACGGACGTGCCGCCGACCAGCTGGCCGCGCGCGATCACGACGTCGTCGGCGGGGTGGAGGCGAATGAATGGGTTCATCGTGGGGTCCTGCGTCGGGAATTCAGAAGAACATTTTCGGCAGCCACAGTACCAACTTGGGCATGTAGGTGATGACGGCCAGGCTCAGCAGCAGCGGCGCCAGCCAGGGCAGGATCGCCATCGTGGTGCGCTCGAAGCTCAGGCCCGCCACCCGCGCCAGCACGAAGAGCACCATGCCCATCGGCGGATGCAGCAGGCCGATCATCAGGTTGAGCACCATCACCAGGCCGAAGTGGATCGGGTCCACGCCCAGCTGCGTCGCGATGGGCAGCAGGATGGGCACGAGGATGGTGATCGCCGCGGTCGGCTCCAGGAAGCAGCCGACGAAGAGCATCAGCAGGTTGGCCAGCAACAGGAAGACCCAGGCCTCCTTGGTGAAGCCCAGCACCCAGTTGGCGATGTCGGTGGTAACGCCGGTGGCCGTCAGCATCCAGCCGAAGATGGAGGCGGCGGCGACGATGAAGAGCACGGTGGAGGTGGTCTCGATGGTGTCGAGGCAGACCTTGACGAACATCTTCCACGAGAGCGTGCGGTACCAGGCGAAGCCGAGGATCATCGCCCACACGCAGGCGGCGATGGCGCCCTCGGTGGGCGTGAAAAGCCCGGTGCTCATGCCGCCGATCAGGAGCACCGGCGTCATGATGGGCAGCAGCGCCTCGAAGGCGAAGATGCGGTCGAGCACGAAGAGCAGGGCCAGGCCGCCGAACACCGTGATCTGCGCCGGCGCGCCCAGCTTCGCCACCGCCACCCACAGCAGCAGCGGCCAGCCGATCACCACCGCCAGTTCGCACAGCGCCTTGAAGAGCCGCGTGCTGGAGAACTTGACGTCGCCGCCCCACTTGTTGCGGTGGGCGTACCAGCCGACGGTGAACATCATCAAGAGCGCCATCATCGCGCCCGGCAGGATGCCCGCGAGGAAGAGGGCGCCCACCGAAACGTTGGCCATCATCCCGTAGATCACGAAGGGCAGGCTCGGCGGGATGATCGGGCCCAGCGTGGCGGAGGCGGCCGTCACGCCCACCGCGATTTCGGTCGCGTAGCCGTGCTCCTTCATCGCCTTGATCTCGATGGTGCCGAGGCCGGCCGCGTCGGCGATGGCGGTGCCGCTCATGCCCGCGAAGATCACCGAGCCCAGCACGTTCACGTGCCCCAGGCCGCCCTTGAGCCAGCCCACCAGCGCGAGCGCGAAGTTGTAGATGCGGGTGGTGATGCCGGCGTTGTTCATCAGGTTGCCGGCCAGGATGAAGAAGGGCACCGCCAGCAGCGGAAAGCTGTCGATGCCGCTGACCATGCGGTGGATGACCACGAAGGGCGGCAGGCTCCCCGAGCTCAGGATGTAGACCAGCGAGGCGCCGGCCATGGCGATGGCGACGGGAATGCCGCCGGCCATGAAGATCAGGAAGAAGATCTTGAGCATGGGTCAGCGGTCTTCCAGCGTCGATTCGGGCCGCTCCAGCACGCTGTAGCCGCGGCGCCAGTGCACCCGCGCCACCTGCAGCGAGCGCCAGGCCATGGCCGCGAAGCCGAACAGGCACAGGCCGTAGACCAGGTTCATCGGCAGGTCGACGATGGTCATGCGGGTCTGGTTGCCGATCTTCATCATCATCTGCACGGTCATGACCACCGCCGCGACGAAGAAGCCGACGCGCAGCACGTCGACCGCGCGCGAGAGCCAGCGGCCGGCCGCGCCGGGCAGGAAGCGGTAGAAGAAGTCGACCTGGATCTGGTTGTTCTTGGACACCCCGATGGCCGCGCCGACGAAGACCACGCCGATGAGCATGTAGCGCGCGATCTCCTCCGTCCAGGCGGCCGAGTCGTTCATGACGTAGCGCGTGACGAACTGGTAGAAGACCGTGAGGCCGAGCAGCCAGAAGAGCGCGAGCGCAGCCCAGCCCTCGGCGATGGTGCCGGAGAGGTCGACCACTTCGTCCTCGGCATGGAAGTGGCCTTCGTCGTCGATGATTTTCTGTTCGGTCATGGGGGAGCCGGACTCACTTGATCGCGATGATGCGGTCGTAGTCCTGCTGCCTGTAGCCGTGGTCCGTGGGCTTGGTGCTCTTCAACACCGCCTCGCGGAATGCGATCTTGTCGACGGTGATCACGTTGTTCCCCTTCGTCTTGAACTCCTCCACCAGCCGCGCCTCCGAGGCGATGATCTCGCGCCCGGTCTTCTCCGCGGCCTCCTGCATCACCTCGGTGAAGATCTTCTTCTCGTCCGCCGAGAGCTTGCCCCACAGCTGCCCGGAGACGATGGTCAGCAGCGAGTCGACGATGTGCCCGGTCAGCGAGATGTTCTTCTGCACCTCGTAGAACTTCTTGGCCTCGATGGTCGGCAGCGGGTTCTCCTGCGCATCGACCGTGCCGTTCTGCAGCGCCAGGTACACCTCGGCGAAGGCGATCGGCGTCGGGTTCGCGCCCAGCGCCTTGGGAAAAGCCAGGTAGGCCGGCGCATCGGGCACGCGGATCTTCAGGCCCTTCATGTCCTCGGGCTTGGCCACCGGCCGGGCCGCGCTCGAGGTGACCTGGCGCGCGCCGTAGTAGGTCAGCGCCGTGATGTGGTTGCCGCTCTTGTCGTCGTAGCCCTTGGCCAGTTCCTTGAAGACGTCGCTCTTGGCGTACTTCAGCTGGTGCTCCGCATCGCGGAAGATGAAGGGAAAGTACGACACGGCCAGCGGCGCATAGGTGCGCCCGGCGAAGCTCGCGCCCGAGAGGATGATGTCCACCGTGCCCAGCGTCAGGCCCTGGTTGATGTCGGCCTCCTTGCCCAGGCTGGAGGCCGGAAAGACCTGCACCTCGTACTTGCCGTTGGTGCGCTTCTTGATCTCCTCGCCGGCCCACACCGAGTACTTGTGGAAGGGCTCCGAGGTCTCGTACACATGCGCCCACTTGAGCTTGGTCTGGGCCTGTGCCATGCCGAGGGCTCCCGCGGCGAGCACGCAGGCGGCGATCGTCTTCAGTGCGAAACGCTTGGTATTCATCGTCTTGTCTCCGTCGGTGGTTGAATGAAGAGGTTGGCCCGGCGCCAGCTCGCGCTGAAGCGCTGGTGCGACTTGTCCATGTGCGCATGCATCGCGGCGCGCGCGCCCGCCGGGTCGTGCGCGGCGATGGCGTCGCGGATCGCCTCGTGCTCGGCGATGGCCGAGCGCCAGGACTTCGCGCTCTCGAAGTAGCCGCCCAGGCGCGTGAAGATCGGACCGCGGCGGGAATCCCAGAAGCCCTGCACCGTCTCCGACAGCACCACGTTGCCGCAGCACTCGACGATCGCCAGGTGGAAGGCGCGGTCGCCGTCCAGCGGCATCACGTTGCGCTCGGCCAGCTCGCGCATGAGCGCGATGGCGCGCGTCATCGCCTCGATGTCCTTGCGCTTGGCGGAGACGGCGGCGATGGCGGCGGTTTCGCCCTCGACCACGCGGCGCGCGCGGATCAGCTCCAGCGGGCCCCACTCGGTGCTGGCCTCCGGTGCGGCCGCCAGCTGCGCGCGGCCGCGCACGTAGACGCCGGAGCCGGTGCGCACCTCGACCCAGCCCTCGACCTCGAGCGCGATCAGCGCCTCGCGCACCGAGGGCCGGCTCACGCCCAGCTGCTTGGCCAGGTCGCGCTCCGCCGGCAGGCGCGCGCCCACGGCGAACTCGCCCTTCGCGATCAGCGCGCTGAGCTGGTCGGCGATCTGGCGGTAGAGGCGTCTCGGTTCGAGGGTCTGGAGCGGCACTTAGGGGTTGTCCTGGATTGGCCAAGTGGTCAGGCCAATTCAGAATACGAGGCGCTTCGCGATGCAGCCATCGGGCCAAACCCTGAACGCCGGCATCGCGGCTCCATCCATCAGCGAGAAGGACATCCCATGAGACTCGAGGGCAAGACCGCGCTCGTCACCGCGGCCGGGCAGGGCATCGGCCATGCCAGCGCGCTCGCACTGGCCGCCGAGGGCGCGCAGGTCTGGGCGACGGACATCAACGAAAAGCTGCTGGAGCGCTTCGCGGGCGTGGCCAACATCACGGCCGCCAGGCTCGACGTGCTCGACAAGGCGGCGATCGACGCCTTCACGAAGACGCTGCCCGCGCTCGACATCCTCTTCAACTGCGCGGGGGTGGTGCACAACGGCACCGCGCTGCAGGCCAGCGACGACGACCTGGACTTCGCCTTCCGCCTCAACGTGCGCGCCCAGTTCTGGATGATCCAGGCGGTGCTGCCGGGCATGCTGGCGGCCGGGCGCGGCAGCATCGTCAACATGGCCAGCGTGTGCTCCAGCATCAAGGGCCTGCCCAACCGATGCGTCTACGGCACCACCAAGGCGGCGGTGCTGGGGCTGACCAAGAGCGTCGCGGCCGACTACGTGGGCCAGGGCATCCGCTGCAATGCGGTGTGCCCGGGCACGGTGGACACGCCTTCGCTGGCCGACCGCATCAACGCCAACGCAGACCCGGCCGAGGCGCGCAAGGGCTTCATCGCGCGCCAGCCCATGGGGCGCCTCGCGCAGGCCGAGGAGATCGCGCCGCTGGTGGTCTTCCTGGCGAGCGACGAGTCGCAGTTCGTCACCGGGCAGGCCTACGCGGCCGACGGCGGCATCACCATATGAACCAGCTCGACTTCCGGGAGCGGCATGCAGTCGTGACCGGCGGTGCGACCGGGCTGGGCCGCGGCATCGCGCAGCGGTTGATCGAATCGGGCGGCAGCGTCACGCTGTGGGACCGCGATGCCGGGGCGGCCGAGAAGGCGGCCTGGGCGCTGGGGCCCCGCGCCTTCGCGCTGAAGGTCGACGTGGCGCAGCAGGCCTCGGTGACCGAGGCCGTGGCCGCCACGCTGGCGCAGGCCGGGCGCATCGATGCGCTGGTCAACAGTGCGGGCATCACCGGCCCCAACCTCAAGCTGTGGGACTACCCGGCCGATGCCTGGCGCGAGGTGATGGACGTCAACCTCAACGGCCTCTTCCTCTGCTGCCGCGAGGTGGTGCCGCAGATGCGCAGGCAGGGCTACGGTCGCATCGTCAACATCGCCTCCGTCGCGGGCAAGGAGGGCAATCCCAATGCCAGCGCCTACAGCGCGAGCAAGGCGGCGGTGATCGCGCTGACCAAGTCGCTGGGCAAGGAACTGGCGGACACCGGCGTGCGCGTCAACTGCGTGACGCCGGCGGCGGTGAAGACGGCGATCTTCGACCAGATGACGCCGGAGCACATCGCCTTCATGCTCTCCAAGATCCCGATGGGCCGCTTCGGCACGGTGGAGGAGGTCGCCGCGCTGGTGGGCTGGCTTTGCACCGAAGATTGCTCTTTTTCCACGGGCGCCGTGTTCGACCTGTCCGGCGGCCGCTCCACTTACTAGTCTTCCAAGAAGAAAGGACTTCATGAAACTCGTTCGCTACGGCAACCCGGGCAAGGAAAAGCCCGGCCTCATCGACGACAACGGCCAGCTGCGCGACCTGAGCGCCGTCGTCGAGGACATCGGCCCCGAGCAGCTCGGCGACGCCGCGCTCGCCAGGCTGCGCAAGCAGAAGTTCGACAAGCTGCCGCTGGTCAGGGGCAAGCCGCGCTACGGCTGCCCGGTCGCGGGCGTGGGCAAGTTCATCGCCATCGGGCTCAACTACGCCGACCACGCGGCCGAGTCCGGCCTGCCGATCCCGGCGGAGCCGGTGGTCTTCATGAAAGCCAACAGCTGCGTCCAGGGGCCGAACGATCCGGTGATGCTGCCCAAGGGCTCGGTCAAGACCGACTGGGAGGTGGAGCTGGGCGTGGTGATCGGTGCGACCGCGCGCTACGTCTCGCAGAAGAGCGCGCTCGACTGCGTGGCCGGCTACTGCGTGATCAACGACGTGAGCGAGCGCGAATACCAGATCGAGCGCGGCGGCACCTGGGACAAGGGCAAGGGCTGCGACACCTTCGGCCCCATCGGCCCCTGGCTGGTGACGCGCGACGAAGTGGCCAACCCGCAGAGGTTGTCGATGTGGCTCGACCTCAACGGCAAGCGCATGCAGACCGGCAACACCAAGACCATGATCTTCAACGTGGCCAGGATCGTGAGCTACGTGAGCCAGTTCATGACGCTGGTGCCCGGCGACGTGATCACCACCGGCACCCCGCCCGGCGTGGGCCTCGGCATGAAGCCGCCGCTCTACCTGAAGAAGGGCGACGTGATGACGCTGGGCATCGAAGGCCTGGGCGAGCAGCGGCAGGAAGTGATCGGCTTCAAGGCCTGAATTCTTGTTCCCTCCCCCGGGAGGGGAGGGAGCAATAGCCGGCTTACTTGGCCGTCGGCATCACGAACTCCGCCCCCTTGGGCGTGCTCTCCGGCCAGCGCTGCATGATCGACTTCTGCCGCGTGTAGAAGCGCACCCCTTCCTCCCCGTAGGCGTTCATGTCGCCGAAGAGCGAACGCTTCCAGCCGCCGAAGCCGTGCCAGGCCATGGGCACCGGGATCGGCACGTTGATGCCCACCATGCCCACCTCGATGCGCCGCGAGAACTCGCGCGCCACGTTGCCGTCGCGGGTGAAGCAGGCCACGCCGTTGCCGAACTCGTGCGCGTTGATCAGCTCCACCGCTTCCTTCAGGTCGTGCACCCGCACGCAGGAGAGCACCGGGCCGAAGATCTCTTCCTTGTAGATGCGCATCTCGGGCGTGACGTGGTCGAACAGCGTGCCGCCCATCCAGAAGCCGTTGTCGCACCCTTCGCCGACTTGCGTCGTATCGAACTGCCGGCCGTCGAAGACCAGCTTCGCGCCTTCCTTCTCGCCCTGCGCGATGTAGCCGGTGATGCGCTCGTGCGCCGCGCGGGTGACGATCGGGCCCATCTCGGCCTCGAGGTTGGTGCCGTTGCGCACCTTCAGCGTGCGGGCGCGCTCGGCCAGCATGGGCACCAGCTTGTCGGCCACGTCGCCCACCAGCACCGCCACGCTGATCGCCATGCAGCGCTCGCCGGCCGAGCCGTAGCCGGCGCCGATCAGTGCGTCGACCGCCTGCTCCAGGTCGGCATCGGGCATCACCACCATGTGGTTCTTGGCGCCGCCCAGCGCCTGCACCCGCTTGCCGTGGTGCGCGCCGGTCTCGTAGATGTAGTTGGCGATCGGGGTGGAGCCGACGAAGCTGATGGCCTTCACGTCCGGGTGCTCCAGGAGCGCATCGACCGCCTCCTTGTCGCCCTGGACCACGTTGAACACGCCGTCGGGCAGGCCCGCTTGCTTCAGCAGCTCGGCGATGCGCAGCGAGGGGCTGGGGTCGATCGGGCTGGGCTTGAGGATGAAGGTGTTGCCCGCCGCGATCGCGACCGGGAACATCCACATCGGCACCATCACCGGGAAGTTGAAGGGCGTGATGCCCGCGACGACGCCCAGCGGCTGGCGCAGCGTCCAGTTGTCGATGCCGGTGGAGACCTGCTCGGTGTAGTCGCCCTTGAGCAGTTGCGGGATGCCGCAGGCGAACTCGACGATGTCGATGCCGCGCGTCACCTCGCCCTGCGCGTCGGTGAAGACCTTGCCGTGCTCGGCGGTGATCAGCTGCGCCAGCTCGTCGCGGTGCTTGTTGAGCAGCTCCAGGAACTTGAACATCACCCGCGCACGGCGGATCGGCGGCGTGTCGGCCCAGGCCGGGAAGGCGGCGCGGGCGGCGGCGACCGCCGCATCCACGTCGGTGCGGGCGGCCAGCGAGACGCGGCCGGTGACGGCGCCCGTGGCAGGGTTGAAGACGTCCTGGGCGCGCTCGGAGGCGCCGCCCGAGCGCTGGCCGCCGATGAAGTGAACGATGGGGGTGGGGACGATGGGCTGCTTGGTCATGGCGAGGTCCTGCTGCGGTACTGGAGGTGCCGCGAGTCTAGGAAGTGCGGCCCCTCGTGCCAAGGCCGCAGGGTTGAACTGATTGTTCGCTCTCGTGAACAATAGAACCCATGAACGCCAAAAATATCGAGCTGCTCTGGACCCATCTCCACTGGCTGATCGTGCTGGCGCAGCAGGGCAGCTACACGGCAGCGGCCGCCCGCCTGGGCGTGAGCAAGGCGGCGATGAGCCAGCGCATTGCCGAGCTGGAGCGCGCGGCGGGCGTGCCGCTGGTGCGCCGTACCACCCGCAGCGTGCGCCTGACCGAAGCCGGCCAGCGGCTGGTGGACGACACGCGCGCGCCCTTCGAGCAGATCGCCCACAGCTTCGCCGGCGTGCGCGACCTGGCCGGCGTGCCGCGCGGCCTGTTGCGGGTGACGGCGCCGGTGGCCTTCGCGCGCCAGCAGCTGGTGCCGCGGATCGCGGACTTCCTGCGCGCCAACCCGGAAGTGCGGCTGGCGCTGGATCTCTCGGACCGGCTCAGCGCGCTGGCGGTGGAAGGCTTCGACCTCGCGATCCGGCATGCGGCCTCGGTGCCCGATACGCACGTGGCCTGGCAGCTGTGCGCCACGCGTTCCCTGCTGGTCGCGAGCCGCGCCTACCTGCGCCGCCGCCCTGCGCCGCAGACGCCGCAGGAGCTGTCGCAGCACGACTGCCTGCACTACCCGCGCGCGCAGGACACGCCGGCCTGGACGCTGGAATCGTCCAACGGGCGCCGCGCGGCGGAGCGCGTCACCATCCCGGTCGCGGGCCCCTTCGCCGCCAACAACAGCGAGGCCTTGCGCGACGCGGCGCTGGCCGGGCTGGGCATCGCGCTGGTGCCCGACTTCAGCGCCCAGGCCGCGCTGCAGGCCGGCAAGCTGGTGCAGGTGCTGCCGCAGTGGACGCCGGTGGGCGCCTTTGCCGGGCAGCTCTATGCCGTGCGCCCCTACGCCAGCCATGTGCCGCGGGCGGTCACGGTGTTCGTGGCCTGGCTGCGGGAGGCGTTGAAGGATGGCTTTGCGGCTTGAACTCGCAAGTTGTGAGCGGATCCGGCGCGGCGAACTCCTCGACCGCTTCTTCAGATCTCCAGAAGCGAGGCCAGCTCTTCACATGCCGAGCGGAGTTGAAGGCCTTGACCGAAAGAACCAGCAATGGACGCTCGCCCGGCATCTCCTTTCCCGCGACGTGTATAAGCACGTGGGTGGAAGTCTTCGTGTGCGGGTCTTTTCAGCTTGCAGTTTTTCGCTGCGCTGCGCCGTGACAGCGGTCACGATGGCGTTCAGAATGGCGGTCGCCACCATCCGAGGAGCCGGCCCTTCCACCGGCGCTGCGCGACGTGCAGCGGCTCACAGGCCGCGACGCGTGGGAGTCGCTCATGACGAAACGTAAGGATGAGGAAACGCTGCCGCGCCCGCCGTGCCGGCCTTTCGAGCGGCCAGCAGACGCCTTGCTTCGCGAGCACGCCGACCTGCTGAATCTCACGCACGACGCCATGATCGTGCGCGATCTGGAAGCATCGATCACCTACTGGAACCGGGGCGCCGAGGAGATGTATGGATGGTCCGCCGAAGAGGCGCTCGGCCAGTCCGCGCCCGAGCTGCTGAAAACCCTCGCCGCCGTGCCCCTCGAGCAGATCCAAATGCAGGTGCTGCGCACCGGTCGCTGGGAAGGCGAGCTGGTGCATCACAAGCGAAACGGAACGCCGGTGGTCGTGGAAAGCCGCATGGCATTGCAGCGGGACGAGCGAGGCGAGCCGGTGGCGATCCTCTCGACCAATACCGACATCACGCGGCACAAGCGGGCCGAGGAGGCCCGGCAGGATCTCGAGGAGCAATGGCGAGTCGCCTTCGAGGCGAATCCCACGATGTACTTCATCATCGATGCGGCCGGTGCGATCCTGTCGGTGAATCCCGTCGGCGCAGAGCAACTGGGTTGGCGCGTGAACCAGCTGATCGGCCAGCCCGTGCTGAACGTGTTCCACGAAGCCGATCGGGACTTCGTGCAGGGAAATACGGCGGAGGCTTTTCGGCATCCGGGGCGCGTGATGCGCTGGAGGGCGCGCAAGGTCCGCAAGGACGGCACGGTGCTGTGGGTTCGGGAGTCGGCCAACGCGGTCGTGCTTCGCAGCGGCCCGGTGCTGCTCGTGGCGTGCGAGGACATCACCGAGCGCAAGCACGCGGAGGAGGCGTTGCGTGAGAGCGAGGAGCGCTTTCGCACGCTGGTGAAGTTCTCTTTCGACGTGTACTGGGAGAGCGATGCCGAACATCGCTTCACCCGGCAGGAGTACTCCGCCCGGTTCGACCGTGCGCCGGCGGCGGGCTCGGAGATCGGCAAGACGCGATGGGAAGTCCCCTACCTGGCGCCGGACGAGGAGGCCTGGCGCCGGCACCGCGAAGCCCTCGATGCCCATGTCCCGTTCCGCGACTTCGAGCTCGCCCGGGCGACCGCCGACGGCGGCATACGCCATGTGTCGGTATCCGGGCTGCCGATGTTCGACGAGGCGGGGCGCTTCACGGGGTACCGGGGCGTCGGGCGGGACATCACCGAGCGCAAGCGCGCCGAAGAAGCGCTGCGCGCGCACCTGGGCTTTCTGGAAAGCATGAACCGCGTCAACCGCGCCATGCAGGGAACGAACGATCTCGAGAAGATGATGAGCGATGTGCTCGATGCAGTGCTCGACATCTTTGCCTGCGACCGGGCATGGCTCACTTACCCGTGCGATCCGGACGCTGACTCCTGGCAGATGGTCATGGAGCAGACGCGGCCGGAGTTTCCCGGCGCATTCAGGCTCGGCGCCGAGCTGCCCCTCGATGCGGACGTCGCCATGGTGTTCCGGACGGCGCGCGCTGAGAGCGGTGCCGTGCCCTTCGGTCCGGGCTGCGATCTGCAGGTGTCGGCGCAGCTCGCGGAGCGTTTCAGCATCCAATCCATGCTCGCCATGGCGCTGTACCCCAAGGGCGATCAGCCCTACCTCTTCGGGCTGCACCAGTGCTCGCGCCCTCGCACCTGGACGGCGCAGGAGAGGCGGCTGTTCGAGGAGATCGGGCATCGGCTGTCGGACACGCTCACCAGTCTTCTCATCTTCCGCAGCCTCCGCGAAAGCGAATACTTGACGCGGCAGGTGTTCGAAAGCGCTTCCGATGGCGTGGCCGTGATCGGCCGGGATTACCGCTATCAAAGGGCCAACGAGGTCTACGGGCGTACCTGGAGGACGTCGGCGGAGGCGATCGTCGGCACGCATGTCGCCGATGTACTCGGGAGCGACTTCTTCGATCGCACCGTGAAGCCGAGCCTCGACCGCTGCTTCGCCGGGGAGCAGTTCACGTTCGCGGAATGGTCCACGACCGAACTGGGGCGCATCTATCTGTCGGTGTCCTACTCGCCGCTGCGGCTCGGCTCGGAGCATGCGGAGGCTGCGCTCGTGATCACGCGCGACCTCACCCACCACATCCTCGCGTCCGAAGCCCTGCGCGAGGCACAGGCGGCGCTTGCGCGAGTCAACCGCGTGACCACGCTCGGCGTGCTGGCGGCCTCGATCGCGCACGAGGTCAACCAGCCGCTGGGGGCCATGGTCGCGAGCGCCGGGTCCTGCGCGCGCTGGCTCGCGGCCCAGCCGCCCGAGATCGGCAAGGCGCAGCGCTCGCTCGAGCGCATTGCCAGGGATGGCAAGCGCGCGAGCGAGGTCATCGACCGCATCCGCGCCCTGGTCATGCGCCAGCCGCCGCGGCGGGACCGCGTCGATCTCAGCCAGCTCATCGTCGACGTGATTGCGTTCGCGCACGACCAGATGCGCCGCAACGACATCGCGCTGGAGACGACGCTGGCCGAGGGCCTGCCGCCCGTGTGGGGCGACAGGGTGCAGCTGCAGCAGGTGGTCGTCAACCTGATCGTCAACGCGATCGAGGCCATGAGCGCGCCCGGCGCGCGCCCGCGACAGCTGGTCATCCGCGCGAGCGAAGCGAAGGGCGAGGTGTGCGTCGAGGTGCGCGACTCGGGCCCCGGCATCGCGCCCGACATCTCGGACAAGCTCTTCGAGCCCTTCCATACCTCCAAGGCGCAGGGCATCGGCATGGGGCTCTCGATCAGCCGCTCGATCATCGAAGCCCACGGCGGCCAGCTCTGGAGCGAGCCGAACCTGCCCCACGGCGCCGTGTTCCTGTTCTTGCTGCCGGTCGGGCATCGGGAGCCGTAGTGACCACCGAGCGGCCCGTCGTCTTCGTGGTCGACGACGACCTGGCAATGCGCGAGGCGCTGCAGGATCTCCTGGCCTCCGTCGGCATGGACGTGCGGGTCTTCGCCTCGACGCAGGAGTTCATGCAGGCGCAGCGCCCGGATGCGCCCGGCTGCCTGGTGCTCGACGTGCGGCTGCCCGGCGCCAGCGGGTTGAGCTTCCAGGAAGAACTCCCGCGGGCGGGCGTCGACCTGCCGGTGATCTTCATCACCGGGCACGGCGACATTCCGATGACGGTGCGCGCCATGAAGGCCGGCGCCGTCGAATTCCTGAGCAAGCCCTTCCGCGACCAGGAGCTGCTCGATGCGATCGATGCCGCGATCGAGCGGCACCGCGCGCAGCGCCGCGAGACGGCGCTCGTCGCACAGCTGCGGCAACGCTACGCCGCGCTCACCCAGCGCGAGCGCGAAGTCATGGCGCTGGTGAGTGCCGGGCGCGTGAACAAGCAGATCGCGGCCGAGCTGGGCATCAGCGAGGCCACCGTGAAGGTCCACCGCGGGCAGATCATGCGCAAGATGCAGACCACATCCCTGGCGCAGCTCGTGCGCATCGCGGACACGCTCGGCCTTTCCGATCCGAAGCCCTAGGTGGGCTAGGCGCCTAAACCAAAGTCGTAGAGCGCGCGACGCATGTGCAATGGTCTTGCGCGCGCGCTGGGCCTACTCTCGCGTCGATGCTGACGACCCGCCAAAAAATCCCAACCCCCAACCGACCGACCGTCGCGATCGTGGACGACGATGCGTCGGTTCGCGACACCACGAAGGACCTGCTCGACTCCGCCGGCTTGTCCGCCGCCACCTTCGACTCGGCCGAAAGCTTCCTGCAGTCGAAGGGCACGTGCGCCATCCGGTGCCTCGTCACCGACATGCGCATGCCGGGCATGAGCGGGGTCGAGCTGTGCAGCCACCTGGCTTCCGCCGGCACCCCGATTCCCACGATCCTGATCACCGCCTACTCCGACGAACAGGCGTGCGTGCGTGCCCTGGAGACGGGCGTGACCTGCTTTCTCACCAAGCCCTTCCGACCGGAAGACCTCCTCGCCTGCATCGAGACCGCCCTGCGCGAGCGCGAGCCTGCGTGAGGTGCAAGACCTCGTTTCCTGGAGCCGCTTCATCGCAATGAAACACGACGACACCGCCATGCATGCCGCCCCCGATTCGTCCGTCGAGCAGTCCGCCTTCGAGCTGCGCTTTCCCTCGCTCAGCGGCACGGGCCGCGCCCTGTCCTTTCCCTGCGATTCCAGCGGCAAGGTGCACATGGACAGCTTGAGCGCACGCGCGCTGAACAACTACCTTCTCGCGCGCGCACTGACCGGCCGCGAGTACGGGTGGCCCATCGTTCAGGCTTCGTGCCAGGCGCAAGGCTGAAGAACGAGGAGCCAGGCAATGAACGATCGATCCGCCGAAATTCCGGGTGGCGGGCTGTCTTACCAGCATCCGGCTCTCCTTGCATCGCTCGCGCGCGAAGAAGACGCTGCGGAGGCCGACGCCGCAGTGACCGTGATCATCGGCGTCGCCTCGCCCGCCCTTGTGTGCAGCCTCGAATCGCTGGTGAGCGGCACCGAGGGCCTCGTTTTCGGCTGTTCGGCGCCCACCACCGACCGTTTGCTCGCCTGCTGCATGGAGGCCGGGGACTGCATCGCCCTGGTGGACCCGGCGCTCGGTCCGCAGGGGCTGCGTGCATTCATGCAATTGCTGCGCATGATGGCGGCCGGCGTGCGCGTCGTGCTCATCAGCGACATGAGTTCGCCGCACATGCTGCGGGAAGCGATCCGTTGGGGTGCCAGCGGATTCGTCGAGAAGACGGCCCCGCCCGCCGAGATCCGCGCCGCGCTGGTCGCGGCCGCCCGCTCGCAACGCTACCTTTCCCCGCGGATGGCGGAGGACCTGGCCGATTCCTTCGGGCTGCGGGACCTGACCCCACGCGAGCGGAATGCGCTCGCCGTCCTGACGCGCGGCGATTGCAACAAGCTCATCAGCTCCTTGCACCCGGATTGGCGGTGACGCCTCGGCGGACGGGCCCGCAACGCTCGCATCTCACAGCGGCGTCGGCCGGCCCGGCAGCGTCATGCGCCCGCGCGCACGCAGGCGCTCGATGAGCCGCAGTTCCATCTGCGCCACCTGGTCGTTGGCATCGAGCGCCAGGCAGCGCCGGTAGCGCGCCTCGGCCTCTTCCAGGCGGCCCATCTCGATCAGCGCGAAGCCCTGGCCGCGCAGGGCACGGGTCTGGTGGCGGACCTTCTCGTCGTCCAGGGAGAACGCGGTGGCGCGCTCGGCCTCGGTGAAGGCTTCGAGCGCCTTCGTCCAGCTCTTGTCGATCTGGTAGGTGTGGCCGAGCTCGGAGCGGAACTGGGCGTTGGCCGGCGCGAGCTCGATCGCACGCTCGAGCGCGCGGCGTGCGTCGGGAATGCGCTGGAGCTCCACCAGCGCATAACCCTTGAGGTACTGGGCGTGGCTCCAGGTCGGGCCGACGTCGATCGCGCTGCGGCGATCGTTCGCCGCCTGGCGCATGTAGTGCAGGCTTTCGGCCCGTGTCCGCGCGCTGTAGATGCGCGCCTTGCTGTCGCGGTAGCGGGCCTCGAAGCGGCCGATCAGGCCGTCGAGCACCTGCAGGCCCTCCGCGGGCTTGCGCTGCTTGACCAGCAGGCCCGCCTTCTCGAAATCGGCAAGGTCCTCGGCCTGCGTCGCCTGCGTCGCCTGCGCATCGGGCGGCTGCGGGCTCGTGCCTGGGCTGCTCGCGCAGCCCGAGGCAAGAACGATGAGGGCCATGGCCGGCGCCAGCAGCAGTCTCTTCATGGCTCGCGCGTCTCCTTGATCCGAAGGAGCTTAGCGGAGAGCCGGCCGAATCGCTGCGCGTCGGCGCGCTCGTTCCCGCTCCGCGTTTTTCCCACGATAACCTTCCTGCGCTGTCGGACTTTCATCGAGCGGAGAACAAAAGGCCTGCAAAATAGAACGACCGTTCGTTTTATTCCAAACCCCTCCACACCATGCCCGCCGCCGCGCCTCGCAAGGCCACCCGTGCGCCCCAGAAAGGCCAGCAGACCAAGGCCGTCATCGTCGATGCGGCGCTGAACCTGGCCGCCCAGATCGGGCTCGAGGGCCTGTCCATCGGCGCGCTGGCCGAGGTCACGGGCATGAGCAAGTCGGGCGTGTTCGCCCATTTCGGCTCGCGCGAGGAACTGCAGATCTCGGTGGTGCGCGAGTACCACACGCGCTTCGAGCAGGAGGTGTTCTACCCGGCCTTGCAGGCGCCGCGCGGCCTGCCGCGGCTGCGCGCGCTGTTCGCCAACTGGATGAAGCGCACCTCGGCCGAAATCGACTCGGGCTGCATCTACATCAGCGGGGCCGTGGAGTTCGACGACCGGCCGGGGCCGGTGCGCGATGCGCTGGCCGAGTCGGTGAACATCTGGCTGGCCGCGATGCTGCGCGCCGTGCTGCAGGCGCAGGAAGAGGGCCAACTGCACGCCGAGGCCGACGCCAAGCAGATCTCCTTCGAGATCCACGCACTGATCCTGGCGCTGCACTACGAGGCGCGTTTCCTGCGCTCGCCCGATTCGCTGGCCCGCGCCAATGCCGGCTTCGACAACATCCTCGCGCGCTGCGCCACGCCGGAGGCGCTGGCCGCTTCCGATCCCGCCGCAGCGGCACCGCGCCGGCTCAAGCCGGTGCGCTGAACACGACTTCCTTTTCTCTTTATTTTCCGGAGACCTTTCCATGCCCGCCTACACCCCGCCCCTTCGCGACATGCAGTTCGTCATGCACGAAGTGCTCAAGGTCACCGACGAATTCAAGGCCCTGCCCAAGCACGCCGAAGTCGACGCCGACACGATCAACGCGGTGCTGGAGGAGGGCGGCAAGTTCGCCGCCGAGGTGACCTTCCCGCTCAACATCTCGGGCGACGAGGAGGGCTGCGTGCTCGACAAGAGCACGCACGAGGTGAAGACCCCCAAGGGCTTCAAGGAGGCCTATGCCAAGTACGTCGAGGGCGGCTGGGCGGCGCTGTCCTGCGACCCGCAGTACGGCGGCCAGGGCCTGCCCTTCGTGGTGAACCAGTGCATCTACGAGATGCTCAACTCGGCCAACCAGGCCTGGACCATGTACCCCGGCCTCTCGCACGGCGCCTACGAGGCGCTGGTGGCGCACGGCACCGAGGAGCAGAAGAAGACCTACCTGCCCAAGCTCACCAGCGGCGAGTGGACCGGCACCATGTGCCTGACCGAGCCGCACTGCGGCACCGACCTGGGCCTCTTGCGCACCAAGGCCGAGCCGCAGCCCGACGGCAGCTACAAGCTCACCGGCAACAAGATCTTCATCTCGGCCGGCGAGCACGACATGGCCGACAACATCATCCACCTGGTGCTGGCCCGCCTGCCGGACGCGCCCAAGGGCAGCAAGGGCATCAGCCTGTTCGTGGTGCCCAAGTTCAACGTCAAGCCCGACGGCTCGCTCGGCAGCCGCAACGGCATCTACTGCGGCGGCCTGGAGCACAAGATGGGCATCCACGGCAACGCCACCGCGCAGATCGTGCTCGAGGCCGCCAGCGGCACGCTGGTGGGCGAGCCCAACAAGGGCCTGGCGGCGATGTTCGTGATGATGAACGCGGCGCGCCTGGGCGTGGGCAACCAGTCGCTGGGGCTGACCGAGGTGGCCTTCCAGAACGCGCTGGCCTATGCCAAGGACCGCGTGCAGATGCGCTCGCTTTCGGGCGTGAAGGCCAAGGACAAGGAAGCCGACCCGATCATCGTGCATCCCGACGTGCGCAAGATGCTGATGACGGCCAAGGCCTATGCCGAAGGCGGCCGCGCGCTGCAGATCTTCTGCACGCTGCTCCTGGACAAGGAGCACCACCATCCCGACGAGAAGGTGCGCAAGGATTCGGGCGAGCTGGTCGCGCTGCTCACGCCCATCGTGAAGGCCTTCATCACCGACAACGGCCACATTGCGACCAACGCCTGCATGCAGGTCTTCGGCGGCCACGGCTTCATCAAGGAATGGGGCATGGAGCAGTTCGTGCGGGACAACCGCATCAACATGATCTACGAGGGCACGAACACCATCCAGTCGCTGGACCTGCTGGGCCGCAAGGTGCTGGGCAACAACGGCGCCACGCTCAAGAAGTTCGGCAAGCTGGTGGCGACGCTGGTGGAGGAAGAGGGCGTGAACGAGAAGATGAGCGAGTTCATCACACCCATCGCCGTGCTGGGCGAGCAGCTCACCAAGTTCACGACCGAGCTGGGCTTTCGCGGCTTCCAGAATCCCGACGAGGTCGGCGCCGCGGCGGTGGACTACCTGCGCGTGGCGGGCCACTTCGTGTTCGGCTACCTGTTCGCGCTGCAGGCCCGGGTGGCGCTCGCCGCGATCGCGGCCGGCAACGCCGACCCCTTCTACCAGGCCAAGCTGCAGACCGCGCGCTTCTACTTCGCCAAGCTCTTCCCCGAGACCGCGACGCTGATGCGCACCGCGCGCGCCGGCGCCGCGCCGCTCATGAACACCGACGCCGCCTTGGCCTGAACGCCATGAAGCGCCTGCTTGCTGCCATCGCCCTGGTGTGGGCCGGCTCGGCCCTCGCGCAGATGACGCCGGTCGGCGTCTGGCAGAGCGTCGACGACAAGACCAGCGAAGCCAAGTCGCAGATCCGCATCACGGAGTCGGGCGGCGTGCTCACCGGCCGCATCGAGAAACTGCTGCGCAAGGAAGCCAGGCAGGACGCGGTGTGCGACGAATGCACCGACGACCGCAAGGGCAAGCCGCTGGTCGGCCTGGAGATCATCCGCGGCGCGAAGAAGGCCGAGGGCAAGGAAGTCTGGGAAGACGGAAAGATCCTCGACCCCGAGAACGGCAAGAGCTACACGCTGCGCCTCACGCCCGTCGACGGCGGCAGGAAGCTGGAAGTGCGCGGCTCGGTGCTGGGCATCGGCCGCACGCAGACCTGGGTTCGCGTCCAGTGACTCACCTTCACCCGTTCGCCCTGAGCTTGTCGAAGGGCATTGAACATCACGCAGAGGCTTCGACAAGCTCAGCCCGAACGGATTTCTGATTCAAGACATGTCTCAAGACCCCAAATTCCAGGTAAAGAAGGTCGCCGTGCTCGGCGCCGGCGTGATGGGCGCGCAGATCGCAGCCCATCTCGTCAACGTGCGCGTGCCGGTGGTGTTGTTCGATCTCGCCGCGAAGGAAGGCCCGAAGAACGGCATCGTGACGCGCGCGATCGACAACCTCAGGAAGCTCAAGCCCGCACCGCTGGGCGACGTGGCCGATGCCGAGCTGATCGAGCAGGCCAACTACGAGGACGACCTCGCGAAGCTCGGCGAATGCGACCTGGTGATCGAGGCCATCGCCGAGCGCATGGACTGGAAGCTCGATCTCTACAAGAAGATCGCGCCCCATGTGGCCAAGCGCGCGATCCTGGCCTCGAACACCTCGGGCCTGTCGATCACCAAGCTCGGCGAGGCGCTGCCCGAGGCGCTCAAGCCGCGCTTCTGCGGCATTCACTTCTTCAACCCGCCGCGCTACATGTTCCTGGTCGAGCTGATCGATACGCCGGCCACCGAGCCGCAGGTGCTGGACCAGCTCGAGGCCTTCGTCACCAGCACGCTCGGCAAGGGCGTGGTGCGCGCGCACGACACGCCCAACTTCATCGCCAACCGGGTGGGCATCGCCGGGATGCTGGCCACCCTGAAGGAAGTGGAGAAGTTCGGCCTCACGCCCGACGTGGTGGACGACCTCACCGGCAAGAAGCTGGGCCGCGCGAGCTCGGGCACGTTCCGCACCGCCGACGTGGTGGGGCTGGACACCCTGGCGCATGTGGTGAAGACACTGCAGGACAACCTGAGCGCCGAGACCGATCCCTTCTACGCCAACTTCGCGACGCCGCCGGTGCTCGCCAAGCTGCTGGAGCTGGGCAACCTGGGGCAGAAGACCAAGGCGGGCTTCTTCAAGAAGGCCGGCAGGGACATCCTGCGCTTCGACTTGGCCCGGGGGGACTACGTGCCGTCCGGCGAGAAGGCCGACGAGGTCTACGGCCGCATGCTCAAGAAGCCGGCGGCCCAGCGACTGAAGCTGTTGCGCGAGAGCGAGGGCGCGCAGGGCCGCTTCCTCTGGGCCATCCTGCGAGACGGCTTCCACTACGCAGCCGTGCACCTGGCGACCATCGCCGAGAGCGCCCGCGACGTCGACTTCGCGATGCGCTGGGGCTTCGGCATGAAGCAGGGGCCCTTCGAGCTCTGGCAGGAAGCCGGCTGGGCGCAGGTCGCGACGTGGATCCAGCAAGACATCGATGCCGGCGAGGCGCTGTCGAAGGCGCCGCTGCCGAAGTGGGTGTTCGAAGGCCCGGTGGCGGAGGCCGGCGGCGTGCACACGCCCGAGGGCTCGTGGAGCGCCTCGCAGAATCGCTTCGTCCCGCAGCGCAGGCTGCCGGTGCATGAGCGCCAGCTCTTCCCCGAGAGCGTGCTGGGCACCAACGCGGCCGATGCGAGCCGGGCCGGCACCACCATCCAGGACGAGGGCGACGTGCGCCTGTGGACGCTGGACGGCGAGGTGCTGATCGCCAGCATCCATTCGAAGATGCATGCCATCAGCCCCGACGTGGCCGATGCGCTGGCAGCCGGCGTGGAGCTGGCCGAGCGCGAGTACAAGGCGATGGTGATCTGGTCGCCCGACGAGATGTTCTCGGTCGGCGCCGATTTGCAGGCCATGCTGCCGGCCTTCGTGGTCGCGGGCATCGGCGCGGTCGAGGGGGCGGAGGAAGAGCTGCAGAAGGTGATGCTCAAGATCCGCTACGCCGGCGTGCCCGTGGTGTCGGCCGTGCGCGGGATGGCGCTGGGCGGCGGCTGCGAGCTGGCCGTCCATTCGGCCAGGCGGGTTGCGGCGATGGAAAGCTACATCGGCCTGGTCGAAGTCGGCGTGGGCCTGGTGCCCGGCGCCGGCGGCCTGACCTACATCGCGCGCCGCGCCGCCGAGAACGCCGCCGCTTCCACCGGCAGCGACCTGCTGCCCTTCCTGACGGAGGGCTTCACGGCCGCGGCCATGGCCAAGGTCGGCACCAGCGCGCTGGAATCGAAGAAGCTGGGCTACCTGCTGGACGGCGACGTGATCGTGCCCAACAAGGACGAGCTGCTGTACGTCGCGCTGCAGCAGGCCAAGGCGATGGCGGATGCCGGCTGGCGCGCGCCGATGCGGCGGCTGTTCAAGGTCGCAGGGCGCAGCGGCGCCGCCACCATCAAGGGGCAGCTGGTCAACATGCGCGACGGCGGCTTCATCAGCGCGCACGACTTCCACATCGCCGGGCTGATCGCGAACGTGGTCACCGGCGGCGATGTCGATGCCGGCAGCCTGGTGAGCGAGGAGTACCTGATGGCGCTGGAGCGCAAGGCCTTCTGCTCGTTGATTCTTCATCCCAAGACGCAGGAGCGGATCATGGGGATGCTGAGTACCGGGAAGCCGCTGCGGAACTGAGCGGGCGCATCATGACCGCCGACGACGATGTCTCTGGTCCCCGACGCGATTGCGTACGACGAGGCCCGCACGCGATTCTTGAAAGCCGAGGGCTTTCGCGTGCTGCGCTGCCGGAACAACGACGTGCCGAGGCAGGTTGATCTGGTCAAGGAGCAGATCCTGCAAGCGCTGCAGACCCTCACCCCAGCCCTCTCCCGCAAGCGGGAGAGGGAGCAAGACACCAAGGACTTATCGCCATGAAACAACTCCAAGACGCCTACATCGTCTCCGCCACCCGCACCCCCATCGGCCGCTCGCATCGCGGCTTCTTCCGCAACACCCGCCCCGACGACCTGCTCGCGGCCACGCTCAAGGCGGCGCTGGCCGCCGTCCCGGGCCTCGATCCGAAAGCCATCGAGGACATCGTCTGCGGCTGCGCCATCCCCGAGGGCCAGCAAGGCCTCAACGTCGCCCGCATCGGCGCCGTGCTCGCGGGCCTGCCCACCAGCATCGGCGGCATCACCGTCAACCGCTTCTGCGCCTCGGGCCTCTCGGCCGTGCAGATGGCGGCCGACCGCATCCGTGTCGGCGAGGCCGAAGTGATGATCGCCGCCGGCGTCGAGAGCATGAGCATGGTGCCGATGATGGGCAACTCGCCATCGCTGTCGCCCTCGATCTTCGAGCGCGACGGCGACGTCGGCATCGCCTACGGCATGGGCCTCACCGCCGAGAAGGTGGCGCAGCAGTGGAAGGTCAGCCGCGTGGCGCAGGACGCCTTCGCGCTGCAGTCGCACCAGCGCGCGTTGGCCGCGCAGCAGGCCGGCGAATTCGCGGACGAGATCACGCCGATCGAGGTGACTGATCGCACGCCCGAGCTGGACAGCGGCGAGGCCGTCGTCAAGACCCGCACGGTGTCGCTCGACGAAGGCGCGCGCCCCGACACCAGCCTCGAAGGCCTCGCCAAGCTGCGCACCGTGTTCGCCGCACGCGGCAGCGTCACGGCCGGCAACAGCTCGCAGACCTCCGACGGCGCCGGCGCGCTGATCCTGGCGAGCGAGAAGGCCTGCAAGCAGTTCGACCTCGAGCCGCTGGCGCGTTTCGTGAGCTTCGCAAGCAAGGGCGTGCCGCCGCACATCATGGGCATCGGCCCGATCGAGGCCATTCCCGCGGCGCTGCGCTACGCCGGGCTCACGCAGGACGCGATCGACTGGATCGAGCTCAACGAAGCCTTCGCCGCGCAGTCGCTGGCCGTGATCAACACCCTGGGCCTGGACCCGGCCAAGGTCAACCCGATGGGCGGCGCCATCGCGCTGGGTCACCCCCTCGGCGCGACCGGTGCCATCCGCTCGGCCACCGTGGTGCATGCGCTGCAACGCAAGAAGCTCAGGTACGGCATGGTCACCATGTGCGTGGGCATGGGGCAGGGCGCGGCCGGCATCTTCGAGAGGGTCTGATCCGCACGCGCCAGGCGGGCCGCCACCCGAGCCAAGGAGACAACGGCATGCAACGGAAGACCCTGACCCTCGAGGACGGCACCCCGCTCGCGCTGCGGCGCTACGAAGCCGCGGGACCGCAGCGCGCGAGCGTGGTGATCGGCGGCGCGATGGGCGTGCGCCAGGCCTTCTACGAGCCCTTCGCGCGCTGGCTGGCGCAGGAGGGCATCGACGTCTGGACCTTCGACTACCGCGGCTCGGGCGACTCGCGGCCGGGTGGCGCCACGGCCTCGCTGCGCGGCTTCGAGGCCGACCTGTTCGACTGGGCGCGCGACTACGAAGCCGTGATCGATGCCGCCAAGGCCGCGCGGCCCGACCGGCCGCTGTACCTGCTGGGTCACAGCCTGGGCGCGCAGCTGCCGGGCTTCCTGCAGCGGCCGCAGCAGGTGGATGGCCTGGTCAGCATCGCGGCGGGCAGCGGCTACTGGCGCGAGAACGCGCCGCGGCTCAGGCGCAGCATCCTGTACTTCTGGTTCGTGCTGGTGCCCCTGGCCACGCGCCTGTGGGGCTACTTCCCGGGCCGCAGGCTGCGCAAGGTCGGCGACCTGCCCCGCGGCGTGATCCTGCAGTGGCGGCGCTGGTGCCTGGACCCGCGCTACAGCGTGGGCGCCGAGGGCGAGGCGGCGGCGCGCAGCTACGGCCGCGTGCGCTTCCCGGTGCTGGCGCTGTCGATCACGGACGACGAGCTGATGACGCTGGAAGGCACCCGCAGCCTCCTGAGCTTCTACGCGGGTGCGCCCAAGGCGGTGCAGCGCATCGCGCCGGCCGACGTGCAGGCCGGACGCATCGGGCACTTCGGCTTCTTCCGCGAGCAGTTCAGCCTGAACCTGTGGCCGCGCCTGGCCGACAGCCTGCACCGGCTGGCGGCGCTGACCGCGTCGCCGGCGGCGGGCGTCACGCACACGACTGCCTGAGCCGCATCGACGGAGCACACTGCGATGATGATGAGCACACATCCCCTGGATCAGGCCCTGGCGCTCGCGCACAGCGACCTCCGCGCCGGCCTGTTCGCCGGCGCCACCAGCGCCGACTACTGGAACATGGTCGGGCCCTTCGGCGGCACGACCGCGGCCGTGATGCTGCAGTCGGTGCTGAAGCATCCCGAACTGCTCGGTGCGCCGGTGGCCTTGACGGTGAACTACGCCGCGGCACTGGAGGCCGGCCCCTTCGAGCTCCTGGCCGTGCCGGTGCGCACCAACCGCTCGACCCAGCACTGGACGATCCAGATGTCGCAGGCCGATGCCGAGGGCAAGCCGCAGGTCGTGAGCACCGGCACCGCGGTCACGGCCCTGCGGCGCGACACCTGGGGCGCCAGCGACCTGCCGATGCCGGAGGTGCCGCCGCCGATCGAGGTCGAGCGCCTGAGCATCGGCCCGGGCAAGGTGGCCTGGCTGGACCGCTACGAGATGCGCCCGATCAGCGGCACGATCCCGACGCGCTGGGACGGCAGCGGCGATCACAGCGAGACCCGCATGTGGCTGCGCGATGCGCCGGCGCGCCCGCTCGACTTCGCGGCGCTGGCGGCGCTGTGCGACTGCTTCTATCCGCGGGTCTGGCTGCGCCGCGCCAAGCCGGTGCCGATCGGCACGGTGTCGATCACCACCTACTTCCATGTCGACGACGCACAGCTCGCCGAGGTGGGTGACGGCTACCTGCTCGGCCGCGCCACCGGCCAGCAGTTCCGCAACGGCTACTTCGACCAGGCCGCGCAGCTGTGGAGCGAGGCCGGTGCGCTGCTGGCGACCTCGAACCAGATCGTCTACTTCAAGGAGTGAAGGCGGCGAGGCCCGACACTTCTTCCCATTCTTCTACTTCTTTGAGCAAGGACCTTCCATGAGCGACATCCTCGTCCACACCGAAGCCGGCGTGATGACCCTGACCTTCAACCGGCTCGACAAGAAGAACTCCATCACGCGCGCGATGTATGCCGAGCTGGCCGATGCGCTGGCGAAGGCCACCGAAGACGGCGCCGTGCGCGCCGTGCTGATCCAGGGCGACGCCACCATCTTCAGCGCCGGCAACGACATCGGCGACTTCCTCAACGCGCCGCCGTCGACGCCGGAATCGCCGGTGTTCCGCTTCCTGCACGGCATCGCGGCCTTTCCGAAACCGCTGGTGGCGGCCGTGTGCGGCCCGGCGGTGGGCGTCGGCACCACGATGCTGTTCCACTGCGACCTGGTGTATGCCGGCGACAACGCAGCCTTTTCGATGCCCTTCGTCAACCTGGGCCTGTGCCCCGAGGCGGCGTCGAGCCTGCTGGTGCCGCAGATGTTCGGCTATCACCGCGCGGCCGAGGCGCTGCTGCTGGGCGAGCCCTTCATGGCCGAGGCGGCGCTCGAGGTCGGCCTGGTCAACCGCGTGGTCCCGCCCACCGAAGCCAATTCCATCGCCCAGGCCCAGGCACGCAAGCTGGCGGCCAAGCCGCTGTCGGCGCTGATCGAGACGAAGCGGCTGATGAAGAAGGGGCAGCAGTCGGCACTGTTCGAACGCATGGCCGAGGAAGGGCAGAGCTTCGGGCGCATGCTGCGCGAGCCGGCGGCGCGGGAGGCCTTCACCGCGTTCATGGAGAAGCGGAAGCCGGATTTCTCGAAGCTTTGATGGGTTGGAGGCTGCTGAAAGCGAGCCGGCCCGCCGCAGGCTGGCTTAGTGGATCGTCGTTGGTGGCTGCTCCGGCGGCTTTTGAATCGAGAACGTGACGGTGTAGTCCGGGTCGATCACCACCTCGCCCGTGGCATGCAGCCGGTACTCGCCGGGCTTGGCTTTGCGGAACGAGCGCGTGTCCGGCGGAAGCGCGTATCGCTCTCCTGCGCGGCGCCCTTCCAGCCGGAGAGAGATACCGCCGCGCGGCGTGGCAGACAGGACGCGGCCGAAGATCTGTTGCTTGTCGATCAATGCGCCATCAGCGTCGAGGTAGGTCAGGCCCACCAGGAGCAGCTTGCCGGGAAGCGCACTGGCGAGTGCGGCATTCCAGGGGACGCGGGCATCGGGTTTATCGTTCATCCGGGAAGCTCCTTGCGTCATCGTTCAGCATGGCGGA
>DATFFA010000137.1:0-41023 GCA_035250605.1 Variovorax sp. | reverse complement strand
TGGCCGTTGTCCAGCGCCATGCCGTGCATATGATCGACCCGCCGCGCCCGCCCGCCGGCCATCGGCGCGGCTTCGAACAGGGTGACGGCGTGCCCGAGGCGCGTGGCCTCGACGGCGCAGGCCAGGCCGGCCCAGCCGGCGCCGATGATTCCGACGGTCTTCACAACCTGCCGAGGGCCTGCACGCGCCACGCCAGCCAGAGCTTGCGCAAGGGAGTG
This sequence comes from Variovorax sp., assembly GCA_035250605.1. Lineage (GTDB taxonomy): Bacteria > Pseudomonadota > Gammaproteobacteria > Burkholderiales > Burkholderiaceae_C > Variovorax. Next base: position 40,805 of record DATFFA010000137.1, on the reverse strand, counting down.
AGGCTCACGCGCTGGTCCAGCACCCGGAAGTCGTCGCGCTCGATCTCGCGCAGCAGGGTGCGGTAGATGCTGGCCATCATCAGCCCCGGCTTCTGCGCGCGGCGGTCGGCCGGGGGCAGCAGGGCCAGTGCCTCGTCGTAGGCGGCATGGGCGCGCTCGGCCTGGAACTTCATCAGGGCGACGAAGCGCTCCGAATGCAGGCGGTTGAGCACCTCGTGCGCCTTGACGTCGAATTGCTGCAGCTCGTTGACCGGGAGGTAGATGCGCCCGCGCAGCGCGTCCTCGCCGACGTCGCGGATGATGTTGGTCAGCTGCAGGGCCAGGCCCAGCTTGTGGGCGTAGGCGGTGGTTTGCGCGTCGGTCTGGCCGAAGATGCGCGCCGCGCCTTCGCCCACCACGCCGGCCACCAGGTGGCAGTAGCGCTTGAGGGCCGCGAAGTCGAGGTAGCGGGTCTGGTCCAGGTCCATCTGGCAGCCGTCGATCACTTCGTGCAGCTGGCGCGCCTCGATGCCGTAGGCGCCGGCGTGCGGCATCAGCGCCTGCATCACCGGATGCTGCGGATGGCCGTCGAAGGCCTGCGCCACTTCCTTGCGCCACCAGGCCAGCTTGGTGGCGGCGACGCCGGGGTCGCTGACCTCGTCGACCACGTCGTCGACCTCGCGGCAGAAGGCGTAGAAGGCCGTGATGGCGGCGCGCCGCGGCTTGGGAAGGAAGAGGAAGGCGTAATAGAAGCTGCTGCCCGAGGCGGCAGCCTTGTCCTGGACGTACTGCTCGGGCGTCATCGTGGAAAACTCGTCATCGCGGGGGATTGTCTCCGCATCCGGAGGGCCCGCCAGGCCAGCAGCGGGGCATCGGCCTTGCCGATGGTCGGGCGCTGCGACCACGTATCGAAGCCCAGGGCCTCGATCTTGTCGAGGATGCGCAAGCCGCCCTGCACGACGAAGCGCAGCTCCCAGCCGGCGCGGCCCGGCAGGCGATGCACCAGCGGTGCGCCCTGGTTCATCAGGTCGCGGGCCCAGGCCACCTGGGCTGAAACCAGCGCGAGGGCGGAGGGCGGCGGGGCAGCCGGCGCCAGCGGCCTGAAGCCGCGGAAATCCTCGGCCGCGAGGCCGTGCGCCGCGACTTCGGCCGCGGGCAGGTAGTGGCGGCCGCGCGGGAGGTCGACGCTCAAGTCCTGCCAGAAGTTGATCAGCTGCAGGGCGCTGCAGATGGCGTCGCTCCGGGCGAGCGCGCGGGCGTCGTCCACGCCGTAGAGATGCAGCAGCAGTCGTCCGATCGGGTTGGCCGAGCGGCGGCAGTAGTCGAGCAGTTCGGCGCGGTCGGCATAGCCGGCGGCGTCGCGGGTTTTTTCGATGTCCTGCATGAAGGCCGACAGCAGGTCGGCCAGCAAGGACTCGGGCAGGGCGAAGTCGCGCATGGCCTTGGCGAGCGGGCCGAAGACCTCGGGCCAGCGCGGCGAAGGCGCGGCGCCGCGGGCCGCGGCGGCAAGCTCGGCGCGGAAGGCGTGCAGGTCCTCGAGGCGCTGGGCTGCGGCCGCGACGCCCTCGTCGGCGATGTCGTCGGCCGTGCGGGCGAAGGCATAGATCGCCGCGATCGGCGGCCGCAGCCGCGGCGGGCACAGCCAGGAAGCGACCGGAAAATTCTCGTAGTGCGTGGGCGCCGCAGCGGCGGCAGGGTAGGGCGTGGAAGGCACGCGGCGGATTGTCGTGTACCCCGCAGTACGATCGTCGCGCCGCAGCCACTCCCCTTTGTCATGACCTCTCCCGCGCAGACGCTGAGCCCCGCCGATCCCGGCACGCATGCCAAGGCCGGGCCCGGCCTGATGATCGCGGCGCTCGGCGTGGTCTTCGGCGACATCGGCACCTCGCCGCTCTATGCCTTCAAGGAAACGCTCAATCCCGACCATGGGGTGGCTTTTTCCGCAGATGCGGTGCTGGGCCTGCTGTCGCTGATTTTCTGGGGCCTGATGTTCGTGGTGACGCTGAAGTACGTGGTCTTCGTGCTGCGCGCCGACCACGACGGCGAGGGCGGCATCCTGGCCCTGCAGGCGCTGGCGCGCAACGCGGTCGCCGGAAGTGGAATGCGGCCCTGGGTGTGGAAGGCGATCGGCGCCTCGGGGCTCCTCGGCGCGGCGATGTTCTACGGCGACAGCCTCATCACGCCGGCCATCTCGGTGCTCTCGGCAGTCGAGGGCCTGGAGGTCGAGGCGCATGCGCTCAAGCCCTTCGTGATCCCGATCACCCTGCTGATCCTGGTCGGCCTGTTCGCGGTACAGCGCCAGGGCACCGGCGTCGTGGGCAAGGTCTTCGGTCCGGTGATGCTGCTGTGGTTCCTGGTGATCGGGCTGGCAGGTCTGTGGCAGGTGCTGCAGCAGCCGCAGGTGCTGGCCGCCCTCGATCCGCGCCGGGCGGCGGGCTTCCTGCTGACGCACCATGCGCAGTCGCTGGCGGTGCTGGGCGCCGTGTTCCTGGCCTTCACCGGCGGCGAGGCGCTGTATGCCGACATGGGGCACTTCGGCGCCCGCCCGATCCGGCTGGCCTGGATGTTCCTGGCGCTGCCCGGGCTGGCGCTCAACTACTTCGGGCAGGGGGCGCTGGTCCTGGCCAATCCGGCGGCGGTCGACAACCCCTTCTTCCGGATGTTCCCGGGCTGGAGCGTGCTGCCGATGGTGGTGCTCGCCGCGATGGCCACGGTGATCGCCTCGCAGGCGGTGATCTCGGGCGCCTTCTCGCTGACCGCGCAGGCCATGCGCATGGGCTACCTGCCGCGGATGCGGGTGGTCCAGACCTCCGGCGAGGCCATCGGCCAGATCTACGTGCCGACCGTCAACTGGCTGCTGATGGCCGGCGTGCTGGCGCTGGTGCTGGGGTTCCGCAGCTCCAGCGCCCTGTCGGCGGCCTACGGCATTGCAGTCTCGGTCACGATGGTCACGACCACGCTGCTGGCCGGCGTGGTCGCCTTCAAGCTGTGGCACTGGAACCGCGTGGCGGTGGTGCTGGGCGTGCTGGCCTTCGCGGCGGTGGACCTCGGCTTCGTGGCGGCCAACAGCCTCAAGATCCAGGAGGGCGGCTGGCTCACGCTGGCCGTGGCCGCGTTCGCGCTGCTGATCTTCACCACCTGGGCCAAGGGGCGGCGCCTCGGCATGGCGGCCGCGGCGGCGCAGCAGGTGCCGCTCGAGCCTTTCGTGGCGTCGCTGGCGCTCGGCATGCCGCACCGGGTGCACGGCACCGCGGTCTTCCTCAACCCGGACATCGATGCGGTGCCGCATGCGCTGCTGCACAACCTCAAGCACAACCAGGTGCTGCACGAGCAGGTGATCCTGCTGCGCGTGGAGGCCTGCGATACGCCACGCGTCGACGCCAGGCAGCGCATCGAGGCGCGCTTCCTGGGCCACGGCATCTGGGCCATGACGGCGCGCCATGGCTTCATGGAGCGGGCGCACGTGCCCGAATTCATCCGCATCCTGGCCTACCAGAAGACGCTGGCGATCGAGTCGACGAGCACCTCCTACTTCGTCTCGCGCGCCACGCTGGGCGACAAGCCGCTGCCGGGCATGAACCCGCTGCGCCGGGCGCTGTTCGCCTGGATGCAGCGCAATGCGGGGCGGGCCTCGGACTACTTCGGCATCCCCGGCAACAGCCTGGTGGAGCTCGGCCAGCGAACCTGAGCGCCGCGACGCATCCCAGCGTCATTGACAGCGGTTCGCGTTTACCCTAAATTACTAACCGGCCGGTCATTAATGACCCCGATCGTTCTTCCCCAGGGTGCTCCATGACCGCGTCATCCGCTTTTCCCGCCTTCCGTCACGCTGGCCTGCTCCTTGTGGCCGCCCTTGCGCTCGCGGGTTGTTCGCGTCCCCCGCCCGCCGAAGAGCCGCTGCGCGCGGTCAAGGTGATGGCCGTGGGCACCAGCGCCTACGACACCGAGCCCGAGTTCTCCGCCGAGGTGCGGCCCCGGATCGAATCGCGGCTGGGCTTTCGTGTGGCGGGCAAGATCACCCGCCGGCAGGCCGAGCTCGGCCAGCAGGTGAAGGCCGGCCAGGTGCTGGCGCAACTCGATCCCCAGGACTACCGGCTGGCGGCCGAGGCCGCCCGGGCCCAGCATGCCGCCGCGCTGACCAACCGCGACCTCGCCCAGGCCGATCTCAAGCGCTACCGCGGGTTGCGCGAGCAGAACTTCATCAGCGCCGCCGAGCTTGAGCGGCGCGAGAGCACCTACAAGGCCGCCCAGGCCCAGCTCGAGCAGGCGCAGGCGCAGATGGCCTCGCAGGGCAACCAGGCGCAGTACACGACGCTGGTGGCCGACGTGCCGGGCATCATCACGGCGATCGAGGCCGAGCCGGGCCAGGTGGTGACGGCCGGCACGCCGGTCGTGCGCATCGCGCAGGATGGCGCGCGCGACGTGGTTTTCTCGGTGCCGGAAGACCGCGCCGCACTGGTCAAGCCGGGTTCGCCGGTGACCGTGCGCGGCTGGTCCGACGGCAAGGAGATGGAAGGCAAGGTGCGCGAGGTGGCGGCCAGTGCCGACGCAGTGACGCGCACCTACACCGTCAAGGTCGCGATCGACGCCGCCACGGCGCCGGCCCTGGGCTCCACGGTCTTCGCCCGCCCGCAGGCGCTGTCGCGCAGCGGCACGCCGGTGCTGAAGCTGCCGACAAGCGCGCTGCGCCAGGAAGGCAAGGGCAGCGCGGTCTGGGTGCTCGACAAGGCGAGCATGACGGTGCGCTCGCAGCCGGTGCACGTGGCCACCGCAGACGGCAACGAGGCGGTGATCGGCAGCGGCCTCACGCCGGGAATGCTGGTGGTGACGGCCGGGGTGCATGTGCTGTCGCCGGGGCAGAAGGTGTCGATCTACCGCGAGAAAACGGCGGCGCCCGCCGGGGCTGCGGCGGCGCAGGAAGCCGTGAACGCGCCGGGCCGGGTCACCCCGGTTTCCTCCACCCGCTGAGGACGGCTCGATGACGCCAGAGACCACCGCCGCCGGCGCCGGCAAGCCCGGCTTCAACCTCTCGAAGTGGGCGCTGGACCATCCCGCGCTCACCCGCTATTTGATGCTGGTGCTGATGCTGCTGGGCTTCGCGGCTTACTTCCAGCTGGGCCAGGACGAGGACCCGCCCTTCACCTTCCGCGCGATGGTGGTGCGCACCTACTGGCCCGGCGCGACCGCGCAGCAGGTGGCCGAGCAGGTGACCGACAAGCTCGAGCGCACGCTGCAGGAGGCACCCTACGCCGACAAGATCCGCAGCTACTCCAAGCCCGGCGAGTCGCAGATCATCTTCCAGATCAAGGACTCGTCGAAGCCCGGCGACGTCGCGAACGTCTGGTACACGGTCCGCAAGAAGATCGGCGACATCCGCGGCACCCTTCCGGCGGGCATCCAGGGCCCCTTCTTCAACGACGACTTCGGCGACGTCTATGGCGTGATCTATGCGCTGGAAAGCGACGGCTTCAGCTATGCCGAGCTCAAGACCTTCGCCGACGACGTGCGCCAGCAGCTGCTGCGCGTGCAGGACGTGGCCAAGGTCGAGCAGTTCGGCGTGCAGGACGAGAAGGTCTTCGTCGAGGTCTCGCAGAAGCGCCTGGCGCAGCTGGGGCTGGACTTCAACACCGTGCTGTCGCAGCTCGGGCAGCAGAACGCCATCGAGAGCGCCGGCACGATCCAGGCGCCGCAGGACGTGGTGCAGGTGCGGGTGGCCGGCCAGTTCACCAGCGTGGACCAGCTGCGCGCGATGCCGATCCGCGGCACTTCGGGCAGCCAGATGCGCCTCGGCGACATCGCGGAAATCCGCCGGGACTATGTCGATCCGCCGCAGGTCAAGGTGCGGCACCAGGGCAAGGAGGTGATCGCGCTGGGCATCTCCATGGCCAAGGGCGGCGACATCATCACGCTCGGCGAGTCCCTGCGCGCGGCCACCGCCGAGATCGACAAGCGCCTGCCGGCGGGCGTGAAGCTGGCGCAGGTGCAGAACCAGCCGGTGGCGGTCTCGACCTCGGTGAACGAGTTCGTGCGGGTGCTGATCGAGGCTGTGGCCATCGTGCTGGCGGTGAGCTTCATCGCGCTCGGGCTCCACAAGGGCGGGCGCTTCGGGTACTACATCGACATCCGCCCGGGCCTGGTGGTGGCGATCACCATTCCGCTGGTGCTGGCCGTGACCTTCCTCGCGATGAACTACTTCGGCATCGGGCTGCACAAGATCTCGCTGGGGTCGCTGATCATCGCGCTCGGCCTCCTGGTGGACGACGCGATCATCGCGGTCGAGATGATGGTGCGGAAGATGGAGGAGGGCTACGACAAGGTTCGTGCCGCCACCTTCGCCTACGACGTCACGGCCAAGCCGATGCTGACCGGTACGCTGATCACGGCCGCGGGCTTCCTGCCCATCGGCATCGCGAAGTCGGTGACGGGCGAGTACACCTTCGCGATCTTCGCTGTGACGGTGATCGCGCTGGTGCTGAGCTGGCTGGTCTCGGTCTACTTCGTGCCCTACCTCGGCACCTTGCTGCTGAAGGTGAAGCCGCACGATCCCGAGGAGCCGCCGCACGAGCTGTTCGACTCGCCCTTCTACAGCACCTTCAGGCGCACGGTGAACTGGTGCGTCAAGCACCGCTGGCTGACCATCGGCGCGACCCTGCTGACCTTCGCGCTGGGCATCGTCGGCATGGGCAAGGTGCAGCAGCAGTTCTTTCCCGATTCGAGCCGGCCGGAGATCATGGTCGACCTGTGGTTCCCCGAAGGCACCTCCTTCGCCGCCAACGAGGAGGTCGCCAAGCGCGTCGAGCAGCGGCTGCTGAAGGAAGAGGGCATCACCACCGTCAGCACCTGGGTCGGCTCCGGCGTGCCGCGTTTCTACCTGCCGCTGGACCAGGTGTTCCCGCAAACCAACGTCTCGCAATTGATCGTGCTGGCCAAGGACCTCAAGTACCGCGAGTCGCTGCGCCTCAAGCTGCCGGGGCTGCTGGCGGAGGAGTTCCCCGAGATCCGCGGCCGCGTGAAGCTTCTGCCCAACGGGCCGCCGGTGGCCTACCCGGTGCAGTTCCGCGTGATCGGGACCGAGCCGGAACTGCTGCGCACGCATGCCGACGAGGTCAAGGCGATCATGCGCGACAACGCCAACATGCGCGGCGTGAACGACAACTGGAACGAGTCGGTCAAGGTGATCCGGCTCGAGGTGGACCAGGACAAGGCGCGCGCCCTCGGCGTCACCAGCCAGGCCATCGCGCAGGCCTCGCGCACGATGTTCAGCGGCACCACCATCGGGCAGTACCGCGAGAACGACCTGCTGATCGACATCGTGCTGCGCCAGCAGCCCGACGAGCGCGAGGCGATCTCGGACATCGGCAACGCCTACCTGCCCACCAGTTCCGGCCGTTCGATCCCGCTGACGCAGATCGCCCGGCCGGTGTTCAGTTGGGAGCCCGGCGTGATGTGGCGCGAGAACCGCGACTACGCGATCACGGTGCAGGGCGACATCGTCGAGGGGCTGCAGGGCGCCACCGTCACCGAGCAGCTGCTGCCGGCGTTGCGCAAGCTGGAGGCCAAGTGGCATGCCGAAGGGCAGGGCGCCTACCGCATCGAAGTGGCGGGCGCGGTGGAGGAGAGCAGCAAGGGCTCGTCGTCGATCGTGGCGGGCATTCCGATCATGCTGTTCCTGGTCTTCACGCTGCTCATGCTGCAGCTGCACAGCTTCAGCCGTTCGATGCTGGTCTTCCTGACCGGACCGCTGGGCATCGCCGGCGTGGCCGGCGCGCTGCTGGTGACGAACCGGCCCTTCGGCTTCGTGGCCCTGTTGGGCGTGATCGCGCTGATGGGCATGATCCAGCGCAACGCCGTGATCCTGATCGACCAGATCGAGCACGACCGCGCGGCCGGCGTGCCGACCTGGGATGCGATCGTCGAATCGGCGGTGCGCCGGCTGCGCCCCATCGTGCTGACCGCGGCCGCGGCGGTGCTGGCGATGATCCCGCTGTCGCGCAGCGTCTTCTGGGGGCCGATGGCGATCGCCATCATGGGCGGCCTCATCGTTGCCACCGTGCTGACGCTGCTGGCCCTGCCGGCAATGTACGCGGCCTGGTTCCGCGTGCGCCGTGATGAAGCCAACCCCGCCAAGGAGGCCGAGGAGGCCCTGGTTCGCGCTTAAAATACGCGGTTGACCGATTTCAGGCGGTCGGCTTTCCCGGCCGGCTGCTATTCGAATGCGAAGGCGGCCTGCGGGCCGCCTTCCGTATTCATCACCTGAAAAAACTGGAACCGCGCGGGTGGCGAAATTGGTAGACGCACCAGGTTTAGGTCCTGACGTTCGCAAGAACGTGCCGGTTCGAGTCCGGCCCCGCGCACCAGCACAAGACCCTCTCAAGGAAGACACAAATGACCGTGAACGTTGAAACCCTCGACAAGCTCGAGCGCAAGATCACGCTGACCTTGCCCGTCGGCACCATCCAGTCCGAGGTCGATTCACGCCTCAAGAAGCTGGCCCGCACCGTCAAGATGGACGGCTTCCGCCCCGGCAAGGTGCCGATGACCGTGGTGGCCCAGCGCTACGGCTACTCGGTGCACTACGAGGTCATGAACGACAAGGTCGGCGAGGCCTTCTCGCAGGCCGCCAACGAGGCCAAGCTGCGCGTGGCCGGCCAGCCGCGCATCACCGAGAAGGAAGAGGCGCCCGAGGGCCAGCTGGCCTTCGACGCGGTCTTCGAGGTCTTCCCCGACGTCAAGATCAACGACCTCTCCAATGCCGAGGTCGAGAAGCTCAGCGCCGAGGTGGGCGACGATGCGATCGACAAGACGCTCGACATTCTGCGCAAGCAGCGCCGCACCTTCGCCCAGCGCGCCCAGGACGCCGCCGTGCAGGACGGGGACCGCGTGACGGTCGACTTCGAGGGCAAGATCGACGGCGAGCCCTTCCAGGGCGGCAAGGCCGACGACTTCCAGTTCATCGTCGGCGAGGGCCAGATGCTCAAGGAATTCGAGGACGCCGTGCGCGGCCTCAAGGCCGGCGACAGCCGCACCTTCCCGCTGTCCTTCCCGGCCGACTACCACGGCAAGGACGTGGCCGGCAAGCAGGCCGACTTCATGGTCACGGTCAAGAAGATCGAGGCCTCGCACCTGCCCGAGGTCAACGAGCAGCTGGCCAAGTCGCTCGGCATCGCCGAGGCCACCGTCGAAGGCCTGCGCGCCGACATCAAGAAGAACCTGGAGCGCGAAGTCAAGTTCCGCCTGCTGGCACGCAACAAGAACGCCGTGATGGACGCGCTGATCGCCAACGCCGAGCTGGACCTGCCCAAGTCGAGCGTCCAGGCCGAGGTCGACCGCATGGTCGAAGGCGCCCGTGCCGAGCTCAAGCAGCGTGGCATCAAGGACGCCGACAAGGCCCCGATCCCAGACGACGTGTTTCGCCCGCAGGCCGAGCGCCGCGTGCGTCTGGGCCTGGTCGTGGCCGAGCTGGTGCGCGCCAACAACCTGCAGGCCAAGCCCGAGCAGATCAAGGCCCACATCGACGAGTTGGCGGCCAGCTACGAGAAGCCGGCCGACGTGGTGCGCTGGTACTTCAGCGACAACCGCCGCCTGGCCGAGGTCGAGGCGGTGGTGATCGAGAACAACGTCACGGATTTCGTGCTCGGCCAAGCGAAGGTCAATGCCAAGTCGGTCTCCTTCGACGAGCTGATGGCCCAGCAGGGCTGACGCGCCGGCCACCTCGTGGGGCTTGTGCTTTGTGGCACGGGCCCCATGTCGTCTGGGTACAGTACAAAACCTCTCTGGAGAGCACACATGAGCGCACAGGAAATTCAAGGCCTCGGCATGATCCCGATGGTCATCGAGCAATCGGGCCGCGGCGAGCGTTCCTACGACATCTATTCGCGGCTGCTCAAGGAGCGGGTGATCTTCCTGGTGGGCGAGGTCAACGACCAGACCGCCAACCTGGTGGTGGCGCAGCTGCTCTTTCTGGAAAGCGAGAACCCGGACAAGGACATCTCGTTCTACATCAACTCGCCCGGCGGCAGCGTGAGCGCCGGCATGGCGATCTACGACACCATGCAGTTCATCAAGCCGGCCGTGTCGACCCTGTGCGTGGGCTTCGCCGCCAGCATGGGCGCCTTCCTGCTGGCAGCGGGCGAGAAGGGCAAGCGTTTTTCGCTGCCCAACTCCAAGATCATGATCCACCAGGTTTTGGGCGGCGCCCGGGGCCAGGCGACCGATATCGAGATCCATGCCCGCGACATCCTGAAGACGCGCGAGCAGATGAACCGCATCCTGGCCGAGCGCACCGGCCAGCCGCTGGAGAAGATCGCCCGCGACACCGAGCGGGACTACTTCCTGACCGCGGACGAAGCCAAGGACTACGGCCTGGTCGACCAGGTGATCGCCAAGCGCAGCTGAGCCGGGGGCGCTGAGGCGCCCCGGCGGCGACAACGGCGTTTTCCGCACGGAGAACGCCGTTTTTGTTCGGGTTGGGGACGGGCCGAGGGTCTTCCTTCTTCGCTATCATTGTTAAACCCCCGTTACGAGGCATCTGTCCATGGCCGAGAAAAAAGGCTCTTCCAGCGAAAAAACGCTTTACTGCTCGTTCTGCGGGAAGAGCCAGCACGAGGTCAAAAAGCTGATCGCCGGCCCGTCGGTTTTCATTTGTGACGAGTGCATCGATCTCTGCAACGAGATCATTCGCGACGAGCTGCCCGCCGGCGAGGAATCGCGCGAGGCGCGCAGCGACCTGCCGACGCCGCTGGAGATCAAGGCCAACCTCGACAATTACGTCATCGGCCAGGAGCCTGCCAAGCGCATGCTGTCGGTGGCGGTCTACAACCACTACAAGCGGCTGCGCCACAAGGACAAGGCCAAGGGCGAAGACGTCGAGCTCAGCAAGAGCAACATCCTGTTGATCGGCCCCACCGGTTCCGGCAAGACCCTCCTGGCCCAGACCCTGGCCCGCATGCTCGACGTGCCCTTCGTGATGGCCGACGCCACCACGCTGACCGAGGCCGGCTATGTGGGCGAGGACGTCGAGAACATCATCCAGAAGCTGCTGCAGAGCTGCAACTACGAGGTGGAGCGGGCGCAGCGCGGCATTGTCTACATCGACGAGATCGACAAGATCTCGCGCAAATCCGACAACCCCTCGATCACCCGCGACGTGTCGGGCGAGGGCGTGCAGCAGGCGCTGCTCAAGCTGATCGAAGGCACCATGGCCAGCGTGCCGCCCCAGGGCGGGCGCAAGCACCCCAATCAGGACTTCCTGCAGATCGACACGACCAACATCCTGTTCATCTGCGGCGGTGCCTTCGCGGGGTTGGAGAAGGTGATCGAGAACCGCACCGAGGCCTCCGGCATCGGCTTCGGCGCTTCGGTCAAGAGCAAGCAGCAACGCAGCCTGACCGAGGTGTTCCGCGAGGTCGAGCCCGAGGACTTGATCAAGTTCGGCCTGATTCCGGAACTGGTCGGCCGCATGCCGGTCGTTGCGTCACTGGCCGAGCTCAGCGAGGACGCCCTGGTGCAGATCCTGACCGAACCGAAGAACGCGGTGGTCAAGCAATTCACCAAGCTGCTGCAGATGGAAGGGGTCGACCTCGAGATCCGTCCGGCGGCGCTCAAGGCCATTGCGCGCAAGGCGCTGGCCCGCAAGACCGGTGCCCGTGGCCTGCGCTCGATCCTGGAGCAATCCCTGATCGACACCATGTTCGAGCTGCCGAATGCCACCAATGTCGACAAGGTCGTGGTCGAAGAATCCACAATCGACGAAAACAAGCCACCGCTCCTCGTGTACCGCGAGGCGGCCAAGAAGGCCTGATTGAGTGACTGTCAGGCCGGCCCCTCGGATACCGGCGACCGGCGTCTTCGGCGATTACTGTGCCCGCGGGCTTGAAAAGCGCGCGCGGCCGACCATCTTTCCATGATCAAGTAAAGGATTTCCATGTCCGGTCATACCCCTCTGCCTGCCACCGAAATCGACCTGCCGCTGCTGCCGCTGCGCGACGTGGTCGTTTTCCCCCACATGGTGATCCCGCTTTTCGTCGGCCGGCCCAAGAGCATCAAGGCGCTCGAGCTCGCAATGGAAGCGGAGCGCCGAATCATGCTGGTCGCCCAGAAGGCCGCCGCCAAGGACGAGCCGTCTGTCGAGGACATGTTCGAGGTCGGCTGCATCTCGACCATCCTGCAGATGCTGAAGCTGCCCGACGGCACGGTGAAGGTGCTGGTCGAGGGCCAGCAGCGCGCGCGCGTCAACCGAATCGACGACGGCGAGACGCATTTCTCCGCCAATGTGACGCCCGTGCAAGTGCCCGAGGCCGCGGTGCAGAAGGGCACCGAGGTCGAGGCGCTGCGCCGCGCGGTGATGCAGCAGTTCGACCAGTACGTCAAGCTCAACAAGAAAATCCCGCCCGAAATCCTGACCTCGATCTCGAGCATCGACGATCCGGGCCGCCTGGCCGACACCATCGCCGCCCACCTGCCGCTCAAGCTCGACAACAAGCAGGCGGTGCTCGACCTCGACGACATCAAGGCGCGGCTGGAGAACCTGTTCGGCCAGTTGGAGCGCGAGGTCGACATCCTCAATGTCGACAAGAAGATCCGCGGCCGCGTCAAGCGCCAGATGGAGAAAAACCAGCGCGACTTCTACCTGAACGAGCAGGTCAAGGCGATCCAGAAGGAACTGGGCGAAGGCGAAGAGGGCGCCGACGTCGAGGAGATCGAGAAGAAGATCAAGCTCGCCAAGATGCCCAAGGAAGCGCTCAAGAAAGCCGAAGGCGAGCTCAAGAAGCTCAAGCTGATGTCGCCCATGTCGGCCGAGGCCACCGTGGTGCGCAACTACATCGACGTGCTGATCGGCCTGCCCTGGAGCAAGAAGACCAAGATCAAGCACGACCTCGCGCATGCCGAGGAGGTGCTCAACGAGGACCACTACGGTCTCGAAAAGGTCAAGGACCGAATCCTTGAATATCTTGCGGTGCAGCAGCGCGTCGACAAGGTGAAGGCGCCGATCCTCTGCCTGGTGGGTCCGCCGGGCGTGGGCAAGACCTCGCTGGGCCAGTCGATCGCCAAGGCGACCGGCCGCAAGTACACGCGCATGGCGCTGGGCGGCATGCGCGACGAGGCCGAGATCCGCGGGCACCGCCGCACCTACATCGGCGCATTGCCGGGCAAGGTGCTGCAGAGCCTGAACAAGGTGGGCACGCGCAATCCCTTGTTCCTGCTGGACGAGATCGACAAGCTGGGCACCGACTTCCGCGGCGATCCATCGAGCGCGCTGCTGGAAGTGCTGGACCCCGAGCAGAACCACACCTTCGGCGACCATTACGTCGAGGTCGACTTCGACCTCTCCGACGTGATGTTCGTCGCCACCTCGAACTCGATGAACATTCCGCCGGCGCTGCTGGACCGGATGGAAGTGATCCGCCTTGCGGGCTACACCGAGGACGAGAAGACGCACATTGCGCTCAAGTACCTGCTGCCCAAGCAGATGAAGAACAACGGCGTGAAGGAGGACGAACTCCTGATCACCGAGGAGGCCGTGCGCGACATCGTGCGCTACTACACCCGCGAGGCCGGCGTGCGTTCGCTCGAGCGCGAGCTTTCCAAGATCTGCCGCAAGACGGTCAAGGGCCTGCTGCTCAAGAAGATGACGCCCAAGGTCGTGGTCGAGGGCAAGAACCTCAACGACTTCCTCGGCGTGCGCAAGTACACCTTCGGCCTGGCCGAGAAGCAGAATCAGGTGGGCCAGGTGGTCGGCCTGGCATGGACCGAAGTCGGTGGCGACCTGCTCACGATCGAGGCCGTGACGATGCCCGGCAAGGGCGTGATCAGCCGCACCGGCTCGCTCGGCGACGTCATGAAGGAGTCGGTGGAGGCCGCCCGCACCGTGGTGCGCAGCCGCGCACGCCGGCTCGGCATCAAGGACGAGGTGTTCGAGAAGCGCGACATCCACATCCACGTGCCCGACGGCGCCACGCCCAAGGACGGCCCGAGCGCGGGCGCCGCGATGACGACCGCCTTCGTGTCGGCCCTGACCGGCATCCCCGTGCGCGCCGACGTCGCGATGACCGGCGAGATCACGCTGCGCGGAGAAGTCACTGCCATCGGCGGCCTGAAGGAAAAGCTGCTGGCCGCCCTGCGCGGCGGCATCAAGACCGTGCTGATCCCGGAGGAGAACGCCAAGGACCTGCAGGACATCCCCGAGAACGTGAAGAACGGCCTCGAGATCGTGCCGGTGAAGTGGATCGACAAAGTGCTCGAGATCGCGCTGGAGAAGGAGCCGACGCCGCTGTCGGATGAGGAGGTCGCGGCCTCCGCTGCAGCAATGGCCGAGCAGGCCAAGCAGCGTGCACCGCAGCCTGCGGAAGGCTCGATCAAGCATTGAGCCTCGGCCCTTGCGAGACCTCGAAAAAGTGCTATATAATTTAAGGCTTGAAACGCGGGAATAGCTCAGTTGGTAGAGCGCAACCTTGCCAAGGTTGAGGTCGAGAGTTCGAGACTCTTTTCCCGCTCCAGTTTTCAAAAGGGAAGCTTCAAGCTTCCCTTTTTTTCGCGAGTTCCAAGCAAGAAGAAAACGTCGATTCAACGCGTGGCGCGATAGCAAAGCGGTTATGCAACGGATTGCAAATCCGTCTAGCCCGGTTCGACTCCGGGTCGCGCCTCCACCCTTCCTCGGTATCGAAGAGAACAGCCCCTCCAACCATCGTTGTCGGGGCTGTTCTCGTTTCGGGTATCGTCCCTATCCAACCGGACGCCCGGATGGTGAAATTGGTAGACACATCGGACTTAAAATCCGCCGCTTCCTGCATAAGGGGCGTACCGGTTCGACCCCGGTTCCGGGCACCACCACATCACAAGGGAGCATGACATGCCTCGCTACAACGCTCCGTTCGAAATCCACGTCCACGGCGACGTGCCGCTGCGCCCTGATGCGAGCTTCGAGCAGATTCAGGAAGCCCTGAAACCGCTCTGGAAATACGCTGGCGCCCGTTCGCTGGCCGATGGCGCGAACAGCGTCTATGAGGAAGAGCCCGGCATCCGCTTCGAGCAGAAGGAGCACATGCTCCAGATCTGCTGGACGGTTGCCGGCGACGAAGATTTCCGCCAGGCGCTCGACGAAATGTGCATGGCCCTCAACGAGCTCGCCGAGCAGGGCGCCGCGATCGAGGTCACCTTCTACGACACCGACTTCGACGAGGAAGAGAGCGATCCCGATGAAGAGTCCCGCGACGACTTCCTGATGCTCTTCATCGGCCCCAACCCGGCCGCGATCATGCAGGTCCAGCGCGACCTCCTGGTCGAGGACGTGGTGAACCTCATGGAGCGCCACTTCGACGGCGCCGAGCTCGGTGGCGTGGTGGCCGAGATCGACAAGCTCTTCGGCGACCGCTTCGATGCGCTGGTGAATTCGCTCGAGATCGGCAAGCGCCCCCGCGGCGGCACCGGTGGCCCGGGCGCCGGCGGCCATGGCGGCGGACGCCGCCCGCGCCACCTGCACTGAGCACGCAGGCGCTGAAGCTGCGCCACGGAGCGGTCAACCCGCTCCGCTATGCTCTGCGACCTTCTGTACGAGGAGAGTCGCTTGGCCCTTTTTTCCCAGTCCGCCCTCCGTCCCGGCGTGCGAAAGCGCGAAGTGTTCGGTTGGGCAATGTACGACTTCGCCAACTCGGGCTACACCACCGTCGTGATCACGGCGGTGTTTGCCGCCTATTTCGTCGGCGGGATCACCAAGGGCGCGCCCTGGGGACCTTTCGCGTGGACGGTGGCCCTGAGCATCTCCTATGCGATCGTCATGCTGAGCATGCCGGCGATCGGCGCCTGGGCCGACCTCCATGCCGCGAAGAAAAGGATCCTGGCGATCGTCACGGCCGGCTGCGTGCTCGGCACCGCGGCGCTGGCGATCACGCCGCAGCTCGGCGGCCCTTTCGCCGTTGCGCTCGCGATGGGCCTCGTGGTGGTCTCGAACACCTTCTACTCCTACGGCGAGTCGCTCACCGGCGCCTTCCTGCCGGAACTGGCGACGGCCGAAGGCATGGGCAAAGTCAGCGGGTGGGGTTGGGCCTTCGGCTACATCGGCGGCATGCTCGCGCTCGGGTTGTGCCTGGCCTATGTGCTGTGGTCGCAGGCCCGGAGCCTGCCCGCCGCGCACTTCGTGCCGGTCACGATGCTGATCACCGCAGCCATCTACGGCCTGGCTGCCTGCGCCACCTTTGCGCTGCTGCCCGAGCGGGCGCAGCCTCAGCTGGCAGCCGACAGGCGCAGCGCCTGGCAGCAACTGCGCGACACCTTCCGCCAGGCGCGCGCCTACCGCGACTTCATGTGGCTGCTGGCCTGCACCGTCTGCTACCAGGGCGGCGTGGCGGTGGCGATCACGCTGGCGGCGATCTACGCGGAGCAGGTGATCGGCTTCGTGCCGAGCGAGACCATGATGCTGATCTTCGTGCTCAACATTGCCGCGGCGCTGGGCGCCTTCGGCTTCGGCTATCTGCAGGACCGCATCGGACATCGTCTCGCGCTGTCGGGTGCGCTGGTGGCGTGGATCGCGGTGTGCGTCATCGCGGCCTCGGTCACGACCAAAGGCGGGTTCTGGTGGGCCGCGACGATCGCGGGCCTGGCCATGGGTTCGAGCCAGTCGGCGGGGCGCGCCATGACCGGCTTGCTCGCGCCGCCGCGGCAGCTGGCGGAGTTCTTCGGCCTGTGGAGCGTTGCCACACGCCTGGCGGCGATCATCGGCCCCTTGAGCTACGGGACCATCACCTGGGCTACCGGCGGCAACCAGCGCATCGCCATCCTCGCGACCAGCACGCTGTTCGTCGCAGGCCTGCTGCTGCTGCTGCCGATCGACATGCGGCGAGGCCGGGCGGCGGCGCTGCGCGGAGAGGGGGCTCAGTCGGAAGCAGAGCGACCCTTGGCAGCGCGGTAGGCCGTTCCGTCAAAGCGCAGCGTCTGCGACGAGAACTTCGCCGGACGCTCGTGCGTCACGCATTCGTCGCCCTGCGAGCTGGAGCGGGTCTCGGTGCGGGTCCGGCGCAGGAGCAGGTCCGCCCAGCCGTGGCTCGTGCTGCGCGCGACGGACAGGCTGCTGCGCACGGTTTCGAAGTTGCCGGCACAGTTGGCGTCCCACTCGCCGCGCTCCAGCGTCATCTCGAGGGCGTCGAGCACCCGCGCGAGCTTGGGGCCCTGAGGGACGTACAGCGTGAGCGTTTCGTTCGAGTAGGGATTCACGCGCGACGAGCCCTGGCGCACGATGCGCAGGCCGAAAGCGCGCGCGTCGGCGGCCAGGGTGTAGCGCGCCGTGTCGACCTTGATCTCGCTGATGCGGACCGCATCCTCGCGCATGGCCGAGGCCTCGTACAGGCGGCTGACGACCGTGGCGCGATCGGTGTTGCCGTTGTCCGCCTGCTGCACCACCAGCACGTCCAGATCGAACTGCATTACGCCGGGATCGGAAGAGGGGCGCGGCAACGGCAGCACGACGATGTAGCGCCCCGCAAAGCCGCGCCAGGGCTGGCATACGGCGCGTTCGTGGTCGAGCGCCCGCTTCGGATGCAGCTTGGCATGCATGCGCTCCGCGAGGCCGGTGTCGCAGGCTGCGTGGCCGGTGGCGCTCAGCAGGGCCAGCAGACAGGCAAGGACCAGGCGAAGAGACATGCGCGCGACGGAAGGAATCAAGCGCTGGCCGCGGCCGCAGTCTCTGCCGGTCGCGCGAGCCAGCGCGCCGCCGCGGCATCGAGCGCCTCGGGGGCCGCGCTGCTCAGGAGGGCAACGCTGCCTTCGCCTTCGGCGGCCAGCTGCCCGGTCTCTGCCAGCAGCCGCCGCGTCTGCAGCGCGACGGGCGCACCGGTGTCGATGAAGCGCACCGATTCGCCGCAATGGCGGCGCAGTTCGGTCGCGATGAAGGGGTAGTGCGTGCAGCCCAGCACCAGGGTGTCGATCTCCCCGGGCGCGCTGCCGAAACGGCCGGCGTGTCGCAGATAGCGTTCGCTCAAGGTGGCGATTTCGGCGGTGTCGCCGCATTCGATCGCGCCTGCCAGTCCGTCGCAAGGAACGATGCGGAAGTCCGCCTGTCCGGCGAGCGAGGCATGCAGCGCCCCGAACTTGCGGCTCTCCAGTGTCACGCGGGTCGCGATCACCGCGATATGGCCGGTGCGCGTCGCCGCCACCGCGGGCTTGAGGGCCGGCTCGACGCCGACCACCGGCAGCGCCCGATGTTCGTTCCGCAGCTCGTGGATGGCTGCCGCGGTGGCGGTGTTGCAGGCGACCACCAGAGCCTTGATCCGGTGCCGCTCCAGCAGGTAGCGCGCGACCGTGCGGGTGCGCATCGCCACGTAGGCGTCTTCGCGCTCGCCGTAGGGCGCATGGCCCGCGTCGGCGAAGTACACGAAGCGCTCATGCGGCAATTCCTCGCGCAGCGCGTTGAGCACGCTCAACCCGCCCACGCCGCTGTCGAACACGCCGATGGGCGAGGTGCTCAAGCCTCTTCCATCATGATGGTCTTGAACTCCCCGCTGGCGATGCGCTTCTGCCATTCCGCGGGGCCGGTGATGTGGGCGCTGGTGCCGCCGGCGTCCACTGCCACCGTCACCGGCATGTCGACCACGTCGAACTCGTAGATCGCCTCCATGCCCAGGTCGGCGAAGCCCACCACCTTGGCGGTCTTGATGGCCTTGCTCACCAGGTAGGCGGCGCCGCCCACGGCCATCAAATAGGCGCTCTTGTGCTTCTGGATCGCCTCGATCGCCACCGGCCCGCGCTCGGCCTTGCCGATCATCGCGATCAGGCCGGTCTTTGCCAGCATCATCTCGGTGAAGCCATCCATGCGGGTGGCCGTGGTCGGGCCGGCCGGGCCCACTGCCTCGCCCTTGACCGGATCGACCGGGCCCACGTAATAGATCACCCGGTTGGTGAAGTCCACCGGCAGCTTTTCGCCCTTGGCCAGCATGTCTGCGATGCGCTTGTGCGCGGCGTCGCGGCCGGTCAGCATCTTGCCCTTGAGCAGCAGCGTGTCGCCCGGCTTCCAGCTCGCCACCTCGGCCGGCGTGAGGGTGTCGAGGTCGACCCGCTTGCTCTTGTTGTAGTCGGGCGCCCAGTCGATCTTGGGCCACAGGTCCAGCGAGGGGGCTTCGAGGTAGACGGGGCCCGAGCCGTCGAGCACGAAGTGCGCGTGCCGCGTGGCGGCGCAGTTCGGGATCATGGCCACCGGCTTGCTGGCTGCATGCGTGGGATACATCTTGATCTTGACGTCGAGCACCGTGGCCAAGCCCCCCAGTCCCTGCGCGCCGATGCCCAGCGCATTGACCTTCTCGTAGAGCTCCACGCGCAGCGCTTCCACCTTGTCCAGCTCGGCGCCCGAACGCTTCTTCGCCAGCAGCTCGTGCATGTCGAGGTCGTCCATCAGGCTTTCCTTGGCCATCAGCGCCGCCTTCTCGGCCGTGCCGCCGATGCCGATGCCGAGCATCCCCGGCGGGCACCAGCCGGCGCCCATCGTGGGCACGGTCTTGAGCACCCAGTCGACCACGCTGTCGCCGGGGTTCAGCATCACCAGCTTGCTCTTGTTCTCGCTGCCGCCGCCCTTGGCGGCTACCGTCACCTCCACCGTGTTGCCGGGGACGATCTCGGTGAAGATCACCGCCGGCGTGTTGTCCTTGGTGTTCTTGCGATCGAACTGCGGATCGGCCACCACGGAGGCGCGCAACATGTTGTCGGGGTGGTTGTAGCCGCGGCGAACGCCCTCGTTGATCGCTTCATCAAGGCTGCCGGTGAAGCCGCCCCAGCGTACGTCCATGCCCACCTTCAGGAAGACGTTGACGATGCCGGTGTCCTGGCAGATCGGCCGCTGCCCGGTCGCGCTCATCTTGCTGTTGGTGAGGATCTGCGCCATCGCGTCCTTGGCCGCGGGGCTCTGCTCGCGCTCGTAGGCGCGCGCCAGGTGGGCGATGTAGTCGGTGGGGTGGTAGTAGCTGATGTACTGGAGCGCGGCGGCAACCGACTCGATCAGGTCGGTTTGCTGGATGATGGTCATGGCAGAGTCCGTGGGAGGGGGAAAGTACTCGCACAAATGCGAGCCGTTCTTGTTTGCAACGATACTGGGCGGATGCCCCGGTGCGCCAGGCGCGCCCTCCATTTTGACAGCGGAGCTTTTTTCATGGCGATATCCACCCAGACCCGAATCGAACGCGACACCTTCGGCCCCATCGAGGTGCCGGCCGGCAAGCTGTGGGGCGCGCAGACGCAGCGCTCGCTGCAGAACTTCGACATCTCCGGCGAGCAGCAGCCGCGCGAGATCATCAAGGCGCTGGCGCAGGTCAAGCGTGCCTCGGCAGTGGTGAACCATGCGCTGGGCCTGCAGGACGAGAAAAAGACGCAGGCCATCGTCGCGGCGGCCGACGAGGTGATCGCAGGCCGGCACGGCGACGAGTTCCCTCTGGTCGTCTGGCAGACCGGCTCGGGCACGCAGACCAACATGAACGTGAACGAGGTGCTGGCGAACCGCGCCAGCGAGTTGCTGGGCGGCGAGCGCGGCGAAGGGCGTCTCGTGCATCCCAACGACGACGTGAACCGCAGCCAATCCTCGAACGACGTGTTCCCGACCGCGATGCATGTCGCGGCCGTCGAGGCGCTCACGCACCGGCTGCTGCCCGCCATCGCGCAGCTGCGCGAGACGCTCGACAAGAAGGCGCAGGAGTTCGCCGACATCGTCAAGATCGGCCGCACCCACCTGCAGGACGCAACCCCGCTCACGCTGGGCCAGGAGTTCTCGGGCTACGTGGCCCAGCTGGCCCATGGCGAGGCGCACGTGCGCGCCGCGCTGCCGCACCTATGCGAGCTGGCGCTCGGCGGCACCGCGGTCGGCACCGGCCTCAATGCGCCCAAGGGCTATGCCGAGCAGGTGGCGGCGGAGCTCGCGAAGCTCACAGGCCTGCCCTTCATCACCGCGCCCAACAAGTTCGAGGCGATGGCCTCGGTCGATGCGCTGGTGCATGCGCACGGCTCGCTCAAGACACTGGCCGCCAGCATGACCAAGATTGCCAACGACGTGCGCTGGCTGGCTAGCGGGCCGCGCAGCGGCATCGGCGAGCTGAGCATCCCGGAGAACGAGCCGGGCTCGTCGATCATGCCGGGCAAGGTCAATCCGACGCAGAGCGAGGCGGTCACCATGCTGGCCGCGCAGGTGTTCGGCAACGACGTGGCGATCAACATCGGCGGGGCCTCGGGCAACTTCGAGCTCAACGTGTTCCGCCCCATGGTGGCCCACAACTTCCTGCAGAGCGTGCGCCTCCTGGCCGACGGCATGCGCAGTTTCAACGACCACTGCGCGGTCGGCATCGAGCCCAACCGCGAGCGCATCACGGAGCTGGTGCAGCGTTCGCTGATGCTGGTGACGGCGCTGAACACCCACATCGGTTACGACAAGGCGGCCTTCATCGCGAAGAAGGCGCACAAGGAAGGCAGCAGCCTGCGCGAGGCGGCGATCGCCTCCGGCCATCTCACGGCCGAGCAGTTCGACCAGTGGGTGGTGCCGGAGAAGATGACCGGCCGCTGAGGCCTTCTCAGTGACCGGCGGAGGGCGGCGGCGCCATCAGCCGGTCGGTGAACGCGATCGCCATCGCCGACAGCAGGAAAGCGATGTGGATCGCCGTCTGCGCGATCAGCACCCGGTCGGTGTAGTTGTCGGCGTTGATGAAGGTCTTGAGCAGGTGGATGGAGCTGATGCCGATGATGGCGGTCGCCAGCTTGACCTTCAGCACCGAGGCATTCACGTGGCTCAGCCACTCGGGCTGGTCGCGGTGGCCTTCGAGGTTCATGCGGCTCACGAAGGTCTCGTAGCCGCCGACGATCACCATGATCAGCAGGTTGGAGATCATCACCACGTCGATCAGCGCCAGCACCACCAGCATGATCACCGTCTCGTTGAGCGTGGTGACCGGCGCGGTGGTCTTGTAGCCGA
Organism: Variovorax sp.; assembly: GCA_035250605.1. Taxonomy (GTDB): domain Bacteria; phylum Pseudomonadota; class Gammaproteobacteria; order Burkholderiales; family Burkholderiaceae_C; genus Variovorax. The sequence goes on along the minus strand of DATFFA010000137.1, from coordinate 18,898 downwards.
TGCTGGTGATCAGCGACTTCAGCGCCTCTTCGCTGCCGAAGGCCGCTTCCACCAGATGGAGCAGCTCGACCAGGAAGTGCACCACGTACACGCCCTGCGCGACGATCAGGCCCAGGTAGAGCGGCAACTGCAGCCAGCGGCTGGCGAAAATCAGGTTGGGCAGGGGGCGCAGCGGCGAGGACTTGCCGGCATGTTTCTGGAGGATGGGGTCGAGATTGGACATCGGTGGGCAGGCCGGTGGGATGGGGGCGGGGAACGCGCGATTCTAGAGTGCCCACGCGGCGCCGATCGGAGTGCCCCCAGGCCGCCGATGTGTCACGATGCAGTCGCTAACATGGGGCGTCAGTCATTCGTAAGTGCGGGCGCTGACATTAGCGGCCGTCAGTTTCCAGCTATCTACCGGAGGCAAAAAATGAGCAGCACGATCGAGTCCGTCCTGATCGAGAACCGCGTGTTCCCGCCCGATGCCCGCGCCGCAAAGGGCGCACGCATCGACAGCATGGCCGCCTACGAGGCCCTGTGCAAGGAGGCCGCCGACGACTTCGAGGGCTTCTGGGCCCGGCAGGCCAAGGCCAACGTGGTGTGGACCAAGCCCTTCACGCGCACCCTCGACGAATCCAAGGCGCCGTTCTACAAGTGGTTCGAGGACGGCGAGCTCAACGCCTCGGCCAACTGCCTCGACAAGCACATGGGCACGCCGGTCGAGAACAAGACGGCCATCATCTTCGAGGCCGACGACGGCACGGTCACAAAGGTCACGTACAAGGAGTTGCTGGGGCGCGTCTCGCAGTTCGCCAACGCGCTCAAGGCGCAGGGAATCCGCAAGGGCGACCGCGTCATCGTCTACATGCCGATGACCATCGAAGGCGTGATCGCAATGCAGGCTTGCGCCCGCATCGGCGCGACGCACAGCGTGGTGTTCGGCGGCTTCTCGGCCAAGGCGCTGCAGGAGCGCATCATCGACGCCGGCGCGGTGGCGGTGGTCACGTCCAACTTCCAGCTGCGCGGCGGCAAGGAGCTGCCGCTCAAGGCGATCGTCGACGACGCACTCGCGCTGGGCGGCTGCGACACGCTCAAGACCGTGCTCGTCTACCAGCGCACCGCGACCGCCTGCAACATGGTCGCGGGCCGCGACAAGACCTTCGACGAGGTGCTCAAGGGGCAGGGCAGCGAATGCCCGCCGGAGCCGGTGGGCGCCGAGCACCCGCTCTTCGTCCTCTACACCTCGGGCTCGACCGGCAAGCCCAAGGGCGTGCAGCATGCCACCGGCGGCTACCTGCTGTGGGCCAAGCTCACCATGGACTGGACCTTCGACATCCGGCCCGAAGACGTGTTCTGGTGCACCGCCGACATCGGCTGGATCACCGGCCACACCTACGTCGCCTACGGTCCGCTCGCGGCCGGCGCCACGCAGGTGGTGTTCGAAGGCATTCCCACCTTCCCGCACGCGGGCCGCTTCTGGCAGATGATCGAGAAGCACAAGGTCACGGTCTTCTACACCGCACCGACCGCGATCCGCTCGCTGATCAAGGCCGCCGACAGCGACGAGAAGGTGCACCCCAAGAACTGGGACCTGTCCACGCTGCGCATCCTCGGCACGGTGGGCGAGCCGATCAATCCCGAAGCCTGGATGTGGTACCACCGGAACGTCGGCCGCGAGAAGTGTCCGATCGTCGACACCTTCTGGCAGACCGAGACCGGCGGCCACGTGATCACGCCGCTGCCCGGCGCCACCCCCCTGGTGCCCGGCTCCTGCACCCTGCCGCTGCCCGGCATCATGGCTGCGATCGTCGACGAGACCGGCAAGGACATCCCGAACGGCGCGGGCGGCATGCTGGTGATCAAACGGCCCTGGCCCTCGATGATCCGCACCATCTGGAACGACCCCGAGCGCTTCAAGAAGAGCTACTTCCCCGAGGAGATGGGCGGCACCATCTACCTGGCCGGCGATGGTGCGGTGCGCAGCGCCGACCGCGGCTACTTCCGCATCACGGGGCGCATCGACGACGTGCTCAACGTCTCGGGCCACCGGCTCGGCACGATGGAGATCGAGTCGGCGCTGGTCGCCAAGACCGACCTGGTGGCGGAAGCCGCAGTGGTCGGCCGCCCCGACGACGTGACGGGCGAGGCGGTCTGCGCCTTCGTCGTGCTCAAGCGCGGCCGTCCGAGCGGGGACGAGGCCAAGCAGCTGGCCGCCGAGCTGCGCAACTGGGTGGCCAAGGAGATCGGGCCGATCGCCAAGCCCAAGGACATCCGCTTCGGCGAGAACCTGCCCAAGACCCGCAGCGGCAAGATCATGCGGCGTCTGCTGCGCAGCATCGCCAAGGGCGAGGCCATCACGCAGGACACCTCGACCCTCGAGAACCCGGCCATCCTGGAGCAGCTGGGCCAGGCGTACTAGGGCCGGTCCGCCGGCGCGGCACCCGCGCCTCCGTCCGACAGGGGCGGCGGCCGGGATGCGTTACAAACAACCCATCGAATGTCGAGGAGAGACTTCCATGGGATTGAGAACAGGCGTGCTGCTGGTGGTCGTGCTGCTGATCGCAGCCCTCGCGGCCCTGAACTGGAGCGTGCTTGCCGCGCCCACCGCGATGTCGCTCGGCTTCATGCAGGTGACGGCGCCGCTCGGCCTGATCATGCTGGCGCTCACGGCGCTGCTGGGCATCTTCTTCGTGGCCTATGTGGTCTATCTGCAGACGACGGTGCTGCTCGAGACGCGCCGCCACACGAAGGAGATGCAGGCCCAGCGTGACCTGGCCGACCGTGCCGAGGCCTCGCGCTTCACCGAGCTGCGCAACTTCCTGGAAGCGCAGGAGAACGCCCACATGGCACGCAACGCCGAGCGGCATGCCGCATTGCTGGCGCGCGTCGAACAGCTGGAGACCATGATCAAGGTGCGATCCGACCAGACCGACAACACGCTGGCAGCGCACATCGGCCAGCTCGAAGACCGCTTCGACCGCAGGTCGCCGGCCACGACGGTGGCGGCGCCCGTCGCGGGCATGCCGCCGCCCGTTTGAGCGCCGCTACTTCGCCGACAGGACCCAGGCCGCCAGCTTCTTGGCGTCGGCCTCGCTGACCTGGTTGTTGGCGGGCATCGGCACCGCGCCCCAGACGCCGGAGCCGCCCTTGATGATCTTGGTGGCCAGCATGTCGGCCGCGCCCTTGTTGTCCTTGTACTTGGCCGCGACCTCCTTGAAGGAGGGCCCGAGGATCTTGCGGTCGACGGCGTGGCAGCTCATGCAGTTCTTGGAGGTGGCCAGTGCCAGGTCGGCCAGGGCCGGGGCCGAGGCGGCCAGGCCCAGCGCGGCGACGAGAAGCGCTCTTTTCATGGGGTTGCGTGACGTGGGTGCGTTAAAGTCGATCCAACGCGATTGTAGGTAGCGCGGTGCACGGCCCATCTTCATGCCGGCCGGACGATCGGAGGAGTTTCTACATGTGGTTTCTATTGCTCGGCCTGCTCGCAGTGGCCCTCAAGTACTTCGAAGTCGGCTTCGTGGCGCAATGGAGTTGGTGGGTGGTGCTCATTCCCTTCGGGCTCGCCATGGCCTGGTGGGCCTGGGCCGATGCCTCGGGCTACACCAAGCGCAAGGTGGTCGAGCGCGAGAATGAACGCCGGCAAGCGCGCATCGACCGGCAGCGCAGCCAGATGGGCCTGTTGAGCAGCCGCTCCAACCGCCGCCGCCGCGGCCGCTGAGGCGGCCGTTGCCTAGGCGCCCAGGCTATCGCGGGCGATCAGTGGCGCAATGCATCGCCGGCCCAGTTGGTGGAGCAGCCAGAAGGCTGCGGCGATGGCGCCGGCCAGCAGCAGCCCGGCCAGGATGTCGAACGGAAAATGCACGCCGACGTAGATGCGGGCCCAGCCCGTCAGGACGGCGATCGCCAGAATCGCAAGCCCGACCTTCCTGAGTGCCGGCCGCATGCAGAACACCAGGCCGACCGTGAACATCACCGTGGCATGCGCGCTCGGCAGCGAGCCGCGGATGCCATGCTCGATATATGCCGGGCTCAGACCGAGCACGAAGGGCCGCGGCATCGCGAAGACTTCGGCCAACTCATGGGCCAGCAAGGAGGCCGCGGCGGCCGTCACCAGCGCTGCCAGCGCATAGAGCCGCTGGGCGGGCCAGCGCCATGCGGCCCATGCCATCATGGCCACGCACACCCAGGAAGCGCCCTCCGCCACGTTGCCGGCAAACCAGAGAAGCAGCGGGTCTGGATCGTGGCCGGCGCCGAGTAGCTGGAAGAGTGCGATGTTCAGCGCCTGCATGCCGGGCATGATAGAGCCGAGGTGCGGCGATTTGATGAATGCACCCTGAACGCTCCGTTCAGGATCGTCTCGGAAGGTACTGCCGGCTCAATCAACGCCCAGCAACTGGTGCAATCGGGTGCTGGTGGTGGTGTACTGCAGCGGCACCGCCTTGCCGGGGAACACGATCTCGGTGGCGCCCCAGGCTGCCAGCGTCGCCTCGTGGAAGCCGCAGACGATCAGCTTCTTCTTGCCCGGGTAGGTGTTGATGTCGCCGACCGCGAACACGCCGGGCTCGTGCGTCTGGAAGCGTTCGGTGTCGACCGGGATCTGCTTGCGCACCAGGTCCAGCCCCCAGTCGGCGATGGGGCCGAGCCGGGGCGAGATGCCGAGGCAGGCAATGAGCGCATCGAGCGGCAGGCTCAGGGTCTGCGCTTCGGGCGTGGCGATCTGCAGCGCCTTGCCATCGAAGGCAGCGGGCTGGCCCACGGCGAGGCGCATGCTGCCTTCGGCCACCGCCGTCCGCATGCGCGCCACCAGCGCTTCGTCGGCCTGGAAGCCGTCGCGCCGGTGCACCAGCGTGACCTGGCGGGCCCGCCCGACCAGCGCGAGCGCGGTGGCCAGCGCAGCGTCGTCCCCGCCATTGACCACCACGGCCTGGCCGTCGAAGCGTTCCAGCGATTCCGGATGATAGAAAAGCACGGTGCCTTCGTAGCGCTGGATGCCCTCCAGCGCGATGCGCTTGGGAACGAAGGCGCCGACGCCCGCGGCGATGAACACGGTTTTCGCAAGAAAGCCCGTCTCCTTGGAGGTGCGAAGCAGCAGGCGCCGGTCGGGCTGACGTTCCAGCGTCGCGACCTGCTGCTCGAAATGGAAGCTGGGCTTCAGCGGCGCGAGCTGCTCCAGCAGCGCAGCTGCCAGGCCATGCCCGCTGGTCGCCGGAATGCCCGGGATGTCGTAGATCGGCTTGTCGCCGTAGAGCTGCACGCACTGGCCGCCCGCCGCGGGCAGCGCGTCGACGATGTGGCAGGGGATCTCGAGCAGGCCCAGTTGGAAAGCCTGGAACAGCCCGACGGGGCCGGCGCCGATGACCAGCGCGTCGGTCTCGATGGGCGCGGGGAGCGTGCTCAGCGCACCAGCTCCCCGATCTTGTCGGTCTTGTCTTTCCACTCGTCGGCATCCGGCAGCGGCGGCTTGCGCTTGGTGATGCTCTTCCAGCCGTCGGCCAGGGCCAGCTCGGCGTTGAGCTTGATGAAGGCGAGCTGATTGCTGGGGAGGTCCTCCTCGGCATAGATCGCGTTGACCGGGCATTCGGGAATGCAGACCGCGCAGTCGATGCACTCGTCCGGATCGATCACCAGCATGTTGGGACCTTCCCTGAAGCAGTCCACGGGACAGACATCGACGCAATCGGTGTACTTGCAGCGGATACAGGCTTCGGAGACGACGTGGGTCATGGCGGGGCGTTGGATCGTTCGGGAAAACCAGGAATTTTAGGCCTTTGCCGGCGCGGGTTGCACCAGCACGGCCGCCGAGGTGCGGTGGGATGCGGTGTCGACCAGCACCAGCGAGCCCAGCGCGCGCGATTGCGCGAATGGCAGCACGGCGAGCGGCTGCTGCAGCGACAGCACCACGTCGCCGATCGAGTTGGGCTCCAGCCGGTCCGCGGGCTCGGAATCGAGCGTCGTGATATTGACGCGGTCGATGATGCGCGCCACCTTGGCCTTGACCCAGCGGTGGCCCTGCAGCGCCCAGTAGACGCGGCCCGCGGCCAGCGGCTCGTCGTCCAGCCAGGCGATGGTGGCGGTGATCTCGCGCACGGGCTCGAAGGCCTCGGGCGCCAGCAGCCAGTCGCCGCGCGAGACGTCGAGCTCCCGGTCGAGCACGATGCCGGCACTGTGGCCCGCATGCACGGTCTTGGGCTGGCGCGTGTGGCTCAGCACCTGCGCCACGGTCGCGACCTGGTTGCCCGGCAGCACGGCGACGCGCTGGCCCGGCTCCACGTGGCCGCTGGCGACCCGGCCCCAGAACACGCGGCGGCCCTTGGAAGTGTCGGCCGAGCCGGAGAACTTCTCGACCCACTGGACCGGAAAAGCGAAGGGCACGGCCTCGTCCTGCTGGGTGACGGGCAGGTCCTCCAGCAGCTCGATCAGGCTCGGACCTTCGTAGCCGCACCAGTCGGCATGGCGGGAAGCCACGTTCCAGCCCTTCAGCGCCGAGATCGGCACCGTGGCCGCGACATTCACGCCCGCGGCCTCTGCGAAGCTCGCGAGTGCTTCCGAGATGCGCTCGAAGGCAAGCTCTGCATCTGCAATGGCATCGAGCTTGTTGACAGCGAAGACGATGGACTGCACGCGCAGCAGGTGGCACAAGAGCGTATGACGGCGCGTCTGCGGCAGCAGCTCGCGCTTGACCACCTCGCCGTCGCCCACCTCGGCGGCCCAGGCCAGCTTGGTCGCGTCGACCAGCACCACCGCAGCGTCGGCGCTGGAGGCGGCGGTGACCATGTTGCGCGTGTACTGCTCATGGCCCGGCGCGTCGCCGATGATGAACTTGCGCCGGGCCGTGGAGAAGTAGCGGTAGGCGACGTCGATGGTGATGCCTTGTTCGCGTTCGGCCGAGAGCCCGTCGGTCAAAAGCGCCAGGTCGGTCTCGCCGCCTCGCTGAACGCCGGCGAGCTGGTCCTGCAGCACCGTCTTGCTGTCGACCAGCAGGCGGCCGATCAGCGTGCTCTTGCCGTCGTCGACGCTGCCGCAGGTGATGAAGCGCAGGGCCGTGCCCGTGTCGCCGTGGATGGCCGCGGCCGCGGGGGAAGGGGTGGTCGTCGCAGTCATCAGAAGTAGCCGTCTTTCTTGCGCTTTTCCATCGAAGCCTCGGAAGTCTTGTCGTCCATGCGCGTGGCACCGCGCTCGCTGACCTCGGCGGCCAGCGTTTCGATCACCACGTCGGCGGCGTCGGCCGCCAGGCTCTCGACCGGGCAGGTGCAGGTGATGTCGCCCACGGTGCGGAAGCGCACGTCGCGCAGCTCGATCTGCTCGCCGTCGCGCGGCGGCGTGAGCGCGGTCACCGGCACCAGCAGGCCACGGCGCTCGATCACCTCGCGCTTGTGGGTGTAGTAGATCGAGGGCAGGGCGATCTTCTCGCGCTCGATGTACTGCCACACGTCGAGCTCGGTCCAGTTCGAGATCGGGAACACGCGGAAGTGCTCGCCGGGCGCCAGGCGGGTGTTGAACAGGGTCCACAGCTCCGGCCGCTGGTCCTTGGGCTGCCATTGCCCGAAGGCATCGCGGTGGGAAAAGATGCGCTCCTTGGCGCGGGCCTTCTCCTCGTCGCGCCGCGCGCCGCCGATCAGCGCGTCGAAGCGGAATTCCTCGATCGCTTCGAGCAAGGTCACCGACTGGTGCACGTTGCGCGACTCGCCCGGATGCGCCAGCCGCACGGTGCCGCGCGCCATCGAATCCTCGACGCTGCGCACGATCAGCTCGGCGCCCAGTTCCTGTGCGCGGTGGTCGCGGAAGGCCGTCACTTCGGGGAAGTTGTGGCCGGTGTCGATCATCAGCAGCGGGTAGGGCAGGCGGCCGGCGCCGAAGGCCTTCTCGGCGCACTTCAGGAGCACCAGCGAGTCCTTGCCGCCCGAGAACAGCAGGGTCGGCCGCTCGAAGGAGGCAGCGACCTCGCGCAGGATGAAGATGGCTTCTTCCTCCAGCGCATCGAGCTGCGTGTTCGACAGGCGGGTCGGAGCGTGCGCGGTGTGCAGCAGCAGGTCGTGTTCGGTTCTGGCGTTCATCGGGTGCGGAGCTCAGTGCGGGAAATCTGTGAAACGTCGGGGCTCAATGCGCGAGATGCAATCCGCACTCGCGGTTCTCTTCGCCCTTGGTCGGGTCCACGTAGTCGAAGTTGTTGGGCAGGCCATGCGCTTCGCAGTACGCATACAGATCCTTGGACGACCAGTGCAGCAGCGGGGCGACCTTGATCAACCCGTCCGGATTGACGCTGACCGCGTCCATCTGCGCGCGCACGGCGGTGTCGGTGGCCCGAAGCGCGGTGAACCAGACCTTCGGTGCCGTTTCGCGCAGCGCACGGGCAAAGGGCTCCAGCTTCACTTCTTCCGTGAAAGCGGCATGGCGCGGATCGTCGAGCGCCGGCGTCGGGCCGTCCACCGCCTCGCGATGCGCCCGCGAGCGGCGCGGCAGATAGATGTGCAGGTCAAGGCCCAGCAGTCGCGTCACCTCGTCGGCAAACCGGTAGGTGGCCTCGGTGTTGTAGCCGTTGTCCATCCAGACCACGGGAACATCGGCCTTTGCGCGCGTCACCATGTGCAGGATCACGGCCTCGAACGGGCGGAAATTCGTGGTGACGATCGCGGGCTGGCCCAGGCCGATGGCCCAGTCCACCAAGCCCTCCGCGTTGCGGCCGAGTTCGGAGTTGATGCGTGCAAGATCGATGCTCATGTCGAAGGCTCCGATGCGGGCTCGGATGCCGCCGAAGCGAAGTGCGGCGCGGGCTGCACCGCATCGCCCTGGTAGTAGGTTGCGAAGCGGTCGAACTGGCGCTGGGCCGCCGAGGCGTCCACGCCTTCCCTCAGCACGGCGCTGGAGAAGCCGGTGCGCTGCATCTGCACCAGCTGGTCGATCAGCACGTCGCCGGTGGCGCGGATGTCGCCCTTGAAGCCCAGGCGTCGGCGCAGCAGGAAGGCCTGGCTGTAGGCGCGGCCGTCGGTGAATTTCGGGAAATCCAGGTCGATGCGGTCCACGTCGTCGAGGCAGGTCTCGATCGCCAGCGGGTCGGCGTCGTTGGCAAGCTGCAGCACGTTCGGACTGCCGTCGTCCACGTGCTCCTCGGCGGAAAGGATGCGAAGCGTCTTGTTCATAGGGCCCCCACGCTCGGCACTGTCGTGTCCTCGCTGCCTCTTAAGGTGGCGCGAGCTGGCTTGAAGCGGTTCAGCGCTGCGCTCATGCTGCCTCCTCCACCTTGAAGCGCGCGCCGTTGGCCGCGGCCTTGAAGGGCTCGAGACCGACGCGGCGCAGCGCGTCGATGAAGCTTTCGCCGGCCTCGCGGGTGTCGCGGTAGGTGTTGAGCACCGCCTCGATCACCTCCGGCACTTCGGCCGCCGAGAAGGACGGGCCGACCACCTTGCCCGGCTGCGCCGCGCCCGACAGCGCCGAGCCGTCGGACCCGCCCAGCGTGACCTGGTACCACTCCTTGCCGTCCTTGTCGACGCCCAGGATGCCGATGTGCCCGCTGTGGTGGTGCCCGCAGGAGTTGATGCAGCCGCTGATGTGCAGGTCGATCTCGCCCAGGTCGTCGAGCTCGTCCAGGTCCTGGTAGCGCTCGGTGATGGCCTCGGCGATCGGGATCGAGCGCGCATTGGCCAACGCGCAGAAGTCGCCGCCGGGGCAGGCGATCATGTCGGTCAGCAGATGCACGTTGGCGCTGGCGAAGCCGGCCTCGCGGGCGGCGAGCCACAGCGCGTGCAGGTCCTCGGCATGCACCCACGGCAGGAGCAGGTTCTGGTCGTGCGTGACGCGGGCCTCGCCGGCCGAGAAGCGGTCGGCCAGCCGGGCCGCGGTGTCGAGCTGGTCGGCCGAGGCGTCGCCGGGGGCCTGCCCGATGCGCTTGAAGGACAGCGTGACCGCGCGCAGCGCCGGGTTCTTGTGCGGCGCCACGTTGCGCTGCAGCCAGCGCGCGAACATGACGTCGTCGGCCGCCTGAGCACGCAGTTCGGCATCGGTCTGCTCGGCGCTCTGGAACACGCGAGTCGCGAGCTGGGGCGGCACGAAGGAGGCCGCCACGCGGTCGAACTCGGCCTGCGGAATGGTGTGCGGCGCGCCGTCGTGCTCGAGGATCTGCTCGTACTCGGCCTCGACGTCGTCGATGTAGCGCTGGCCCTCGGCCTTCACCAGGATCTTGATGCGCGCCTTGTACATGTTGTCGCGGCGGCCGTAGCGGTTGTAGACCCGCACCACCGCCTCGAGGTAGTTCATGATCTGGTTCCAGGGCAGGAACTCGCGCAACACGGTGCCGACGATGGGCGTGCGGCCCATGCCGCCGCCGACCTGCACGCGGAAGCCCAGCTCGCCGGCCTCGTTCTTCAGCAGCTTCAGGCCGACGTCGTGCCAGCCGGTGGCGGCGCGGTCCTCGGCGGCACCGGTGATGGCGATCTTGAACTTGCGCGGCAGGAAGGCGAACTCCGGATGCAGCGTGCTCCACTGCCGCATGATTTCGGCGAAGGGGCGCGGATCGGCGACCTCGTCCACGGCGATGCCGGCGCGTTCGTCGCTGGTGATGTTGCGGATGCAGTTGCCGCTGGTCTGGATGCCGTGCATGTCGACCGAGGCCAGCAGGTCCATCACGTCGGCCGACTTCGACAGCGGGATCCAGTTGTATTGCACGTTCTGGCGCGTGGTGAAGTGGCCGTAGTGCGTGGGCAGCTTGTGCGTGCCGAGCAGGCCCTGGGTCTTCTGCGCGGTCTTGTAGACCTCGGCCTCGGGCTCGTCGTACTCGCGCGCGATGCGCGCCAGCACCCGCAGCTGTGCGCTCGAGAGCTCCCCGTAGGGCACCGCCACGCGCAGCATCGGCGCGTAGCGCTGCACGTACCAGCCGTTCTGCAGGCGCAGCGGCCGGAATTCGTCCTCGGCAAGCTTGCCGGCCTGCCAGCGTTCGAGCTGGTCTCGGAATTGCGCCGCGCGCTGGTGCACGAACTGGCGGTCGAAGTCTGTGTATTGGTACATCGTGTTTTTCTGCTGCTGGAAGGCGTGCGTCCACGGCCCCGTCAACGCGAGCCGGGACTTTAGAAGCGCGCCTTATGGAAACAAACTATTTTTTGGTTCGCGCTTTATGCGGATAAGCATATTCACCAGCATTCATGCGGGTTGCGGGGCGGTGGAAGGCTTGTTTCGGATAAGGGCAGGTTGCGGCCGTCGCCCGGTCTGGGCAGTGGACATCGGAACCGAAGTTCACCACGCGTTACTCAGCCGCTGTGACCATAAAACTTCGACCTCATGAACCTTATACCGCTGCATCCACATCCCGACCCCGAGATCTCGTCCGTTGTGGGCCAACTGACCGCCCGCCTGGCAGCTCTCGGGGCAGCGCCTGGAGCGCTGATCGCGTCGCTTGTCGGCTCTTCGCCCGGACCGGCTGCAGACGACGAGTTCCCGTCACACGATGCCGAGGCGCTTTACCAAATGGCTGCGCATCTCTGCAACGAAGGCGACTTCGCGCGTGCGCTGCCCATCGCGCTGTACTTGACCATGGGGCGCGAGCGCAAGCCGCACCACGTGTTCATGGCAGCCAGCTGTCTTCAACGCCTGGAACAGCCCGACCTTGCGGTAGGGCTCTTTGGAATGAGCGGCCTGATGGCGGGAGAGCAGATCACGCCGGCACCCTTGCTGCGCTCTGGCGAATGCCTTGCCGCGATGGGCCGCACGCAAGAAGCGATCCAGGCCTTCGAGAGCGCCATCGAACTGGCGCGTGACGATGCAGCCTACATGCACTTGCAGGCGATCGCCGAAAAGAAGGCGCAGCAGCTGCGCAGCGGGCGGTGACGACTTTCTGTCGCCAAATTTCTTTTGTTTGAACATCGCGGACCACCTACCGCACACGTCCCCAGCATGACTCCCTCTTCCTCTTCCTTCTCCCCTTCCATTTCCGGTGCCAATGCCGGTTCCAATTCCAGCAGCGAGAACTCCAGCGAAAACAGCAAGCCGGTGAACGAGTCCAGTGACGCCGCAGCGCCCTTCGGCGAGTGGGAGGCTGGCGTCAGCATCCTCAACCAAATAACCGTCCAGCATTCGGAGCGTTCCGACCCGTCGGAACTTCATGAAAGTTCCGAGAACGAGGAGGTCGCGGCGCCTACGGGCGACCAGGTGATTGAGCGTGTCGACCTCCCGGTGCCCGACAGCAGGGTCGCAACGTGTCATCCCAACACCTGGCTGAACAGTGGTACCGGCAGGCGTACGATCGTTGCGGTGGGCGTTCTCTGTAGCTGCGTCCTGACGGTCGCTGGCCTCGGGTGGGGTTTGCATGTCAGGGCCGCGTCGAACCAGCCCGGTCAACCGGACTTGCCCGGAATGGACGAGGTGGTCGAACTCGTTCGGGGCTGGCTCAACGCATGCGACCTCTGCGATCCCGATGTATGTGAATATGTGGTGAAACAGGTCGTCGGGTACCTCGAGGTCATCTCCGACATCGGGAAATATGGCACGCGCGGCATCTACGATGCTTGCTATACCGGGGATGCCCCACGCGACGATCTGTCGTCCTACGCCATAGCCCTTGCCCATTACCTGCAGCAGCAGCAGCAGCAACAGGCACACTCGAGTGCAGTGCCCCTCGCCGCGCAGCGTCTTTCAGCTTTGCTCATCTCTTCCGTCGTAGCTGCGCTGCAGGCGCGGTGGTTCAAGTGAGGGTGTTGCACTGTCCCAGGCCCGGCGGTTCAGTCCGCTGGCCTGCACACTAGATCGAAGTCCCGCCCAACGCCTGCTGAATATCCTCCAGTCCGCGCCCGCGCGTCTCGATCCCGCTGCGCACCAGCATCAGTGCCGCCACCGTCATCGGGACCGCGATCAGCAGTGCCGAGGTGGCGAAATGGCCGAACACGCCCATCACGCCGAAGCCCGCGCCCAGGATGCCGCCGAACTTGGAGCCGGCAGCCACCACGCCCGATCCGGTGCCGCGCAGGTGGACCGGGTAGATCTCCGCGGCGTAAGGAATCAGCATCGCGATCACCCCGCTCGAACTCACCAGCAGCAGCGCGGTGGTCAGCACCATCGCCAGGCTGGATTGCACCCGCGCCAGCCCCAGGGCGAAAAAGAGCAGCAGCGTCGCAGCCGTGAGCGCGATGAACAGCACCAGCGCCTTGATGCTGCTCCAGCGGTGGTAGAGCCAGATGACGATGGCGATGCCCGGCAGGGCCAGCAGGGCCGATCGCGCCAGCAGCGCGCTGGCGGCGGTGGCGTCCATGCCCATGCTGCCCAGGTTGGTCGGCAGCCATAGCAGGAAGCCGAAGTTCACCAGGCCCCACGCCACGCCGCAGACCATCAGGCCCCAGGTGATGCGCGCGTGGCTGCCGCGCAGCAGTTGCCGGATGCCGCCGGCAGGCGGTTCCTCCTCGGCCACGACGCCGGCGGCGCCGGGCTGCCGGGTGCTCGCGGCCTGGGTGCCGGCGAAGCGCGCGAGCACCGCGCGTGCCTCGTCGTCGAGCCCCGCGTTGGCGAGGAAACGCGGCGACTCGGGGATGTAGCGGCCCAGGAAGACGATCAGCAGTCCGGTCGGCAGGCCCAGCAGCCACAGCGCGCGCCAGCTGAATTCCGGCACCAGCAGCGCCGCAGATCCGGCCGCCAGCAGGTAGCCGGCCGAGGTGCCGACGCCGCCCAACGCCACCAGTAGCCAGCCGCGGTGCGCGGCCGGGACGGTCTCGGCCATCAGCGTGAAGGTGATGGGCAGCAGCCCGCCGGCCGAGGCGCCCATCAGAAAGCACATCGCGAGGTTCCAGCCGAATGAGGGCATCGCGCCGCAGATCGCGGTGCCGATGAACATCAGTGCCGACAGCAGGATCGCCGCGCGGCGCCCGAACACGTCGGCCATCCGGCCCCAGAGCACCGAGCCGACGGTGGTGCCCGTGAGCGCCACCAGCGCCAACACGCCGGCGGTCTGCTTGCCGATCTCGTATTCCTTCGTCATCCCCGGCATCACGAAGCCCAGCGTGGCGGGCTTGAGGACGTCGACCGCGAGGGCGATCACCAGCACGACCACCAGCTTCCAGTGCTCGCCGTTGAGCGGCACGCCGTCGGCCACGTGGAACTGCAGGTGCCGGTCCGCATGCAGGCTCTTCTTCATTTGCGCGATGCGCGGCATCAGGCCGTACATGGCCAGCAGCACGCCCAGCGGGATCATGGCCATGCCGGCGAGCATGGTGGCGTCCATCTCCATGCCCACCATCTGGTAGCCGGTGTGGCGGCCCATCATGAACATGGGCACATGGGCCAGCACGCCGCCGATGATGGCGATGCAGCCGAGCCAGAAGGCGACGGGGTGATGAAAGGAAAAGTTCTGGGGCTTCATGCGCGGTTCGAGGTGGGCGCTGCATGTTAGCGAAGGCGGCCGCCGCGGCTCAGCGGCACAGGCCCCACCCGCCGACCTCGAAGTGGAAGTGATCCGCATGCACGGCGTTGTAGTCGGGGCCGAGCACGCCGTCGAAGAAACGGCAAGCGCCGGCGTGCGCGTCGCGCAGGAAAAGCGCCTCCGCGTCGCTGCCCTCCCAGTCGCGCCGTACGCTGATGCGCCGCCGGTCCTCGCGCACGAAGCCCGCGACGTCGAGTGCATCCGCGGTCGCGTGGCGGCTGCGGCGGCCGCTCGTTCCAGCCTGGCCTTCGCCCGTGTTGATATTGCGGCAGGCATAGCTGCCCAGGTGCTCCAGCGTCACGATCGGCATGCCGAGGTGCAGCGCTGCCGCCGGCTGCAGCGCGTGGCGTTCCCACATCGCGAAGGACAGTGCAGCCCCGCAGCTCAGCACCGTCGGCGAAGAAAGCGCCAGGCTCCGGCCGGTGCGCAGGCGCACCGCATTCTGGAAACCGCAGCCGGGACCGGTGCTGCGGTCGGCGACTGTGTCGTAGGCCAGGCCGGTGCCGGCCAGCGCGGCCAGGCAGCGTGCCGGGTCGCGGCGCGCGTGGCGAAGCTTGAAGCCGGTCAGCAGGTTCGGCTCGGCCGCCACGTCGAGCGGTGCCCAGGGGTTGAAGGCCTCGGGAATCCGGATCGAGCCGTTGTGCAGGGCCCAGCCCAGCGAGAGCAGTGCCGCCAGGATGGCGATCCATGCCAGGCGAACGACGATGCGGCGAGCGCGGGAAGAGGAGGGGGCAGGCACGTCGCCCCGAGTCTAGAGGTCCTTAAAGGACGAAGTGCGCCACCGTCACGTAGTGGCTCGCCGTGCCCGCCAGCACGAACAGGTGCCAGGTGCCGTGCGCATGCCGCCAGCCCAGCGGATTGCGATAGAACACCGTGCCCGCCGAATACCAGAGGGCACCGACCAGCAGCCAGGCCAGCCCGGCACCGTCGAGCCGCTCGACCAGCGGCACTGCCGCCAGCACGCCCAGCCAGCCCATGCCCAGGTAGAGCGCGAGCGAAGGCTCCGGCGCCTCGCCCGGCCGCAACTCGCGCACGATGCCGAGCAGAGCCGCGCCCCAGGCTGCGGCCAGCAGTGCCCATCCCCACGCGCCCTGCAAGGTGACCAGCGCGAAGGGCGTGTAGCTGCCGGCGATCAGCAGGTAGATCGCGCAATGGTCCACCCGCTGCCAGAACAGCTTGGTGCGGCCGCGCGTGCTGTGGAACAGGGTGGAGGCCCCGTACAGCGCGACCATCGACAGCCCGAACACCAGGGCGCTCGCGGTCTTGGCCGGGTCGTTGCCGGGCATCGTCTTCGTCAGCAGCAGGACGGAGCCGGCCGTGGCCAGCATCAGGCCGAGCAGGTGGCTGTAGCCGTTGAAGCGTTCGCCTTGGTACATGCAGGTCACCTCAAAGGAATCGGGTTCGAGTGGGCCGCGGCTTTGCTGCGCCGTCATGACATCTGACAACGAACGTCGCGCCCGCACATCACCCGTTGGGCTTAGACATCCCGCATTCAGGGGACCTCCGAAAGCACTGGCCTTGCGGCTTGCCCGCGGGTCCCAAGGGCGGCAAGCGTATGCCGTGGTGGCCGCCGAGCTCGAAGCCCCCCGGCGCAGGCGCGCGCCTCAGCGCAACAGCAGCGCCGACAGCCCCTGGCTCGCCAGCAGCCCGCCCAGCAGCAGCATCACGGAGCCCACGAAGGCATCGAGCCAGCGCCAGGCAGCCGGCTGCGCGAACAGCGGCGCCAGCAGGCGGGCCCCGGCCCCCAGCGTCACGAACCAGCCCGCGCTGGCCAGCGCGCTGCCGGCGATGAAGGCGGCCTTGCCGGCGCCGGGCTGCTGCGCGCCGACGGCGCCGACCAGCAGCACGGTATCGACGTACACGTGCGGGTTGAGCAGCGTGAAGGCGGCCGTCTGTGCCAGGACGCGCGGGAGCGGAGTGGCACCGCCGCCGGAACGCGCCGCGTGCAGCGCGCCGGGGTTCAGTGCGCGCCGCCAGGCCAGGGCCGCATAAGCGAGGAGGAAGAGGGCACCGCCGAGCGTCAGAAGGGGCGCCAGCGCCGGCAGGCTGTCGAGCACCCGGCCCATGCCGAGCACACCGACCGCGACCAGCAGCGCATCGGCCACCGCGCAGAACAGGACCACCGGCAGCACATGCTCGCGCCGCAGGCCTTGCCGCAGCACGAAGGCGTTCTGCGCGCCGATCGCGACGATCAGGCCCAGGCTCAGGGCGAATCCGGTGGTGAAGGAGGGGAGGAAAAAGCGGTCCATCCGCCGATCATTGGCGCTGCTGCAGAATCAGTCCAGTTAACTTATCTGCAACTGCATTAGGAATACTTCATTGCTCGACTACCTCTCTCTCTCGGCCGTCGCGCAGGTGGTGCGCGAAGGCAGCTTCGAGCGCGCCGCCCGCGCCCTGCACGTCACGCCCTCGGCCGTGTCACAGCGTGTCAAGCAGTTGGAGGACCGCCTGGGCCTCGCGCTCGTCGTGCGCGGCACGCCCTGTGTCGCGACCGAGGCGGGCACCTGGTTGTGCCGCCATGTGGAGCAGGTCGGCATGCTCGAGCGCGAGCTGCACAGCGCCCTGCCGGCCCTCGGCGCGCTCGACGCGGGCGAGCAGCGCGTGACGCTGCGCATTGCCGTCAACGCCGACAGCCTGGGCACCTGGCTCATGCCCGCCATCGCGGCCTTCGGCGCGCGCGAGCCGGCGTTGGTGGACCTGAGCATCGACGACGAGACGCACACGGCCGAATGGCTGCGCACCGGCGCCGTGCTCGCCGCCGTGACCGCCAGCCCCAAGCCCGGCCAGGGCTGCCGCAGCGTGCCGCTGGGGCGCATGCGCTATCGCGCGACGGCGAGCCCCGCTTTCAAGAAGAAGTACTTCGCGCGTGGCGTGACGGCGAAGGCCCTGGCCCAGGCGCCGAGCCTGGCCTTCAGCCGCAAGGACAAGCTGCAGGCCCAGTGGCTGCAGGCGGTGTGCGGCCAGGCTGTCGAGGTGCCGCGGCACTGGCTGCCCTCGACCCAGGCCTTCGTGGCGGCCAGCGTCGCCGGCGTGGGCTGGGGCATGAACCCCGCGACACTGGTGGAGCCGCACCTGCGCGACGGCAGCCTGGTCGAGCTGGTTCGCGGCGCCGACCTGCAGGTGCCGCTCTACTGGCACCACGTGCGCTTGAACATCCCGATGCTGGAGCGGTTCACGCAGGACGTGACGGCGGCTGCGCGCGAGGGGCTGGAGCCCTGGGACGAGGTCAAGGCCACCAGTGGCGGACGGTGACCGCGATCACCCGCGCTGCCTGGGTGCGCAGATCGCGCACGGGTGCGGGCAGCGGCGGCGCGCGCCGCCCCGGGAGTGGGGGAATCTGATGAGGAATCAGGAAAAGATGTGGTCGCTGCGCCGGTGCGCAGGCGGGGGGATGGAGGGTGTGCATGCCGGGTCGCCTTTGGATTTTTCTCGGGAAGGCAGGGCATCTTATCTGTATAAAAATACAGTGTCATGACACCCTCCTGCCAAACCCATCCGGCTCGGGAGAAGCGCGTCGCCCGTGCTCAGCCGGCGCTGCGCCGCACCTGCACCGTCGCCTCCAGGCCCTCGTAGGCCTCGGGCTTGCCGAACCAGCTCCCGCTGATGGGCGCCGCCAGCGAAGGATCGCGCGCCACGCCCACGCGGATGAGCGAGCCGCTGCCCATCAACAGGTTGTTGGTGGGATCGAAGGCCACCCAGCCGGCGCCGGGCAGATAGGCGTGCAGCCAGGCATGCGTGGCGCCCGCGCCGATGATTGTCTCGCCGGGCGCGGCCGCGTCGCCGTCGAGCGCCGAATCGTAGAGATAGCCCGAGACGAAGCGCGTCGCCACGCCGAGCCGGCGCGCCGCCTCCATCATCAGCAGCGCGTAGTCGCGGCAACTGCCGCTGCCCAGCGCCAGCGTCTCCAGCGGCGTCTGCGTGCCTTCCTCGTCGCGCGAGGTGTACTTGAGGCTCTGGCCGATGTGGGCGTTCATGCGGGTCAGGACCTCGAGCGTCCCGTTGGGCTTGTCGACGTGCAGGAACTGGTGGGCCCAGCGGATCAGCGTGCCTTCGGGGTCCTCGTGGTGCGGGCGCAGGTAGTGTTCCAGGTCCAGCCGCTCCTGCACCGAATAGGCGAAGGGCAGGTATTCGGCGGCCGGCTCCAGCGTGAGCAGGTCCGGCGGCGCCGGCACGTGCTCGATGGTGAACGAGCACACGATGCGCAGCTCGGTCGCCTCGCCCATCGGCTGCACCAGCGCGATCGAGTTGGAGTAGGGGTCCTGGATCATGCGCACGTGCGACTCGGGGCTGATCTGCAGGTCGGTGGCGAGCACGCGCAGGTCGTGGCTGTCGCGTGGCCTGAACATCACGCGGTGCAGCCCGAAGCGCACCGGCTGCTTGTAGCGGTAGACGGTGGTGTGGGTGATGTCGTAGCGGATGGTCATGGCGGATTGTCTTGCTTCGATGTCACGGGCTCCATCCCTTCGGTCGCCGCAGGCGCGCCGTGGGGCCGGGCGGCCGCTCCGCGCTGCGCGTCGAGCGCCCGGG
>DATFFA010000136.1:0-6069 GCA_035250605.1 Variovorax sp. | reverse complement strand
AGCCAGTTGGCCATGGCGGCGGCCGGCTCCACCTGCGTGTTGATGAGCGCCACCGCAAAGCCGTCGAGCGACTTCACGAGGCTGGTGACCACTTCATCGGCGCGCGAGGCGTTGCCGCTGTTGATCACCAGCCGGTGCTCGGCCTTGTCGATCCACACGGCCACGCGGGCGCTGCGCGTGAAGGCCATCGGCAGCAGCTCCAGGGTGATGTCCTCCTTGAGCTCCTTCTTTTCCTTCTTGCCGGGCTTGCGGCCGGTGGCGGCCTCGATCTGCGCGCAGCGCTCGTCGAGCTTGCGGCGCACCACGGAGCCGGGCACCGCCTTGCTCTCGATCATGTATTCGACCAGCCACTGGCCGTCGATGGATTCGACCAGCGGGCCGTTGGCTTCGCCGCGGGGTTCGACCCAGCCGGCGGATTTTTCCTGCGAGGGGCCGCAGGGCTCGAAGCGCGCCTTGGCGAGCGCTTCTTCGGCCTCGGCCAGTGTTTGGGACCAGGCAGGTTCGATGCGATAGACGATGACGTTCTTGAATACGGACACGGAAACCCTTTTTTCCACTGGTTTGGACAACCGGCCATTGTCGGGCACGGCGTTCCGGCGGCCACCGTAAAATCGAAAGCTTTTGCGACTTCCCCCCGGTCGCTCCCCACACAGCTCCCAAAGGAATCAGGAAATGAGCTCGATCCCCCCCTCGCTGGACGACCGTGACGGCAAGATCTGGATGGACGGCGAACTCGTGGACTGGCGCGACGCCAAGATCCACGTGCTGAGCCACACGCTGCACTACGGCTGCGGCGCCTTCGAGGGCGTGCGCGCCTACAAGACGACCGACGGCAGCACGGCGATCTTCCGCCTGGCCGAGCACACCGAGCGCCTGTTCAACAGCGCCAAGATCCTGCGCATGAAGATCCCGTTCACGCAGGAACAGCTCAACGAAGCCCAGAAGCAGGTCGTGCGCGAGAACAAGCTCGAAAGCTGCTACCTGCGCCCGCTGATCTGGATCGGCTCCGAAAAGCTCGGCGTGAGCCCCAAGGGCAACCGGATCCACGCCATGGTCGCGGCCTGGTCCTGGGGCGCCTACCTGGGCGAAGAGGGCATGAAGCGCGGCATCCGCGTGAAGACCTCCAGCTTCACCCGCCACCACGTCAACATCACGATGACGCAGGCCAAGACGGTGAGCAACTACACCAACTCGATCCTCGCCAACATGGAAGCGCTGGACGACGGCTACGACGAGGCGCTGCTGCTCGACGCGAGCGGCTTCGTTTCCGAAGGCGCGGGCGAGAACATCTTCGTGGTCAAGGGCGGCGTGGTCTACACGCCCGACCTCTCGGCCGGCGCGCTCAACGGCATCACGCGCAACACCATCCTGCACGTGTGCAAGGACCTGGGGCTGGAACTGGTGCAAAAGCGCATCACGCGCGACGAGGTCTACATTGCCGACGAGGCCTTCTTCACCGGCACGGCCGCTGAAGTCACGCCCATCCGCGAGCTCGACCGCATCGAGATCGGCAACCGCGGCGACGGCGGCTCGCGCGGCCCCATCACCGAAAAGATCCAGGCTGCCTTCTTCGACATCGTGAACGGCAAGAACCCCAAATACGCCCA
This sequence comes from Variovorax sp., assembly GCA_035250605.1. Taxonomy (GTDB): domain Bacteria; phylum Pseudomonadota; class Gammaproteobacteria; order Burkholderiales; family Burkholderiaceae_C; genus Variovorax. Next base: position 4,462 of record DATFFA010000136.1, on the reverse strand, counting down.
CTGGCTCACGAAAGTCTGAGAAAACCCATGCCTACCAACGCAGTCGTCGAACTCCTGGCCAGGGAGCTCAACCATCAGGGCGGCGTGTTCTGCCCCAGCCCCAAGGCCGACATGAAGCTCTGGGACACCCATCCCAAGGTCTACCTGGACGTGGCGCGCACCGGTGAAGCCAAGTGCCCGTACTGCGGCACCGTGTACCGCCTGAAGGCGGGCGAGACGGTGTCGTCCCGGCATTGACCGTTCGCGGCCACTGAGGCCAAGCGCAGCAGCAGCAGATAGTTACCGCGATTGCGGCGGGACCTCGAGCGCCGCCGCGATGCTGCGCGTCGGCCACAGGCCCTGCCAGGGCTGCGTATCCCGCGGTTCCTGCGCGAGCCGCAGGTAGACCATCGCGATCCACAGCAGCGCCAGCCCGATCTGCGCGTCGCGCACGGCCGAGTTCACGCTCGATGCGATCAGCGCGATCAATGTGGCCGCCAGCGCGTAGCGGCCCGCGATGTCGGGCCGCTTCCACGCCTGCCAGACGGCGCCCGCCATGATCACCAGCAGGCTCAGCAAGGCCGGCAGCCCGCCCTGCGCGCCGACCCACAGGAAGTCGTTGTGCGGCATGTTCGAGTCGGCGAACAGCGCCGGGCCGCGCTTGTGCCACTGGTCGGTCCAGCCGCCGATGCCCCAGCCGGCGAGCGGCCGGTCGGCGATCATGAGGCCGGTGTCGCGGTACATGTAGTAGCGGATGACCCAGCTGCCCTTGAAGATTTCGCCGGCCTGCGCCTTCTCGATTTCCTCCACGCCGGTCTCGACCTTGTGCTGCAGCTGCGGCACCTGGTAGAGCGCGGCCGCCAGCACCACGGCCCCCAGCACCAGCGCGCTCACCAGCATCTTCAGGTGGCTGCGCCATTGGTGGATGCAGATCACCGGGATCACCAGCATCAGCGCGAGCACCGAGGTGCGCGAGGTCAGCGGCAGCGCCACCACCAGCCCCAGGCCCAGCACCAGCGCGAAGGCCGGAACGGCGCGCAGCGGCCGGTGCGCGGCGATCTGCGCAATGCCCCATACCGCGGCCGTGGACGCCACCACGCTGAACAGCAGCGCATTGCTGATCGACTTGTTGCCCACTTCCATGACCACCGCGCGCAGCGGCGACCAGATCGGAAAGCCGATGGCGTAATAGGCCACGATCAGCAGGATGTTCAGCGCCGCGATCAGCAGGAAGCCGCGCAGCGCCCAGACCGCTTCCTCGCGTGTGAGCGCCATCGCCATCAGGATGGTGAGGCCGATGCGCAGGCCATGGAACAGGTTGGAGCCGGTCTGGGGGTAGTGCGGCCCGATGGCCAGCACGATGAAGGTCCAGGCCAGGTACGCCACCAGCGGCCACCACAGCGGGTTGGCGCGCAGCCGCGCGAAGCGCTCGCGCAACCCGCCGGCCAGCAGCATGGTGGCGAGCAGCAGCAGGGCCGAAAGGTAGGTGACGCCGACGGGCATGAACACCACCAGCCCCCAGAACATGGCCGCGGGCCTGACGATGTGCGATCTCTGCATAGGGGCGGGATTTTAGGTGGAAGGCTTGGAACTCCCCCAGGCTTCGCGCACTTCGTGTCGCTTCTCCTTCCCCCTCGCCGGGGGCGACGCCAGCGGCCCGGCGAAGCCGGTTCCGCGGCGTCCCGCGGACGAGACGGGGGGGTCAGTGGGCGGGCGCGGCCACGGGCAGGCGGATCACGAAGCTCGCGCCGCCCTCGGGGCCGTCTTCGCAGCGCACGCTGCCGCCATGCCGCTCGGCGATCGACTTCACCAGCGCGAGCCCCAGGCCCACGCCGCCGTTGCGCTCGCTGGCGCCGGGCAGCCGGTAGAAGGGCTCGAAGATGCGTTCGCGCAGGGCCGGCGGCACGCCCGGCCCGCGGTCGGTGACGCGCACGGTGGCAAAGCCGTTGGCGCTGCCGAGTTCCACGCTGATTTCGCCGGCGCCGTAGCGGCGCGCGTTCTCCAGCAGGTTGCGGATCGCGCGGCGCAACAGGCGCGAGACGCCGGGCACGGTGAGCCTGGCGTTGTCGGTGCCTTCGACCAGGTCGAGCTCGGCATTCACCTGCGCGCACTCCTCGGCCGCGAGCCCCGTGAGGTCGACCGCCTCGATGGTGCCCATGTCGGCCTCGCTCGCGTCGAGCCGGCTGGCCAGCAGGATCTCGTCGATGAGCTGGTCGAGCTCGCCGATGTTGCGCGAGATTTCCTCGCGCGCCTTGGGGCTCGGGCGCTCGCCCATCAGCTCCAGGCTCATTCGGATGCGGGTGAGCGGCGAGCGCAGCTCGTGCGATGCATTGGCCAGCAGCGACTTGTGCGAACGCACCAGCTGTTCGATGCGTTCGGCCGACGCGTTGAAACGTTTGGAGAGATCAGCCACTTCGTCCTGCCCTTCTTCGATCACGCGCACCGAGAGATCGCCCTCGCCCCAGCGCTGAACGCCGCGCTGCAGCGCCTCCAGCCGCTGGGTGAGCCGCCGCACGATCGGGTACACGCCCAGTGCCACTGCAATGCCCACGAGCGCGATCATCCAGCCCAGCCCGAACGGCGTGCGCCACGGCGCGAACCCGCCTGTGCCCGTGGGCCGGTCGCGCGGCGCCACGCGCAGCGTGAGTGCCTTGCCGTCGCTGAGCGTCACGTCGAACTCCAGTCCCTGGCCCGGCACGCGCAGCGCCTTGCCGGTACCGATGGGCCTGTCCTGCGCATCGAGCACCACCACGTTGCGCGGCACGGGCGCCAGCCGTTCGCGCTCGGCCTGGGCCGCCTCGCGCACGATCCAGTTGGCCATCAGCGTGAGGATGACGACGCCGCCCACCACCGCGAGCCAGATGCGCACGTAGAGGTGGCGGGAGTAGAGGCTGCGCAGCATCGGCCGGTCAATCCTGCTGCTTGGCGAACACGTAGCCCACGCCGCGCACCGTGAGGATGCGCTTCGGGTTCTTGGCATCGACCTCGATGGCGGCGCGGATGCGGCCCATGTGCACGTCGATCGAGCGGTCGAAGGCCTCGAGCTCGCGGCCGCGCACGGCCTCCATGATCTGGTCGCGCGTGAGCACGCGGCCGGCGCGCTCGGCCATGGCCACCAGCAGGTCGAACTGGTAGGAGGTGAGGTCGGCCAGCGCGCCGCCCACCGACACGGTGCGCGCGTTGCGGTCGATCTCGAGCGTGCCGAAGCGCATCACCGTGCTGGCTTCGGTGTCGGCATTGTTCTCGCTGCGGCGGCGCAGCACCGCGCGGATGCGCGCGAGCAGCTCGCGCGGCTCGAAGGGCTTGGGCAGGTAGTCGTCGGCGCCGATCTCCAGGCCGATGATGCGGTCCATCGGATCGCCCTTGGCGGTGAGCATCAGCACCGACACCTTCGATGCCGGAGGCGGCAGCGAGCGGATGCGGCGGCAGATCTCCAGGCCGTCGGTATCGGGCAGCATCAGGTCGAGGATCACGAGGTCGGGCGCGTGCTGCTGCAGCTGCTCCAGGCCGCTCGCGCCGTCGCCGGCATGCGTGAAGAGGAATCCCGACTGCGTCAGGTATTCGCCCACCATCTGTGCCAGGCGGGCGTCGTCTTCGATCATCAGGAGCTGGGGGGTACTCATGCGCTTCATGGTCGTGCACGGGGGGCAACGGGGCTTGAACGCTCCGTAAAGTTGGGTAAACGCGGCTTCCGGCTGTCATCCGGAAGTGCTGCGAAAAGCATAGCGCCGTCTTGCGCGCAGGCGGGCAGGCCGGCGATGTTTTCTTCGAGCAGCGCGGGCAGGGCGCAGCCGCAAAGGTCCGCATTGTCCGCCTGCGCGCGCGCCAGGATCTCGCCGGCCAGCTGGCGCAGTTGCGCGGCCGAGGCCCGGATGCGCGCCTTGAACGCGGCGTCGCCCAGCCGCGGGTCCTTCAGGCTGCGGTTGAGCTCGGCGAACCAGGGCATGGCGGCCTGGTCGAGCATCACCGGGGCGTTGCGCCTGGCGCTGGCCGCGGACCAGCTGCGCAGCAGCTGCTGCACCGCGAGGTTCAGGCGCTGGCAATGCTGCAGCTCGTCCTTCAGGCTGCCCAGCAGCACCAGGTCGGTGAGCCGCTGCTGGAAGAAGATCTGCGACAGCACGCCCCAGTAGTAGGCATAGTCCCAGATCACCTTCACCGGCAGCGCGTTCGCATTGCCGAACAGCGGGTACTGGTTGCGGAACAGGGTCAGCGTGCTTTCGTAGAACGACAGGTACAGCTGCTCGTAGAAGTGCGCGTAGGGCGCGATGCTGGTACCGGCGAGGTCGTGGCCGACGAGCGCGGTGATATAGGTGTTGGATATGCCGATGAAGTCGCTGCCCGGCGAGTAGAACGGATCGAGGAACACGCCCGCCTCGCCGGTGATCGCCCAGCGGTCGGCCGAGAAAACCCGTGAGCAACCATGGGAATAGTTGCGCAGGAACATGAAGTCGAGCAGGGTGTCGCGCTCGGCGCGGACCGCGCG
>DATFFA010000135.1:0-7419 GCA_035250605.1 Variovorax sp. | reverse complement strand
CGGCTTGGCGCCGGTGACGCGCAGCTGGGCTGCGTTGATGATGACGATGAAGTCACCGGTATCGACGTGAGGCGTGTAAATGGCCTTGTGTTTGCCGCGCAAACGGAGAGCAACTTCGCTGGCTACTCGTCCGAGGACCTTGTCGGTCGCGTCAATCACAAACCACTCGTGCGTCACGTCAGCGGGCTTGGCGCTGAACGTTTTGGTCATGAGTTTTCCTTGGAAGGAAGTGGTTTGGCGGGCCCTTTTCCACGGTCGGTGTTCCTCTGACGGGAATCTCTTAGGTGGGATGAAATGCTCCGCCGCGGGGCCACTCGAACGCTGCGAAGCCCGCGATTATATGAAAAAAGAGAATAGACGGGCAAATCTGCCGGCGGCGCTAGCGGAGCACGCGGACCAACTCTAACGACTCCCTGGTGCTGACCGGATTGTTGAACGCGCGGTGCTCGGCCTCGAAGCGCACGACCCGCCCGAGTTCGTAGGAGTACCAGGCCGTGGCATCGAAGCGCGTGCCGCTGGTGGCAGCGCCGGCGCCGGCAGCGGCATAGATCCAGCCCGTGTAGACGATCTGCAGGACCCGAATGTCGGCTCCATCCACACGCATCGTCCGCTCGCCGAAGACCGTGGCATCCAGATCGTGGCGGTATCGGGGTGCCGTGCTCCCCATGAAGTCCATGTGCCAGCGCATGCCCGGCTTCACGTCCTTGCGGCCCCAGCCGCCCGGCGGCGAGGAGGAATCGAACATGCCCCCGATCGGCGAAGTCACGGAGACCACTCGCCCATCCGCCTTTTCGACGCGTCCGCCCATGTTGAAGAACAGCTCATCGCCCGCGATGCGATCCAGCCGATACACGACCGGCGACCGGTTGCCGGTGAGATGGTCGACGCGCACGTATTCGAGGGCATCGCCGGCGCGCAGCGGCTCGCCCGGCCGGCGCGCGTCTGCCGGCCTTGCCCCGGCGCCATCCTCCAGACGTGGCCGCCGGGCGAGCGCTGCCTGCGCGCGCGCAGGAATCTCCGCGACGAATTCGGCCGGCACGGCGAAGTTGGCGCTGCCCGCCTCGCGGTTGTCGAAAGACAAGATGCCCAGAAGGCGCCCCTCGCTGTCGAACAGCCCGCCGCCGCTGGTGCCGGCAGATATGGCAGCCGTGGTCTGCAGCAGCTGGCCCTCATCGCCGTCACGCAGGCCCGAGAGGATGCCTTCGCTGAGCGTGTTCTCCAGGCCGCGCGGGCTGCCGATGGCGTAGACCCGTTGCCCGACCCGGGCCGAGCCCGCCGGCGCGATCGAGAGCGCAGGCTCGCGGAAATTGGCAACCTTGATCTGGCACAGATTCCGCTCCACATCGGGAAACTCGAGAGTCGCCCCATAGCTGACGTTGTCTCGCCGGATCATCAGGCTGCTCGCCTTGGCCAGCACGTGGCAGTTTGTGACCAGCCGGCCGGTTCCCACCACCACGGCACTGCCGCCGCGCAGCGGGCGCTCCTGGGCGTCGAAGGTGCGCACGATCCAGACACCGGGCGACACCTTGGCGAACAGCGCCTCGGGCTCCAGCGCTTGCGCGCTCCCCGCGGCGAGGGCGCCGCCCAACCAAAGGGCGGCCCTGATCATTTTCGCGCGCGTCACGGCTTTGCGGGCAGCAAGGCGTTGAGGTCGTCCATCGAGACCCGCGCCGGCGGCGCAGCACCCGGGCCGGGAGGTGGCGGAGCAGGTGCGCGCGCGACGGGCGCGGGCTCGGGCGTGGATTGCGGCGCCTGAGGAACGCGATCGGCGGGGCTCTTCTCGAGCTCCTTCCTGGGCGCCGCGGCGGCCATCTGAGTCGTGCCGAGCACGACGCCCGGCATGGCTTGGTCGCCCTGCTGCGCGCTCCGATCAAAGTAGCGCTGCTCCCCGAAAACCAGTTGCATCCAGCTCGGATAGTTGAAGCCCGATCCGTTGCCGGCATCGATGGCCACTCCGATCAGCCCGCCGATCAGGATATTGCCCACCATGCCCCCGTTCACGCGCGACACCGCTTGTCCGCCCGCCGGGGCCTGCCCGGCCTGCGTGCAATGGATCGAGAGATTGCCACCCGAACGCCGCACCGGCACGCTCTGGCCGGACAACGCGAGGGCCTCGCCCTTGTCGTTGGCCACCTTGCAATCCGCGCCGTCGACCACCTGGCCGCCCGGGGTGAGCGTCTCGATCTTGATCGACTGGGTGGTGCCGTGCGTGACGGAGGCGCAGCCCGTCAGAATGGACAGAACGCCCGCGCATGCGCACAGGCCCCAAAATCGCCAGTTGGCTCCTCGCATTCCTCGATCCCTCTGTTATTGGTTGTAACGGCGCGAGAGTCTAGCCGTAACCCATTCTTCTTCCAGGCACTAATTCTCATGTTCAGCTACCGCCACGCCTTCCATGCCGGCAACCACGCCGACGTGCTCAAGCACACGGTGCTGATTGCCGCGCTCGAGCACCTGCTCGAGAAGGACACCGCCCTCACGGTGGTCGACACCCACGCCGGCGCCGGGCTGTACCGGCTCGACGGCGACTACGCCGGCACCAGCGGCGAAGCGGCCGAAGGGGTGCTGCGGCTGGTCTCCGAGACCCAGCCCCACCCCGACCCGGCCCCGCTCGCCGACGCCCTGGCGCGCTACCTCGCCGTGGTGCGCGACTTCAATCCCAAGGGCGGCGCGCGCATCTATCCCGGCTCGCCCTTCATCGTGCAGCACCTGCTGCGCGACCACGACAAGCTCAAGCTCTTCGAGCTGCATCCGACCGACTCGCGCACGCTGAGCGCCAACATTGCCCAGCTGGAGGCCGGCCGCCGCATCGTTGTGCTGCACGAGGACGGCTTCGGCAGCGCCACCAAGTTCCTGCCGCCGCCCTCGCGCCGTGCGCTGGTGCTGTGCGACCCGAGCTACGAGATCAAGAGCGACTACGGGCGCGTGCTCGACTTCGTGGCCGAGGCGCTCAAGCGCTTCGCGACCGGCACGTACGCGATCTGGCACCCGATCATTCCGCGGCCCGAGTCGCATGACCTGCCGCGCCGCCTCAAGACCCTGGCTACCAAGGCCGGCAAGCCCTGGCTGCACGCAACGCTGACCGTCAAGTCGAGCAAGATCCTGACCGACGCGACCGGCGCCACGCACCGTCCGGGGCTGCCCGCGAGCGGCATGTTCCTGATCAACCCGCCTTTCACGCTGAAGGCCCAGCTCGAGGCGGCCCTGCCGCAGATGGCGAAGCGCCTCGCGCAGGACCGCCACGCGGCCTTCTCGCTCGACCACGGCGGCTGAGCCGCACCGGTCTCAGCGCCGCAGGCGCGGCTGGACCTCGCGGGTGCGCCGGGGCGCAGAGGTCCTGGCCGGCTTCGCGGCCACGGCTTCCGGCGCAGGCGCATCGATCGTCGCGGGGTCGATCGCCGTGTCGCCGCAGCGCGTCGTGTTCTTGTCCACGATCGACAGCGCGACCTGCTTGATCCCCAGCCCCAGCATGCCCAGCGCATCCGCCGCGGCGCGGCTGAGGTCGATGATGCGCCCGGCCGAGTAGGGCCCGCGGTCGTTGATGCGCACCAGCACCTCGCGCCCGTTGACCAGGCTGCGCACGCAGATGCGGGTGTTGAAGGGCAGTGTCTTGTGGGCGGCGGTCATCGCCGTCATGTCGAAGCGCTCGCCGTTCGCGGTCTTGCGCTGATGGAACTGGATGCCGTACCACGAAGCGCCACCCCGCTCGAAGATCTCGTGCGGCCCCTCGTCGCCCGGGACGCCATCGTCCTCCCCCGTGCCCGACACCGCGAGGTCGTAGCGCACCGACGGCACCTGCGAGCGTGCCGGTGCGCCGGGCGGCAACGCGGGCTGGCGCGCCAGCGGGCGCAGGCCGGTGCCGCTTTCAACGTTCGAAGGGGGCGGCGGTGCCGGCGGGGTGGTGCAGGCAGCCAGCGCGGCGGCCGCCAGAACCAGCGCGAGCCGTTTCGCGAGCCGGACCCCCCTCATCCTTCCCAGCCCAGCCGGTCCAGCAACGCGAGCGTCGCCACCGACTGGTTCATGGTGTAGAAGTGAAGCGCCGGCGCGCCGCCGCTGGCCAGGCGTGCGCAGAGCTCGCTCACCACGTCGAGGCCGAAAGCCTTGATCGATGCCGTGTCGTCGCCGAAGCCCTGCAGCCGCAGCCGGATCCAGCGCGGAATCTCGGCGCCGCAGGCATCGGAGAAGCGCATCAGCTGCGTGGAGCTGGTGATCGGCATGATGCCCGGCACGATCGGCGTGTCGAGCCCCGCCTTGCGGGCCTCGTCGACGAAGCGGAAATAGGCTTCGGGGCTGAAGAAATACTGCGTGATTGCCGAGTCGGCGCCGGCATGCACCTTGGCCGCGAACGCCTTCAGGTCGGCCTCGGGCGAGCGCGCCTGCGGATGGACCTCGGGATAGCAGGCGACCTCGATGTGGAAGTCGCGGCCGGTCTCTTCGCGAATGAAGGCGACCAAGTCGCTCGCGTAATGGAATTCGCCGCCCATGCCATAGCCGCTGGGAAGGTCGCCGCGCAGCGCCACGAGCCGCTTGACGCCCATCGCCTTCAGTTCCTTGAGCTGCTCGCGCACGGTGGCGCGGGTCGCGCCGATGCACGAGAAGTGGCAGGCCGCATCGACGCCCTCTTCCAGGATCTGGCGCACCGTGCCGAAGGTGCCATCGTGCGTGGAGCCGCCGGCGCCATAGGTCACCGAGCAGAACTCGGGCTGGCGCGCATAGAGCTGCTGGCGCACGGCGCGCAGCTTGGCCACGCCTTCGGGCGTCTTGGGTGGGAAGAACTCAAAGCTCAACGGAAGGCGCACGGCCGGCTCCTGGTGGGCCGCTCGCGAAAGCGGCATGAATGAAGAATTCGCGGTTGCCGTCGCCGCCCGCGATGGGGCTGTCGAACCAGCCCCGCACCTGCAGGCCGAGCGCGTCGCAGGCCGTGCGCAGGCGCTGCTCGACCACCGGATAGAGCGAGGCATCGCGCACGATGCCGCCCTTGCCGATCTGTGCCGGCTGCAGTTCGAATTGAGGCTTGACCAGCATCAGAAGTTCACCCGTCGTGGCGAGCAAGGGTAGCAGGGCCGGCAGCACCAGCGTGAGCGAGATGAAGGACAGGTCACCGACGATCAGGTCGAACTGCACGTCTGCCGGCGATGCCGCGACCCACGCCGACGGATCGAGCGCGCGTGCATTGACGCCCTCGACCGCCGTGACGCGCGCATCGCCGCGCAGTCGCGCATGCAACTGCCCGTGTCCGACGTCGACGCCCACCACATGCGCTGCCCCCTGCTGCAGCAGGCAATCGGTGAAGCCGCCGGTCGACTGGCCGACATCGAGGCAGCGCCTGCCGCGCACATCGATGCCCGCCGCGGCCAGCGCGCCCTCGAGCTTGAGGCCGCCGCGCGAGACATAGCGTGCCTCGGCTGCGTCGAGCAGTTCCAGCTCGGCATTCACAGGCAGGTCCTCGGCGTTCTTGCTTACCGTGCGCCAGCGCGCGCCATCGTGCCAGCGCAGGCCGCCCGCGATCAGACGCACGGCCTGGGAGCGCGAGGCCGCCAGGCCGCGTTCGACGAGCAATTGGTCGGCGCGCACGATGCGGCGCGGCTCCCGCTCAGTAGCGGTAGGTGTCCGGCTTGTACGGACCGTTCTTGTCGACGCCGATGTAGGCGGCCTGGGCATCCGTCAGCACCGTCAGCTGGGCGCCGAGCTTGGACAGCTGCAGGCGCGCAACCTTCTCGTCCAGGTGCTTGGGCAGCACGTAGACCTTGCCGGGCTGGTAGGCGTCGGGCTTGGTGAAAAGCTCGATCTGGGCGATGGTCTGGTTGGCGAAGGAGGAGCTCATCACGTAGCTCGGATGGCCGGTGCCGCAGCCCAGGTTCACCAGCCGGCCCTTGGCCAAGAGGATGATGCGCTTGCCATCCGGGAAGATCACGTGGTCGACCTGCGGCTTGATCTCTTCCCACTCGTACTTCTCGAGCGAGGCGACCTCGATTTCGTTGTCGAAGTGGCCGATGTTGCAGACGATCGCCTGGTCCTTCATCGCGGCCATGTGGTCGTGCGTGATGACGTCCTTGTTGCCGGTGGTGGTGACGAAGATGTCGGCCTTGTCGGCCGCATATTCCATGGTCACGACCCGGTAGCCTTCCATTGCGGCCTGCAATGCGTTGATCGGGTCGATCTCGGTCACCCACACCTGGGCGCTCAGCGCGCGCAGGGCCTGGGCCGAGCCCTTGCCCACGTCGCCGTAGCCGGCCACCAGCGCCACCTTGCCGGCGATCATCACATCGGTGGCGCGCTTGATGCCGTCCACCAGCGACTCGCGGCAGCCGTAGAGGTTGTCGAACTTGCTCTTGGTCACCGAGTCGTTGACGTTGATGGCACGGAACAGCAGCGTGCCCTTGGCGCTCATTTCGTTGAGGCGGTGGACGCCGGTGGTGGTTTCCTCGGTCACGCCGATGATCTCGGCCGACTTGCGGGTGTACCAGGTCGCGTCGACAGCCAGCTTGGCCTTGATCGCGGCGTAGAGGATGCGCTCCTCGTCGCTGGTCGGGTTGGCCAGCACGCCCTGGTCCTTCTCGGCCTTCTGGCCCAGGTGCATCAGCAGCGTGGCATCGCCGCCGTCGTCCAGGATCATGTTCGGGCCTTCACCGGCCGCGCCCTTGGGACCGAAGTCGAAGATGCGGTGGGTGTAGTCCCAGTAGTCCTCCAGCGATTCACCCTTGATCGCGAACACCGGCGTGCCGGCGGCCGCGATGGCGGCGGCTGCGTGGTCCTGGGTGGAGAAGATGTTGCACGAGGCCCAGCGCACGGTGGCGCCCAGGGCCTGCAGCGTCTCGATCAGCACCGCGGTCTGGATCGTCATGTGCAGCGAGCCGGTGATGCGCGCGCCCTTCAGCGGCTGGCTCTTGGCGAACTCGTCGCGGATGGCCATCAGGCCGGGCATCTCGGTTTCGGCAATCTTGATTTCCTTGCGGCCCCAGGCGGCAAGGGACAGGTCGGCGATCGCCTGGTCGGCGGTGGATTTGAGAACGGCGCTCATGTTGGCTCCAAACAAGTTTGAATGATGCCGCTGCGGTCGGGGGAAGAACTCACCGCGGGAACAGCGGTTGAGCGTGGTTGCGATGGGGTCCGAGCCTCACGCCTGGCGGCGCTGCAACGCTCCTCGGAAGCGGCGGATTTTACCCGAGCGCCGCCCGAACGCCACCGGCATCGATAATTGCGGGTTCGGCCGGCTTCTGCGGCCGCTTTCGATTTCCGCCTCCCCATGTCCTTCGCCTCCGAAACCCGCCGCCGCCGCACCTTCGCGATCATTTCCCACCCCGACGCCGGCAAGACCACGCTGACCGAGAAGCTGCTGCTTTTCTCCGGCGCGATCCAGATCGCCGGCTCGGTGAAGGCGCGCAAGGCCTCGCGCCACGCCACCTCCGACTGGATGGA
>DATFFA010000134.1:0-13865 GCA_035250605.1 Variovorax sp. | reverse complement strand
TTCGGTCAGGCCGCCTTGACCGCCTGCACCACCTTCGCCCCCCAGGATTTGAGCGCCGCCCAGATTTCCTGCAGTAGCGCCCCCCGACAGAACCAATCCGAAACCGCCGCCCCCGCCGCCGCCGCCGCCGGCAGCGACGGGCGTGAGAAGGACCCCGTTGCCGCCACCAGCCAGACCAGAGCTGCCCGAGCCGCCGGAAATCTGCCCGCCATTGAAGGTCTGTGTGGTGCTCCCGACATTGCCGCCAAGACCGCCGCCCCCGCCTGAAAACACCACCACGTCGGCACCCCGGCCGCCCTTGCCTCCTGCGCCGGTGGACAGGCTGGCGCCGCCGCCACCACCACCGCCGCCCCCGCCCTCGAAGGGGCCGGGTTGCGGTGCAGAGGCCCCATCCGGAGAGCCGGCCGTGCCGCCTGCGCCGCCAGGTAAACCGCAGGACCCGCCGTTTTGGCCACAGCCGCCCCAGCCACCGTTGCTGTCGGCGCTCTGCGCCTGGGCGCCGGAATTTGCCGCCGCACCGAGCACGAGAACGGCCACGCCGGACAGCGCCCGCAAGCGGCTGCGCTTGCCTCGGGCAGCACGGGCGTTTTCGGGGGCTGCAACCCAGGCGTCCAGTGCGGGGTTCCAAAGACTGCGATGCGTTCTGTTCATGGCGGGAGGTTCGGGTCGTTCAGGGGCCCACGTACGCAGGGCGCACGTGGCAAGCAATGCACCTGAGCGATGGCCCGCCTGTCTCGAACGCAACCGCCGAAAACGTCAGACCACCGCTCGCGATTCCCAGAGGGGATCGGTGACCCGTCGAATCCTAAAAATGCCGGACGATGTGGCTGGCAATCTCACGACAAAAAGCCAGAATTGTTTGGCGACCCGCACGGCCGTGTCGCACGGACGGCGGGTGTCGCTTCAGCGATCCGGTGGCGCGCGGCTAAGGCAACACCCCTACTTCATCCGCGCCGGCACGGCTGCCGCTCGCGGCCGCAGCGCCCAATTCCGCATCCATGCACAGCACCGCCTCCTGCAGCAGCCCGCGCAGCCAGACCAGCCCCGGGTCCAGCGTGCGGTACTTGTGCCATTGCATGGTCTGCTGCATCGCCGGCGACGGCAGCGGCGCCGCCAGCACGCGCAGCGGCAGCGACTTGCGCGCCAACCGGGCCAGCCGGGCGTGCATGGTCGCGATGCGGTCGGTGCCCACGACCAGGTAGGGAACCGCGGCAAAGCTGTAGGTGCTGACTTCGATGCGCCGAACCCCCGGATAGCGGCGCTTCAGCCATCCGGCCCGCGTGGGCTCGTCCATGCCGGATGGCTGCATCACGATGTGCCCGGCCGCCGCGTACTGCTCGGCCGTCAGCCTGTCGGCATGCCCGAAGCAGCCCCCGCTCCAGACCGCGCAGACGAACTGCTCCTCGAACAGGAGTTCGTAGGGGTGCTCCCCGGGCGTGCGGTATTCGGTCGGAAGGATGAGCAGGTCGGCCTCGCCGCTCTCCAGTTCGCGCAGAGGCGGCTGCAGCAGCGGCAGCAGTTCGAAGCGCACGGTGCGGGATTGCCGGCCGGCCAGCGTGAGCAGATGCGGCATCAGCACCATCGAGGTGTAGTCGGAGACGATCATGCGAAAGCAGCGGTCCGATTGGGCGGGGTCGAAGCGTGGCTGGGCGAGGATCGCGGAATCCACCCGCACCAGCACGTCGCGCACGGATTCCTTCAGCGTCTCGGCCCGCGGGGTCAGCTCCAGCTTGCGGCCGACCTGCACCAGCAGCTCGTCGTCGAAGTAGTCGCGCAGCCGCCCCAGGGCATTGCTCATCGCCGACTGGCTCAGATGCAGTCGCTCGGCCGCCCGGCTGATGCTGCGCTCGGCGAGCATGGCATCCAGGGCGACCAGAAGATTCAGATCCAGCTTGTTGAAGCGCATTCGTTGGTGTGCAGGAGCGAGACCCATGCCTGCACGCGATGTATTGACGGCATCCATGCGGGGCATGGACAAGAGCGATAGTAAGAAGATAGTGCTTATCGACCGCCGCGCCATCCGGGCACGCCCGGGGGCAGCGACGGCCGGCGTCAACGCCACTGCAGCAGCAGCGACCAGGGCGCCCGGCTCATGTGGCGATCGACACAGCCCGAGGGGCCGGTTTGGCAGCCCTGCGGCAGATAGCTGGGGTCCAGCAATCGGGTGCGGGGCGCGAAGGCAAGCCGGCGCATCGTCACCGACTGCAGGACGTTGCCGCCCACCGCGTCGAATCCCTTCGCATCCACCGCGACGACCACGTCGCAGTGCATGGGCAGCGCCGCGCCGCCGGTGGGCCGCTCAGCGAGGATGCGGCCGATCGCCTCGAAGGTGGAGAGGCTCGCGTCGTCGCTGCGTGCGTGGCAGACCAGGTCGCCGACGCGGGGCGGCGTGCGCGCGAGATCGCAGGCGCGCAGCGCGGAAGGGTTGGCCAGGCCCTGCGCCTCGTCGGCGCGGGCTTGCCATGCGGCACCGGCATAGTCGGCATGCGCTTCCGAAAAGACGAACTCGTCGGGGCCGAGCCCGGCCTGGCGCGCCAGCCAGCTGACGAAGGCGGCGGACCAGGGCGTATCGATCACCGCCACGCGATCGATTGCGGCCTGAACGGCCCGCAGGTCCTGGGATTCGAGGCCCTGCGCCGCGTCCACGCCGAGGCCCTGCAGGTGCGCGGCCGTGGCCCGGTTCAGGGCCTGGATCAGCAACTCGCGGGAGGCGGGGCGCAGCGCGCCGAAGCGCACTTGGGAGGGCAGCCGGGCGTCCTGCGGATCCACCGCACGCCAGTAGCCCAGCACCCGCTCCCACGGCGCCATCGCGCTCAGCCCGCCGCGCGCGTCCTCGGCTTCGGAATAGCCGGCATCGGTGAGCCGGCCTTCGGCATCCAGCGTTTGCCCGCCGAAAGCGCGGTGCTCGCGCTGCGCCGCGGCCGCCATGGCCAGGGCGCGCGGAACGGGTGGCAAGTGCAAGGCCGTGGCCAGGCAGGCCGCCCCGGCCGGGCCGGCAGCCGCCCAAAGCAGTGCGGCAACCAGCGCTGCCGCGGCATGGAAGCGCCATGGCAAACAGGGCCGAGTATCGAGAAGCCGCATGCCGCGCGAGCATAGCCGGCCGGAGGCGCCCGACGCGCGCGCTGCTGCCGCTCACCCGCGTGTCAGCATCCGCCCCGCCCTCGCGCGCACGGCAGGCTCCTGCTCGCCGCCGACGAACGCACACGTCCCGTTCACGTACACCCGCTCGATGCCCACGCTCGCGCTCTTCGGCCGGTCGTAGGTGGCGGTGTCGGCGATGGTGCGCGGGTCGAACACCACCACGTCGGCCATCGCGCCGGCGCGCAGCAGGCCACGGTCCGCGATGCGCATGTTGCGCGCCGTCATGCCGGTCATCTTGTGCACTGCCTGCTCCAGCGTGAAGAGCTGCCGGTCGCGCCAGTAGCGCGCGAACACGCGCGGAAAGGCGCCCCACAGGCGGGGATGCGGATGGCGATCGTGCGGCAGGCCGTCGCTGCCGATCATCGTGCGCGGGTGGGCGATGACGCGCTCCACGTCGTCTTCGTTCATCTGGAAATAGCAGGCGCCGCCGGGCTGCAGGCGTCGGCAGGCCTCCTTCTGGTCCACGCCCCACTCGCGTGCGATGTCGGCCAGCATGCGGCCGGTCACGCCGGGATGGGGGTCGGACCAGGTGATGAGGATGTCGATCACGCCGTCCACCAGGTCCTCGCGCAGCACGGTGGAGCCGGCGACATAGGGGTAGACGTCGAGCGCGATGTCCTGGCGTTCGGCCAGCGCATCGATCAGCGGGAGCGTCTGCCGGGTGCGGCCCCAGTTGGCGGGCCCGGCGCACTTGTGGTGCGAGATCACGAGCGGCGCGCCGGCGCTGAACGCGGTGTCGCCGGCCTCGTGCATGGCCTCGATGATGTTTTCCATCTCGCTGCGCAGGTGCGTGGCGTAGACGCCGCCGTGGCGGGCCACGATGCGCGCAAGCGCCGTCACCTCCTCGGCCGGGGCGGCGAAGGCCTGCTCGTAGAACAGGCCGGAAGAAAGGCCGTGCGCCCCCTCGACCATGCAGGACTCGAGCAGCGCGCCCATCCGCGCCCGCTCGTCTTCGGTGGCGGCGCGGTCCAGCGCGTCCATGGTGGCGAAGCGCAGCGTCGTATGGCCGACCAGGGCGGCAACGTTGAGCGCGGGCTGCGCCGCCTCGACCGCCGCGCGGTACTCGGCCATGGTGGCGTGCAGGAAGGAATCGGCGCCCAGCAGGGTGAGCGGCGGCTGGGCCTGCGGCGTGCGGTACGGCGCGAGCGAGATGCCGCAGTTGCCGGTGACCACGGTGGTGATGCCCTGCGAGACCTTCGGCAGGTTGAGCGGGTCGCGCAGCACGATGGCGTCGTCGTGCGTGTGGACGTCGATGAAGCCCGGGACGACGGCCTTGGCGCGGCAGTCGATGACCTGCAGGTCGTCCACGTCGATGCCCTCGGGCAGGCGCCGGCGCAGGCCTTCGCCCAGGGCTGCGATGCGGTCGCCGACCAGGAGCACGTCGCCGGTCCAGCTGGGGCCGCCGGAGCCATCGACGATGAGGCCGGCTTCGAGCAGGGTGGCGCCGCGGTCCTGGCCCTGCGCCCTCTCCCGCGCGCGGGAGAAGGCGCCTTCGTGCGCGCTGCCCGGCGTGCCGGCGGCGGAGCCACCGTGTTCGCTCTCAGCCATGCTTGATTCCTCCGCCATCCCAGCTCTGCAGCGGATGCGTGCTGGCATCGATGCCGTGGCGCTGGAAAGCCTCGCGCGCGCGCTGCAGCCGTTGCACTGCGGGTTCGCCGCGGCGCTGTGCGACCAGCACGGTCAGGATCTCGATGGCCGTCAGGTGCGTGAGGTAGGCGTCGATGCCCACGTGCATCACCGCATCGTCGGGCACCGAGAGGCCGAGCAGGAAATCGGCGCGCGCCGCCAGCGCGGTGCCGGGCCGGGTGAGCGCAACCACCTTCGCGCCCTGCCCACGCGCGATGTCCACCGCATCCAGCAGCGAGGGCATGCCGCCCACGTGCGAGATCGCGATCACCACGCCGCCCGGGCGCTGGGCCGCGCCCGCCACCTGCTGCAGGTGGTAGTCGGCCCAGGCATTGGCCGAGAGGCCCAGACGGAACAGCCGCGCCTGCAGGTCGTTGGCCATGAACCAGGAGGTGGCGCCGGCGCCGTACAGGTCCACGTGCGGCGCCGCGGCGATCGCGCCGACGGCGCCGTCGAGCACCGCCATGTCGAGCTGGCTGCGCACGCCGGAGACCGAGGCCGCGGCGCTGCGGGCGATCTTGCCCACCACCTCGTCGGCCGTGTCGGCGATGTTGACGCGCCGGTGCAGGGGCGAGCCGCCCAGCGCCAGCTCCTGCGCCAAGGCCAGCTTGAACTCGCGCAGCCCCGCGAAGCCGAGGTCGCGGCAGGTGCGCATGATGGTGGGCACCGAACTGCGCGAGCGCTCGGCCAGCGATTCGAAGCTTTCCTCGAGCACGCGGTCGGGGTCCTCGAGGATCAGGTCGAGGATGGCGCGCCGCGTGGACGGCGCGCCGTTGCGCACCTCGGCCATCTTCTGGAGCAGGGACTGGGACATGGACCGCTTCAGAAATGCATGGACACCGCATCGATCACGCGCAAGTCCTCTTCCACCACCGGCATCCAGTGCCACTTGTCGAAGGTGGTGCAGGGGTGCGAGATGCCCAGGCCGACGCGGTCGCCCACCACAGGCGCCTGCGGCGATGCGGCGTCGTCCCAGCGCAGGTAGGCATGCTGGTCGTTCAGGCCGGTGATCTTCCAGTCGGCGGGCACGGCCTCGGGCACGAGGCTGCCGCGCGCGGCGCGGGCGATGGGCACGGGCAGCGAAAGGTCGAAGGAGATGTCGCGCTTGCCGACGGCAAGGATGGCGAGCCCGGGCTCGGGACGCGATTGCACGGTCGCCCACACCTCCATCGCCGGACGCAGGCTCTCGCCGCAGTCGCAACCGAGGCGCTGGTCCACCGCGCTCAGCATCCGCTTGTAGAAGCCGTGGTCGTGGGTGACGTAGCAGCCCGAGCGCAGGATGCCGCGCACGCCGGCCTTGAGCGCCGGCTTCAGCCGGCCGGCCACCAGGTCGAAGATGGCCGAGCCGCCGGCCGAGACGATCACCTCGTCGCCTTCGAACAGGCCGTGCGTGTCGCAGTGGCGCGCCACCGCTTCCACGCGATCCATCAGCGCGTTGGCATAGACGGTGTCGGCAGCGCTGTCGCCGGTGGCGGCCAGGCCCTCGTAGCACTCGATGCCCACCAGGCGCACCGCGCTGCTCCGGTGCAGGGCGGTGGCGAGCGTGACGGCCTCCTCCTGCGCGCGGCAGCCGGTGCGCCCGCCCTCGACGCCGATCTCCAGCATGACCTCGAAGGGCAGGCTTTCGTGGTGTCGACCGGTCCAGTCCTCGATCAGCCCGAGCTGCGCCAGCGAGTCGACCAGGAACACGACACGCAGGTCGGCATGCGCGTGCAGCAGCAGCTGGATGCCGGCCAGGTCTTCATCGCTCATCACCTGGTTGGCGATGAGCGTGCGGCGCGCGCCGGCGGCCACGCCGATCGCCAGCTGCGTGACGGTCGCGAAGGTCAGGCCCCAGGCGCCGGCATCGAGCTGGCGACGGAACAGCTGCGGCGACATGGTGGTCTTGCCGTGCGGCGCCAGGTCGATGCCCCACTGCCGCACGCGCGCCTGCATCCATGCCAGGTTGTGCTCGAGCGCCTCTCGCTTGAGGACCGCCAGCGGCAGCGGCAGGTCGCCGGCCAGCACATGCCAGCCGGCCCGGCCGATCTCGCTGAGGCGCCTGGGCGGCTGGGTGTGGGGGTAGCCCTTGATGCGGGTGTCGAGGATCGGGTCGAAAAGTTCGTTGTCAGTGGTCATTCAAATCACCTCCGCGCCAAGCGCTACGGTCTTGCCTGGGGAGCGGCCGAGCGGCTCACTCCAGTACCTTCACCTTCGGCTACGGTGCTATCGTCTTGGGAGCGGCCCGGCGGCTCATGTCGAACCAGGTCCTTGCGGATGCAGGCAGAAAAATGCCCCGGCGACAGTTCGTCGAGCGGCGGCACGGTGTCGGCGCAAGCCGCGATGGCGTGCGGGCAGCGCGTGCGAAAGACGCAGCCCGAAGGGGGCGCCATCGGGCTCGGGATGTCGCCCTTGAGCGCCACGCGCTCGTTGGGCAGCAGCGGATCGGGCTTGGGGCTGGCAGCCAGCAGCGCCCGCGTATAGGGGTGCTGCGGGCGCTCGAAGAGCTCGCGGGTCTCGGCCACTTCCATCACCTTGCCCAGGTAGAGAACGACCACGCGGTCGCACAGGTATTCCACCACGTCCAGGTCGTGCGAGATGAAAAGCATGGTCAGCGACAGGCGTTCCCGCAGGTCGGCCAGCAGATTGATCACCTGCGACTGGATGGAGACGTCCAGGGCCGACAGCGGCTCGTCGGCCACGATGAACTCGGGCTCCACCGCCAGCGCGCGCGCCACGCCGATGCGCTGGCGCTGGCCGCCCGAGAACTCGTGCGGGAAGCGGCCGGCATGCTCGGGCCGCAGGCCCACCGTCTCCAGCAATTCGGCGATGCGCCGCTCGCGCGCGCCGGGGCCCTTGGCCAGGCCGTGCGTGGCCAGCGCTTCGCCGAGGATGGCGCCGATGCGCATCTTCGGGTTGAGGCTGGCGTAGGGGTCCTGGAAGATGATCTGCAGCTTGCTGCGCAGGCGGCGCAGCGGGCCGGCGGCGAGCTTGCCGATGTCGTCGCCACGGTAGAGCACCTCGCCTTCGGTGCGCTCGACCAGGCGCAGCAGGGTGCGGCCGATGGTGCTCTTGCCGGAACCCGACTCCCCGACCAGGCCCAGGGTCTCGCCGGGGCGGATGGCGAAGGAGACGTCGTCGACGGCGCGCACCGGGCGGTCGCCGGAGCCGAAGTATTTCTTGAGGTTTCGGACCTCGATGAGGGGAGCGGCTGTACTCATGCGGCCCTCGCGAGTGGCTGGATCGCGGGCACCCGGATGCAGCGCGCCTGGCGACCCTCACAGGTGTCGACCAGCGGCGGCATCGCCTGCCTGCAAGCCTCGAGCGCCTGGTCGCAGCGCGGCTCGAAGGCGCAGCCCGGCGGCGGTGCGAGCGGGCTCGAGACCTGGCCGCGGATCGCGAACAGGCGCCTGGGCCGGCCCTCGCCGCGCGCCTGCGCCTTGCCCGGCAGGCAGGCCAGCAGGCCTTGCGTGTACGGGTGCTCCGGCGATGCGAACAGCGGCCGCACCGGCGCACGCTCGACCACGCGGCCCGCATACATCACGACCACGTCGTCCGCATGGTGCGCCACCACGCCGAGGTTGTGGGTGATGAAGAGGATGCTCATGCCGGTCTCGGCCTGCAGCTTGCGCATCAGCTCGAGGATCTGCGCCTGGATGGTGACGTCGAGTGCGGTGGTCGGCTCGTCGGCGATCAGCAGCGTCGGGTCGCAGGCCATGGCCAGCGCGATCATCACGCGCTGGCGCATGCCGCCGGAGAGCTGGTGCGGATATTCGTGCAGGCGCCGCGCCGCGGCCGGGATCTCGACCAGCTCCAGCATGCGCAGCGCATGGGCCAGCGCGGCCTTGCGGTCCAGGCCCTTGTGCAGTCGCACGCTCTCGGCGATCTGCTCGCCGATGGTGAAGACCGGGTTGAGGCTGGTCATCGGCTCCTGGAAGATCATCGACAGCTCGTTGCCGCGCAGGCGCCGCATCTCGCGGTCGGGCAGGCCGAGCAGGTCGACCGTGCGGCCGTCGCGGGTGACGAAGGCCGCCTGCCCGCTCACCTGGGCATTGGCGGTCCTGGGCAGCAAGCGCATCAGCGTCAGGCTGGTGACCGACTTGCCCGAGCCGGACTCGCCGACGAGCGCGGTGGTCTTGCCGGGCTGGATGGAGAAGCTCACCTCGGCGACCGAGCGCACCAGGCCGTCCTCGGTCGGAAAGGCGGTGCCGAGGTTGCGCACCCTCAGGCGAGGCGGGGAGTTCGGCGTCATCAGGTGGCCTTCTTCAGTTTGGGGTCGAGCAGGTCGCGCACGCCGTCGCCCAGCAACTGCAGCGAGAGCGCGGTGAAGATGATCGCCAGCCCCGGGAACAGCACGACCCAGAAGGCCCGGTCCGCATACTGCTGGCTGCTCGCCACCATGGTGCCCCAGGTCGGGATCTCGGGCGGCACGCCGACGCCGAGGAAGGACAGGCCCGCCTCCGCCAGGATCGCGTAGGCGAAGATGAAGGACACCTGCACCAGGATCGGCGACATCAGGTTGGGCAGGATGTGGCGCCACAGGATGCGCGAGGTGCGCACGCCGAGCGCGCGCACCGCCTCGACGAAGAGCAGCTCCCGCACCACCAGGGTGGAGGCGCGCACCACCCGCGCCACCCGCGGCGTGTAGACCAGCACCAGCGCCAGCACCACGTTGACCAGCGAGGGCCCGAGGATCGCGACCAGCGCGATCGCCAGCAGGATGTCGGGAAAGGACATCATCGCGTCGACCACCCGCATCAGCGGCGCATCGAGCCGGCGGAAGAAGCCGCCCATGAGTCCGAGGATGGTGCCCAGCACCACCGAGCCCAGGGCCGTGAGCGCCGCGATGGCGAGCGAGTAGCGCGCACCGTGCACGATGCGCGCATACATGTCGCGGCCGAGCTCGTCGGTGCCCATCAGGTGCGCGGCGCTCGGCGGCTTGAGCCGGTCGAGCACGGCCGTGTCGTTGGGATCGGCCGAGGCGAGCCAGGGCGCGCCCAGCGCGAGCACCGCGATCAGCAGCAGCACCAGGGCGGAGGCCATCACGATGCGGCGATGCATCAGCTGGCGGAGCATTCTTGGCATTTGCATGGGACTAGATCTTCACGCGGGGATCGACCACGGCATAGAGCAGGTCGATCGAGAAGTTGATGAGCACGTAGATGGCGGCGATCACGAGCAGGGCTCCCTGGATCACCGGATAGTCGCGGCGCAGCACCGCGTTCACGACCAGGTTGCCGACCCCCGGCAGGCCGAAGACGGTCTCGGTGACGACGGCGCCGCCGATCATCAGCGCGATCGTGAGGCCCAGCACGGTGACGATGGGCACCAACGCATTGCGCAGCGCATGCTTGAGCACCACCGTGCCTTCCGAAAGGCCCTTCGAGCGCGCGGTGCGCACATAGTCCTCGCCCAGCACGTCGAGCATCGAAGCGCGGGTGAAGCGGATGATCAGCGCCGAGTTCAGCAGCCCCAGCACCGTGGCCGGCAGCACCAGCGCATGCAGGCGCTCGGCCAGCGGTGCATCGGGTGCGCCATAGCCCGAGACGGGGAACCAGCCCAGCGAGACCGCGAAGAACTGGATCAGCACGATGCCCAGCCAGAAGCTCGGGATGCTGGCGCCCAGCATCGCGATGCCGGTGAAGACCTGGTCCACCACGCGCCCCCGGAACACTGCCGAGACGATGCCGCAGGGCAGCCCGATCAGCGCCGCGATGGCCACCGCCATCAGTGCCAGCAGCGTGGTGGGCTCGGCGCGCTCCATGAGCGCCTGCGTGACCGGGCGCTGCAGGAAGATCGACTGCCCGAGGTTGCCCTGCATCACTTCGCGCAGCCAGTAGCCGAACTGCACGGGCAGCGGCTTGTCGAGGCCGTATTCCTTCTGCACGCGGGCGATGTCGGCAGCGGTGGCCTGGTCGCCCAGCAGTACCGAGACCGGATCGCCCGAGGCGGCACGCGTCAGGATGAAGACCAGCACCGCGACGATGGCGAGCACGACCACCATGCCGGCGAGGCGGGAGGAGAGATAGCGGATCATTCAGTTCCCCGATGCCGAGCCTCGACCCGGCGTCGACGCCGTTACTTGATTCTTGCGTTCCAGAAGAAGGGCCAGGTCATCGGCTGGTAGTTGTCCAGTGCCGGGCTCTTCGCCGACAGGCCGTTGAACTTGCCGACGTTGACGTAAGGCACCTCGTCATAGACCACCTGCTGCACCTTGCCCCACAGCGCGCCGCGCTTGTTGGGGTCGACCTCCACGTTCAGGGCGCCGAGCGCGGCCTTCTTCGCCGGCGAGTCCCACCACCCCGGCGCGCCGTCGCCCAGCTGCGGCGGCGAGAGCATGGGCTCGGGAAACTGGCCCGAGTGGGTGACGTAGATGTCCCACAGCTTCGGGTCGTTGCGCCGCTGCACCAGCGTGGCCCAGTCGACCACGTTGAGCTCGACCTTGAAGCCGGCGCGCTTGAGCTGCTCGGCCATCAGCAGCGCCATGTTGTAGTGGAAGTCGTACTGGCGGCTGGTCAGCACCCGGATCGGGTCGCCCTTGTAGCCGGCCTTGGCCGCCGCCTCCTTGGCCTTGGGCGCGTTGCGCTGGTTGTAGAGCTCGGTGCCGCCGGTCGCATAGAAGGGCGAACCCTTGGGGAAGTGATTGCCCTCGGCGACGAAGAAGCGCGTGTCGCCGAAGCCGGCGGCCAGCATTTCGCCCTCGCCCAGCGCCACCTGCACCGCCTGGCGCACCGGCTGGCTGCCCATCACGCCTTCCTTGGTGTTGAACACCAGGTAGGGAAAGCCGAACGCCGGCGTCATGATCGGCAGCGTCTTGCCCGCGGCCTTCTCCAGCCGCGGCAGCGCCTCGGTGGGCAGCAGGTCGGCGAAGTCGTACTGGCCGGCCAGCGCTCCCTCGACGCGGGTGTTGGCATTGGGCACCGGCACGAAGCGCAGTTCCTCGATGGCCGCCTCGCGCTTGCCGCCGTAGCCGTTCGGGGCCTCCTTGCGCGCGCTGTACTTGTCGAACCGGGTCAGCAGCACGTACTGGTCGGGCCGGCGCTCCTTGAACTTGTAGGGACCGGTGCCGACGAAGTCCTTCAGCGGCTGCGCGATCGCGTCCTTGGCCATGATCGCGGCCATGCCGCTGGGCAGCGCGAACTGGGCCAAGAGCGGCGCGTAGGGCTGCTTGAGCACCACCTCGACGGCCAGCGGCCCCTTCGTCTTCAGGCTTTCGATCTCCTTGGCCACGGCCTTGCCGCGCGGCGACTGGTCCATCCAGCGCTGAAGGCTGGCGACCACATCGTCCGCGTTCAGCTCGCGGCCGTTGTGCAGCATCACGCCCTTGCGGATCGCGATCGCGTAGGTCTTGCCGTCGGCCGAGATCTTCGGCATGCCCTCGGCCAGCATCGGCACCACGTTCCACTTGGCGTCGAAGGTGTAGAGCGGCTCGTACACATGCTGCATGATGGTGCCGACCAGGTCCGCGGTGGAGGCCATCGGGTCCAGCGTCTGGGGCTCGGCCACCATGGCCAGCGTCGCGAAGTTGCGCGCGCCCTGGGCCTGCGCGGGCATCGCGGCCGGGCCGGCCAGCGTGGCGATCGCCAGCAAACAGGCGCCGAGCAGGCGGCGCTTGGAGGATGCGGGCTGGCCGCTCGGGCGTCCGGGGGTCTGCATGTGGAACTCCTTCGTGGGGCTGTGAAATGAAAAAAACTTTCTCTTCGGGCCGGACTTTGAAGCAACAAGCGGGCCAATGCATGGGTGTAAACCCTGTGTTCTTGGCTTTATGCTGAAATAGAATTTCAAAATCGATGGGCGTCGCCGACCTTCACCGCCCCCTCTTCGCCAACTTCTTTCACCTCAGGAGCCCCCCATGCCGCTCGAATACCTCGGCGTCTCGCCCAATGCCTCGGACCGCCAGATCCGCCCCCTCTCCCCGGCCGTTCGCGCCGGCGATTTCGTCTACGTCTCGGGCCAGGTGCCGGCCGATGCCAAGGGCGAGATCGTGGTCGGCGGGATCGAGGCGCAGACGCGCCAGGTGATGGAGAACGTCAAGTCGGCGCTCGCCCTCGCCGGTGCCACGCTGGAAGACGTGTGCAAGTGCACCGTGTGGCTGCACGACGCGCGCGACTTCGGTGCCTTCAACCGGGTCTACATGGGCTACTTCGACGGCAACTTCCCGGCACGCTCGACCACCGAGGCGCGGCTGATGGTCGATGCCAAGGTCGAGATCGACGTGGTGGCCTACAAGCCCAAGGCCTGAGCCCATGCCGATGCATCGCCGCGATGTCCTGCTGCGCGCACTCGGGCTGATGGCCCTGCCGGCCGCGCAGGCGACCCCCAGCCCGCCGCCGTGGCCGCACGCCTTGCAAGTCCCCGGCGGCATCGCCCGCCTGTCGCTGGGACCGGCCGCAAGGCGGCCGCAGGCGCGCACCGCGGACGACGTGCCGCTGCTGGTGCTGGGCGATGCGATCGACTGGGGTGCGCTGGTGGGCATCCCGCTGTCCGCGGAGCCGGGCGAGGCCCGCATCCGGGTGCTGCGGGAGGACGGCGGCACGAGCGAGCTGCCCTATGTGATCGCGCCCAAGCGCTACCGCGAGCAGCATCTCAAGGTGGCGCCGGGCCAGGTCGACCTGTCGGCCGAGGACCTGGCGCGCTACGAGCGCGAGCGCGTCCACCTGCAGACGGTGATGGCCACCTTCAGCGAGCCCCTGCCCCAGGGCGAGCTGCGCATGCAGGTCCCGGTGCCGGGGCGGCGCTCGGGCTCCTTCGGCCTGCGGCGCGTGTTCAACGGCGAGAAGCGCAATCCGCACAGCGGCATGGACATCGCGGCGGCCACCGGCACGCCGGTGAAGGCGCCGATGGCCGGCCGGGTGATCGACACCGGCGACTACTTCTTCAACGGCGGCACCGTCTGGCTGGACCACGGCGGCGGGCTGCTGACGATGTATTGCCACCTGAGCGCCATGGACGTGAAGGTGGGCGAGAGGGTGGAGGCCGGCGAGCGCTTCTGCGCGGTGGGCGCCACCGGGCGCGTGACCGGCCCGCACCTGCATTGGTCGGTGATGCTGAACAGGGCGATGGTGGACCCGGCGTTGTTCCTTAGTCGGGGCTCATAGCTTTACGGAGGTGCGTAGATG